>VFYY01000117.1 GCA_016871375.1 Acidimicrobiia bacterium
GCTGATCGCGCGCGAGCGCAAACGACGAGAGCGCCTGACCGAGATCCGCCTGCCGTCCGCCGCCGTAGAGCGCGGTGCCGAGCGCGGCCACGAGGCCGCACACGATCACGGCCACGCCCGAGACCTTCACGAGCCGCTGCTGCGCATGACCCGGCAGCGCCGCGGCGAGGCGCGGCACGACACCCGCCAGCAGGAGGGAGGCGGCGGCGGTGACGATGAAGATGCCGGCGATGAGCGGCGGGTAGACCCAGTGCAGCACCTGGATCGGCTGCGGCGCCCAGAAGAGGAACGCCGCCCGGTCGAGGAACACCCCCGCGTTCCAGAACGCCGCCCAGCTCACCGTGTAGAGCAGGATCGCGGCGGCGATCACCGGCCACGACCAGACGCCGAGCGCGCGGCGAATCGCGGCGAGGACGCCGACGGCGGTGGCCAGCAGGAGCAGCTCCAACGCCAGGAGGCTCACGCGCGCGACAATGCCGAGCCCTTCGCTTCGCAGCGCCGTGCCGTCGATCGTGGCGCCTAGAGTGACGTGAATCGCGGCGATGACGAGCCAGACCGCTGCCGCGGGCGCAACCCTGACACGCGCCGACTCAAGACGTTGAGTCGCCTCGTTCCGGGGTCTGACCCCGGAACGGGACGTCACCGGGGTCTGACCCCGCTTCTTCCTGGCCACGGTCAGCGAATTCTACGACGCTCCAGCTCCGCGAGCAGCGCGCGCGCGTCGGCGTTCGAGGGGTCCAGTTGCAGGACCGCCTGCAGGTGTACGGCGGCGTCCTCCGTTCGTCCCACCTCGGAGAGGGCGAGCCCGGCCAGGAAGCGCGCGGAGGCACTCGACGGGTTCAGCCGCGCCGCTTCGGCCGCATGCGGCACGGCGGTGCCCGGGTCGCCGGCTTCGAGCAGCAGCGCCGCGAGGTTCGCCCGCGACGTGCCGTTCCCTGGCTCGAGCTCTACCGCGCGCTGCACGGCCGCGAGCGCCCGCCACGGGTTCCCCGTGCGCGCGAGTGCCATGCCAAGGTTCGACCATGCGGCCCCGCGCTGAGGCTGCGCGGCGGTAATCGACTCGTACTCGGCCACGGCCTCCGCGTAGCGCCCGAGCGTCATCAGCGCTTCGCCCGTCATGTTTCGCGCCTGCGCGACGAACGGATCGCCCGGCACTTCGCGCACGAAGCGCCGCAGCTCCTCCACCGCCTCCTCCAGCCGCCCCTGCTCGTACAGCTCGAAGCCCAGCGCGTAGCGCCCCTCGGGATGCCCCTCGAGCGCCTGCCGCATGTGCGCGATGACTTCCTCCTTGTAGCCGGCGCGCTTCAGCAGCGTCGCGTAGTTCCTGTGCGCGCGCGCGTGCGGATACCGCTCCAGCGTCTGCCGCCAGAGCGTCATCTCGTCGCGGTAATCGACGTTGCGCCGCACGGTGAGCGCCCCGAGCACGAGACAGACGGCAACGAGTACGGAGGGCGCCATCCGGCGGGCCGTACAGGCCCGCCCTACGGACGCCGTCCCCGTGACGACGAGCGTGATCAGCGCGGCCAACGGCAGATACATCCGCCGCTCGGCACCCACCTCCGTGGCGATCGGAACGATGCTCGTCGTGGGCGCGAGGATGATGAAGAAGGCGGCGGCGGCGAATCCGGCGCGCGGCCAGCGCACGAGCGCCACGACCGCCGCCGCGAGCAGGGCGACGACGAGCAGGCCCTGCCAGAGGACGTCGCCGATCGTCAGCGCGCGCGGCTCGCCGTAGTCGAGCACGAGCGACACCGGCCACACCGCGCGCGTGAGGTACTCGACCAGCATCACCGTCTGGTTGAGCAGGTAGGTCCACACGGAGATGCCCGTCGAGAACCCCGCACTCTCCCACCGCGGGCCGGACCAGATGAGCGCGGCGAGCAGCACCCACGTCGCCGCGAGCCCTGCATAGAGCGGCCACCGCGCGCGGAACGCATCCTCGAGCGACGCGTAGCGGAACACGCGGTCGTACAGGACGACGGCCACCGGCGCCGTCACCATCGTTTCCTTGCACGCCATCCCCAGCGCGCAGGCGATCACGGCGAGCCGGCTGAAGCCGGCCCCCACACGCGCATGGGCACGGGCACTTGCATACAACGTCAGCAGGTAGAACAGCGACATCAGCAGCTCGGTGCGCTGCGAGATGTAGTTGACGGCCTCCGTCAGCAGCGGATGAACGACCCAGACGAGCGCCGCGGCACACGCAACACGTTCCTCCACGCCCGTCCGGCGCACCAATCCGAACAGGAGAAGCGCGCAGCCGATATGGATCGCGATGTTGACGACGTGGTAGCCGCGGACGTCGAGCCCGTGCAGCGCGTAGTTGATGGCGAAGGAGAGGTTGACGACCGGCCGCCCGGCGACCGGCTCGCCGCGCTCGGGCGGCGACAGCGCCGCGCCCAGGCTGCGGATCGACGCGTTCTCCTCCACCGACGCCACGTCGTCGAAGGTAAAGACGCCGGAGAGACTATTCGCGTAAACGACGAGACCGGCGACGACAAGAAGCGCCGGCAGCGGCCATGGGCGAGTGGGGCGGGTGGGGCGGGTGGGGCGGGTGGGGCGGGTGGGCAAGGAAAAAGGGCGGATAGGATAACCCTACCCGCCCTACCCGCCCTACCCGCCCTACCCCCCCCTTCAGAAGTCGACCTGGGCGCTGACCTTGAAGAACCGCGACTGCAGGATCGTCGTCGGGCGCCAGAGCGTGGCGTAGTTGTTGTTCTGCGCCGTGACCGCGTCTACGTTGAGCGCGTTGAAGACGTCGAGGCTCACGTTGCTGCGCGTGCGGCCGAAGCGGAGGATCTTGCCGAAGCGCAGGTCGAGCTGATTGATGCGCTCGCCGTACGCCTGGCCGGGCTCCGCCACGTTGACGGTGATGTTGGCGACGTTGCCGGCCAGCGGCCGGCCGAGCGTGCGCGCGGCCTCGGCCGACGACAGGTTGTAGTTGGCCGGACGCAGCCCGCCGGGGATGCTCTGGAAGGTCCCGGCGATCTGCACCTCCACGCGCGGGATCGTGTAGATGCCGACGCCCTTCCACTGCGCCCGCCACGGCTCTTCCTGGTGGCACCACTGGGCGGGCAACCAGACGTTGTTGTTGGCGTCGCCGAGATTCTGCGCGCTGAGCAGCATCTCGGGCAGCCGTTCCACGATCTCGCAGTTGTCGGTCATGCGGCTGCCCGTGCCGACGCCGCCGCGCAGCAGCAGGCCGTTGTCCATCCGCGCCTGCAGGTTCACGTCGAACCCGTTCCAGTGCTCGAGCTGCTTGCCGTAGTTGTCCGACAGCGTCACCTTGTTGTTCTGCGGACGGCCGAAGACGGCCGGCTTCAGGTTGTAGATGCCGTTCAGCGTCTGGCCGCCGCCGTCGGGCAGGAGCGAATTGCGCGGCGCGCTGATGCTGAAGACGTCGAAGTCGGCCGGCGACAGGTTCAGGTCGTCGGTGACCGTGAAATTGCCGTACCAGCGGCGGAAGAACGCGACGTCCGCCGACACGCGCGGCAGGATCTCGCGCTGCACGCCGAACGACAGCTCGTAGTTGTACTGGCGCTTGCCGAAGCCCTCGCGCAGGTCGCGGTCGCGCACCTCGGACGACTGGCTGGTGCCGAAGGCGCTGCTCGCCATCGGCCCGCATTCCCCGTTGCCGGCCGGCAGCGTCAGGTCGCAATCGGGGACGAAGTTGCGGTTCGCGTCCGTCCACGAGCGGGTGGTGTTGAGCACCAGCCGGCCCACCGGGTTCGTGTTGGAGGCGATGCCGCCGAGCGCCTGGCCGGCGAGGAACTTGTTGAACCCGACCTTGAGCGCGGTCTTGCCGTCGCCGTTCAGGTCGTAGGCCCACCCGCTGCGGAACGTCAGGTCCTTCCAGTTCAGGTTCGGCTCGCCCGGCAGCGTGAAGTTGCGGTTCGGCACGAGCGGCGCCGGCCCGAGCTGCTGATCCGGATAGGTGTTGTAGAACCAGTCGAACCTGAGCGCGCCGTTGAGCGTCATGCGGCCGATCGTCCAGCGGTCCTGCGCGTAGACGCCCATGTCGTGATGGAGCTCGTCGCGCTGCGTGTACGGCGTGGCGCGGATCGTGATCTGGTTCGGCACGCCGTTGTTGAACCGGTACTGGATCGGGTTGAGGTCGTAGGTCCGCGCGACGCGGAAGCCCCACGTGTCGTTCCAGCCGACCTTGATGGTGTGCGAGCCGGTGACGTACGACACGGCGCCGCGCACGAAGTAATTCGGCACCCATGTGTTGTTGAACGTGCCGTCGGGCCCGTGGTAGCGCAGGCCGGTCGACTGCTCGGTCACGCCGATGAGCGACGGGTAGCTCGCAAACAGCGAGTCCGTGATGTGATCGAAGTTGCCGCGCGAGGTGCCGATCGAGCCGCCGCCCGAGGCGGTGCGCAGGTGCATGTTGCCCCACCGCTCGGTGCGGTGGAAGGCGACCACCTCGGCGAGCACGCGGTTGGTCAGCGGCGACCACCACTCGCCGTGCAGGAGGCGCTGCACCGGGAAGCGCCGGTCGTTGGCCGCCTCGGGTGACAGCGTCGCGCTCACCGAGTTCGGGCACCGGCAGTACCAGTTCTGATCCCACGTGCCGGCGAACTTGTGCTTCGAGCTCGCCTGCCACGTGACGCGGATCTGCGCGTCCTCCCAGTCGCCGTCGAGCGACAACGCGGGTTTGCTCAGGTCCGGCTCGTAGGTCCAGACATTCGGCAGGAACGCGTTCCTGTTGTGAAACATGCCGGCGGAGTAGTTCTTCGCCACCTGGTACCGCGTCGTCACGTAGTACCAGAGCTTGTCGCGCCTGATCGGCCCGCCGAAGCCGGGATTGACGTCCCAGTTCTCCTTGATGTTGTTGACGAGGGCGAGCCCCCGATCACGGAGGCGCTGCGTCAGGTTGCTGCTCGTCATGTCCTCGTTCGCATAGGTCACGAACGCGTTGCCGCGGAACGTGTTGCCGCCGTCGCGCGGGATGAAGTTCACGCGCACGCCGCCGGTCGCCAGATCCGCCGACGCGCCGCCCGAGTCCACCGTGACCTCCGCCGCGGCCGCGACGTTCGGCACCGAGCCGCCGATGTTGCCGCCGCCGGTCTGCAGCGTCATGACGGTGGCCCCGTTCTGCGTGATGCGCTGGTCGCCGGCCTTGCTGCCGTGCGCGGTGAGGCTGCCCATCGTGTCGCCGAGGTTGCCGCCGACGTCGTTGCTGCTCGAGTTCACGCCCGGGATGAGGACGCCCAGCGTGTAGTAGTTGCGGCCGCTCGGGATCGCATTGACGATCTCCGAGCTGAGCACCGCCTGCTTCGTGACGCTCTGCACGTCCACGAGCGGCGCCTCGCCCGTCACCGTGATGGTCTCCTCCAGCGCGCCGACGCGCAGCTCCGCGTCGACGACGGCAGTCAGCGATCCGGTCAGCTCGATGCCGTCCCGCTTGAACGTGTTGAAGCCGGGGAGCGTGAACGTCACCGTGTAGGCGCCGGGCCGGAGATCGACGATCCGGTACTGCCCGTTGCCGTCGGTGGTGACCGCACGCACCTTCTCGATGAGCACCGGGCTGGCGGCTTCCACGGTGACGCCCGGCAGCACGGCGCCGCTGGCGTCCCTCGCCGTCCCGGACATGGCGGCCTGCGCGAACACGATCGACGGGATGAATACGACCCCGGCCAGGGCGGCAAGGGTCCGCACCAGTCTGCCCATACGTGGCTCTCCCTTCGGCCTTCGACTTTGCTCAGGCCCGCCCCGAGCTTTGTCGAGGGGCGCTGAAGACGAACAAGTGCGCGCCGGCGACGGAGGATGGGAGACGACGACGGTAGTGACTGCCTTATACGCCCGCGACCGGGCGGCGTCAATGGGGCTTGGGCGGCTTGAGCAGCACCGTGACCCCGCGATGGGCGAGCACTGCGTCTGGATGGGCCTGCAGCGCGTCGCGGTACCGCTGCGCGCTCGCGTCGGCCGGTTCGGCCGGCGTCACCAGCGTGCGCGCGCGGTCGAGAATCGCCGGCATGTCGGCAGGCGCCTCGGGCGTCTCATGTTCGAGGGTTTCGTCGATGTGGACGATGAGCTCCGAGAACGGCCGCAGCCATACGAACTGGGGGTCGGCGAAGACCGCCTGCAGGAGCTGCTGGCTCGACACGCGGCCGTGCAGCCGCTCGTAGCCGACGCGCTCCCAGTCGAGCAGCGTCTTGTGCAGGTGCAGGAGCGCGTGACGGAGGTCCATGAGCAGCCCCCGCTCCGCGTGGTTCATGGGCTCCCCTTACGACGGGTCCGCGTTCCGGTCCAGCAGATATCCGATGCCGCCGACGACGACGATGGCGGCGATGACGACCAGCGCGACGATAGCCTGCAGCGACATGTCAGAACGCGTTCCCGATGAAGGGCAGCATGCGGCCCCAGTAGACGACGCCGAGCCAGAGGACGACCGTCGTGGCCGCGATGGCCTTGTCGAAGACCGGCGGATCCTCACCGGCCCCCAGCGCAAAGGTCTTCGCCTTGACGGTGAGATAGAGGAAGTCGCCGCCGGCCAGCATCAGGAAGATGATCTTCCAGTAGAACGGGCCGTTCATCGAGTACTGCTCTGGCGTGGCGACGTAGAAGAGCATCCCGGTCAGCAGGTTCACGCCGAACGCGAGCAGCCCCCAGGGCAGCAGCCGGTGCAGCGCGGCGAAAGGGATCGCCTTCATGAACCCCATCATGCGGAGGTTCACGAGGCCGAGGATGCCCACCACCACGCACAGCCCGATGAAGTGCAGCGTTTCGGCGGCCGGCCAGACCCACGGGTTCTCGGTCACGATCCGCTGGATGCCGTCCTTCGTCAGCCAGCCGACGCCGGGGACGGCGGGCGTCGCGTCCTCGAGGCGAATCTCCTGGTGGCGGATCTCGCCGCCGAGCGTGGCGGCGCGTCCCGTCACGACCAGCGTCAGCACCGCCAGCAGGAGCACGGCGGGCACCGACCAGCCGGCGGGATGGCCCCGGCGCCGGAACTGCCACAGCGCGACCCACGCCGCTGCGCCCGTGAGCTGCATGAGGAGGAAGGCCACCATGGCCGCGTCGTGATGCCGGTCGATGATCTGCTGGGTCACGCCCTCGCGGCCTTCGACCGCGTCCTGTGCCGCCACGCCCGTGAGGTAGGCCGGCAGCGTCAGCAGCGCGACGATGAAGAACACTTCGAGGCTGGCGTGCTTGAGGTGGTCGTTGCGGCGCACGAGCGACAGCAGCAGCAGGCCGACGCCGATGACCGAGCCCACCGTGGGCACGTGGTTCAGCAGCAGGTGCAGGTGCGCGACGTTGAAGAGCGTTTCGATGGCCATGACCTGGGCTCCCGTCTCAGAACTCGACGACGTACGCGAGCAGACGCCCGGCGCCGATCGCGGCACACCACATCACGATCGAGCCCAGGGCCAGCATCTTCGCCGTGCTGCTCGCGCCGTCCTGGCCCGCGTCTCGTGCGTAGACGTGCCGCTTCAGCAGCACGAGCGTCGCCACGCCGAGCGCGACGAACGCCATCTTCGTCAGGAAGGTCGGCGACGTGGACTTGCGCACGGCGTCGGACATGAACAGCAGCACGCCGGTGACCGTGTTGATCCAGAAGCCGAACCACGCGATGCGGAACAGCGTGGCGAGCGGCGCGAGCGGAATCGACCGCCCCATGCCGAGGACGCGCAGGTCGAATGCGAACGCCGCGCCCACGAGGATGCCGAGCCCGAGCGTGTGAACCGTCAGGATGGTCGGCAGCGCCCAGATCGACTCCGACTCGCGCAGCCAGACCGACAACCCGCTCTGCTGGAGCGAGGCCAGAACCTCCGTCATGCGTATGTGCCCTTTCCGAAACCGCACAAGTCTATCGTGTGTTAGGCTGCCGTGTCATGAGGATCGTGCTCACACTCGCCGCGCTCGTCCTGAGCGCCGCGGTCGCTACCCAGGCGCAGGCTCCGGCGCCACAGATGGCCGAAACCGTGTTCAAGAACGTCCAGATGCTGAAGGGCATCCCCGTCGACGAGTTCATGGACACGATGGGCATGTTCGCGGCGGCGCTCGGCTACGACTGCTCGAGCTGCCACTCGAAGGAGATCGCCTCGAACCGCGAGGCGTTCGCGGTCGCCACGCCGCTCATCCAGCGCGCGCGGGGCATGATCGCGATGACCGCCAACCTGAATCGCATGTACTTCGCCGGGCAGCCGCGCGTCAGCTGCTTCACGTGCCACCGTGCCAAGCCGCTGCCGGAGAACGTGCCCAACCTCGCGCTCCAGTACGGCGCGCTCGTCGAGGATCCCAATGCGATGGAGATCATCCCGAGCCGCACGACGTCGGTGGACGAGATCTTCAACAGGTTCATGCAGGCCGTCGGCGGCGCCCAGCGCGCCGCCGCGCTCACCAGCTACACCGCCACCGGCACCTACGGCGGCTTCAATACCGGCGGCGGGGACGTCCCGATCGAGATCTTCGCGCGCGCCCCCAATCAGCGCGCGGCGGTCGTGCGCATGCCGGACGGCGAGGCGGTGAAGACGTTCGACGGCCGCGAGGCCTGGGCGGCAGAGGGGTGGCGGCCGCTGCCGCTGCTGCCGCTCACCGGCGGCAACCTCGCCGGCGCGCGCCTCGACGCCATCGTCCAGTTCCCCGCGGCGATTCGGCCCGCCTTCGCGCAGTGGCGCGTGAGCAGCGTAATCGTCAACGACGAGCCGGTGGACGTCCTGCAGGGAGCCAACCCGGGCGAGCTGCCCGTGAACTTCTATTTCGACGAGGACGGGCTGCTGGTCCGGACCGTGCGGTGGAACCGCACGTCGGTCGGCACGGTGCCGACGCAGGTGGACTATTCGGACTACCGCGAGGTGGCCGGCGTGAAGCTCCCCTTTCGCACGGTCGTCACGTGGACCGACGGCCAGAACACCATCGTGCTGAAGGACGTCCGGCCGAACGTGACGATCGACGCGGGACGCTTCGCGCGCCCCGCGCCCTTTCAGCGACGCGCAATTAGAAATTAGGAATTCTGAAATTCCGAATTCTTAATTTCTAATTAGCGACTCCCATCACGCGAGCGCTTTTTGATAAAGCGCGAGCAAACGAGTCCATGCCCTTTCGGCCTGCGGCTGGTTGTAGACCTGCGAGTCGGGCGGGCACCAGCCGTGCGCGGCGCCCGCGTAGACCTCGATCTCCGCCGCCAGGTTCACCTTCGCGAACGTCTCCTTGAGCACGTTCTTCTCGTTCGGCGCGCGCATGTCGTCGTTCTCGGCGATGGCGATGAGCAGGCTCGCCTTCGTCTTCGATGCCTGCAGGTGCGGGCTGTTCCCCATCTCCGTCACCAGGCCGCCGCCGTGGAACGACGCCGCCGCGCCCACGCGGTTCGGCATCGCCGCCGCCGTCCGCAGCGCCATCGGGCCGCCCATGCAGTAGCCCTGCGTGCCGACGCGGCGGTTCCGGTTCACCGACGGCTGCTGATCGAGCCAGCCGATGAACGCCCGCGCATCCGTCATGTGCGTCGTCTCGTTGAGCGCCTGCGCGAGCGGAATCAGCGACGGGATCGGCGTCTTCGCGCCGGCCTCCGCCGTCGGCGCCTTCTTCACGCGGTAGAACGGGTTGACGACGAGCACCGAGTAGCCCGACTCGGCAAGCCGCTTGCCCATCTGCCGGAACGCCGGCCGCAGCCCGAAGATGTCGGGCCATACCAGCACCGCCGGCGCGGCGCCCGTGACCGGGTGCACGAAGTAGGCGTCGGCCGTGCCGTCGGGCGTCTTGATGGTCACGTCGGCCTCGGTGACGTCCACTGCGTTCACGACGCGCGGCAGCATCATGACCATGCCGGCGCCGACCAGCGCGCCGAACTCGCGGCGGGTCACGGTGTATTTCTCGAGGTCCTCTTCAAAATGGTCCTGATCGCACATGTGCGCTCCTTCCTGTAGACTTTCGCAGCCCCCCGACTCCGCTGGGGGAGGCCAGCAGGGAATTATCAGCGTTTCCTCACGTCAATTTCACGACTTCCGCAAACGAAGGCGGTACTGTTCCGCGGCATGCGGAGGAGGTTTCCCGATATGCCATCGTCCCGTGTATCCCGTCGTCGTGTCCTGAAGGCCGCCGGAGCCGCCGCGCTGGGCGCGGGCGCCAGCCTGTCCGCCCAGGGCGGCGCGCCGGCCATCACCACCAACACCCAGGCCGGCCGCCGGTTCAAGGCCTTCGTGAAATACAACCAGAACCGGCCCACGGTCATCGATCTGACCGCCCGGGCGCTCACGGGCAACAACGTCCTGCTGCGCGTCGAGGCGGCCCAGACCTGCTACTCCAGCATCGACCAGGTGCTGAAGAACGACGACCGGGTCCCCGAGACGGCCGGCGCCACCATCGTCGGTCACGGCGGCGTCGGGATCGTCGAGGCCGTCGGGCCCGCCGTCAACAGCGTGCGCGTGGGCGACCGCGTCGTCCTGAACCTGCACGCGTCCTGCGGCCGCTGCTACAACTGCCTCAACATGCGCTCCGACAAGTGCCGCGCCGGTAACGTGCCCGACGTCGCCATCGCGGATCTGGGGAACACGCCGGTGTTCGGCCGCCGCGGCGCCATGTCGGAGCTGGCCATCACGGGCGAAGAGTACCTGACGCCCGTCTTCACCGACGTGTCCTCCGCGGAGCTGTCGATGCTCACCTGCGTGGGCGGGTGCGGCCTGGGCATGACGATGACCAACGCGCCGGTGGAGCCCGCCTCCGACGTGGTGATCTTCGGCGCCGGCCCGGTCGGCCTGTCCGCGGTGATGGGCGCCAGGGTCAAGGGCGCCTCCCGCATCATCGTCGTCGAGCCGATTCCCTACCGCCGCGATCTGGCGCGGAAGCTCGGCGCCACCGACGTGGTCGATCCGAACGAGTACAAGGGGCGGACGCCGATTCCGAACGCGCCGGGCAACGGCGACCGCTTCCGCGACGAGCTCGTCACCCGCCTGCGCGAGATGACGCGGCCGAGGACCGACCGCATCTGGGCGGGCGGCGGACGCAACGGCCCGCATCACGTCATCGAGGCGGTCGGCGGCGACACGTGGACGCCGAAGCGCCACCCGCAGGGCCCGGATCCGACCGGTGTCACCGTGCTGAATCAGGGCTGGGAGCTCTGCTCGTCGATCGGCACGCTGGTCACGTGCAGCGTCGGCCATCCGCGGACGGCGTTCGTCTCGCTGCCGGCGTCGCAGTGGGCCGACGGCGCGAAGCATCACTGGCCTGGCACCGGCGGCGGGACCAACGATCGCCGGGACATGGAACGCTACGTCCGGCTCACCGAGACCGGGCAGATCAACCTGAAGGCGCTGGTGGGAAGAACGTATCCGCTCGCGCAGACGGCGGCGGCCTGGGAAATCATCGCGGAACGCGACGTGATCGCGACCGTCGTCACGCCGAATTCCTGAACGTCGAACTGAGAACGAACCGGGAACATGGAACCGGGAACAGCAGTTCCTGGTTTCCAGGTTCCCGGTTCCGGGTTCTTGTTGCGGGTTCCTAGAGCGGTTTCTGAAACGTCGTAGTGTCCGGCTTTAGCCGGACCACACACGGCGGTGCCGATCAACTTGGTCCGGCTGAAGCCGGACACTACGAAGAAGTCGAAACCGCGCTAGTTCGTCGCCGGCGCGGGCAGAAGCTTCTGCACCTCGGCGCGCGGCACCGCACGCTCCGGGTTGATGGCGTGCGACGGGATCATCTGCTCCCACTGCAGCTTCTGGCTGTCCGACAACCCGAGCGTCGATCGCAGCACCTGGATCTGGTTCGGGTTCGGCATCCCTGCCACCGGTGTGTCCGCGGTGTAGGCGAGCTTCTCGGCGGGCAGGTAGACGAGCACCTGGCTGTCGCTGTGCTCGCTCGCGGCGACGCGGTGGATCTCCACGACCTTGCCGTTGCTGCCGCGACGGACCTCACGGTCGCCGATGCCCTGCACGTTGACGCGGCGGCCGGCCGCCTTCGACAGGCTGTCGCCGCCGAGCGTGCCAGGCCCCGACAGCAGCCGCTCCATCGCGTCGGCGCTGTTGCGGTGCATCAGGATCGTCGCGCCCTCGGCCGCGGCCGCGCGCAGGCCGCTGGCGTGGTCGAAGTGCGGGTGCGAGTTGACGACGAAGCGGATCGGCTTGCCGGGGATGGCCTGCTTGGCGGCCGCGGCCACCGCCTGGCCGCGCGCGTCGCTGCCGCCGCTCTCGACGAGGAAGATGTGGTCGCCCATGTCCACGGCGATTGACGCGTAGTTGCCGCCGATCCAGAAGACGCCCTCACCGAGCTTGTTCACCGCCGGACCGGCTGCCTGCTGCGCGGGCGCGCCGCCGCCACCGCCGCCGCCAGGCGCCGGAGGCGGCGTCAGCAGCTCGGCGAGGTTGCCCGGGTTCGCCGTGGCCGCGGTGATCGCGGCGTCGAACGTCTGCAGGCCCGCCTGCTTCTGCACGATGCGCCCGGGCACCTGGACGCCGTTCAGGTTCTGGTAGCTCGAGTACTCGAACTCCACCAGCAGGTCGCCCACGACCGCGTTCTCCACGCGCGTCTCGACCTTGGTGACGAGGTTCTGGTTGTTGATGTAGCCGGTCACCGTGTAGGTCTGCCCCGACGGCGACTTGAAGTTCGCCGGCGAGAAGCTCACCACCTGCTGGCCGCCCTGCTGCCGCACGGTGGCGTTGTTGGCGGCGGCGCCCTTCAGGAAGCCCCACGGCGTCGTCCAGATGTTCAGCGCCTGGCCCCAGTTGGTGCTCGCCTGCTGGCCGGTGATGTTCTGGTTGAACACGCCGGGCATCGGCGGCGGCACGTTCGGCACCACCGGCGGCTGCGTCGGGCCGGTGGCGCGCGAGACGAGCGCCATCGGGTTGGCCGCCTGGCCGAAGTCGATCGTGCGCGTGTACTGCGTGACCCGCGTCACGTTGTTCGGGTGCATCGGGTTGCCGATCGCCTTGCTCTGGCCGAACGCGCCGTTGCGCGCGGTGCCCGAGTAGGTGATCGCGTTCAGGGTGTCGGCGCCCATCGCCTTCGAGGCGGCGGCGACGACCGCCCCCGCGTTGTTCTGCGCGGCGACGCCCATGGTGAACAGCGTCACCGCAAGCGCGGCCGCCGTCAGTGCTCTCAGCAGCATTTGAGTCCCCTCCAGAAGAATTACGAATTATGAATTAGGAAGTAGGAATGCGTCGAATTCTTAATTCGGAATTCCTAATTCCTAATTTCCCCGCCCAGTTCCGGGCTGGAACTGACCTGCCGATCCGTACTGGTTGTTCTCGT
>VFYY01000118.1 GCA_016871375.1 Acidimicrobiia bacterium
GATCGTCTGCCCGGTGGACTTCTCGTCATCATCGCTGAGGGCACTGGATTACGCGGTCGATCTCGCCCGTCACGCGGATGGATGCGTGACGATTCTGCACGCACTCGACTACATGGATGCGGAGGAGCCCTGCGAACATGTGGACGCGGCTGTCCGGCAGGGGCGACAGCACATCATCGACCACGCCCGCGAGCGCGTCCATGCGGTGGCGGCACAGCAGGATGCGACCTGGTGCCGAATCGAAGAGCAGGTCGTTATCGGGCGCGCCTATCGCGCCATGCTGGGGTACGCGACCACCCACCGCGCCGACCTCATCGTGATGGGCGCGCAGGGACGGGGCGGACTCGATCTAATGCTCTATGGCTCGAACACGCATCACGTGGTTCGAGGGGCCGCGTGCCCGGTTCTCACCCTTCGTGCCTAGCATCACGGGACGGCGTCACCTCGGCCTCGTGCGCCCGCCGCAGATTCTGCGGGGTCCCCGCCAGGATCAGCCGGTCGTTCTCCGATAGTGGTCGGTGTGGGTCTGGTGCGACGAGTCGATCGTGAGCCGTCGCGATGCCGATGACGGTGACGTCGAATCGTGCCGGGAGTTGCAGCGCAGCGAGCGTGCGGCCGGCCCAGCCAGCCATCGATGCCACGTGTACCTCCTGCACGGTGAAGTCTTCCGCCGGCTCCGCTTGGCTGGGATGATCGGTGCGCATCAGATATTCGATTGCTTTGTCGAGGGCATCCGGGTTACCCGACAGGATCAAGCGATCTCCCGGAAACAACTGAAAGTACGGGCCTGGGTTGAAGGCGCTACGTCCGCCGCGACTGACTGCCAGAACCGTCGCGCCGAAGCTTTCACGAAGTGGCACGTCCGCAATCCGTTGACCAGCCCACGGCGAGGTGGACGCGAGTCGCACCTCTCGCAGTCCAGGCGCCGCGGTGGCGAGTGGCCCCAGGCGATCGGCGGCGGTCGTGATGGCATCGGCAGCCTGCTCCGCGGCGTCCGCATACGGACGCAGCAGGACAGCGGCGCCTTCCAGACGCAACGTGTCCCCATCTTCAGCCGTGCGGCACGCGACGGCCACCTTGCCACGGTATCCCTGGTGACGCAGGTGGTGAAGCAGGACGCGGCTCGTTTCGATGTCCGGCGCCGTGCTGACGATCCAACTGACCTCGTTCAACGGCAGGTACTCGACGAGCTCAGGGTCGCTCGCGTCGCCGTACAGCACCGGAACGCCTTCTGCGCGCCAGCGCGCCAGCGCTTCCGGGTCGAAATCGACTCCCATCACCCGACGATGTCGCAGCAGCAGGTGCCGGACGATCCCACCGCCGTAACGGCCCAACCCAAGGACGATCACGTCGGCCGCCGGCAACGACGCCGAGTCTTCCGTGGCTTCACGGTAGGGAGTTCGCCGTTCGAAGATGCTGAGCCACGGACCAACCCATGCATACAGGCGTCCGGAGTGGATGATCATGTACGTCGACAGTGCAATCGTGATCAGGCCCACCGTCGTGATGAGCCCCATCGCTTCGCCGCCGAGGTGACCGACGCTCACGCCGAGCGCGCCAAGGATCAGCGAGAACTCACTGATTTGGGCCACCGTCAGGCCGGCGAGGAAGCCGGTACGTTTCCGGTAGCCCATCACGCCCATAATCGCCATGACGATGAGCGGATTCCCGATCAGCACGAACAGCGACAGGATGAGTGCGGCGCCAAGCGTCGCTCCCAGCAGGGAGAGATCGAGGCGCGCGCCAAGATCGATGAAGAAGAACAGCAGGAGGAAGTCGCGCACCGTGACGAGCCGGCTGGCGATGGCTTCGCGATAGGACGTGGACGCGAGCGACGCGCCTGCCAGGAATGCGCCGACTTCCTTGCTCAGGCCGAGTCTGTCGCCGGCGGCCGCGAGCACGACCGCCCAGGCAATGCCCGACAGCACGAGCAGTTCCGGGGTGCGTGCGAGGTGGGTGGCGGCGCGAGGCAACACTTTGATCGCCAGTGCGGCGACGATCGCGAGAAACCCCAGGCCCTTCGCAAGAATCAGGGCGGCGTGCGCCGCGAGGCTCTGGCCCTCGGTGCGCTCGCCTCCGATCGCGGTGATGCCGATCATCGCGAGGATCACCGCGAGATCCTGCACGATGAGAAAACCAACGGCGATCCGTCCATGAAGGGCGTCGATCTCCCGTTTATCCGACAGCAACTTGACGATGATGATCGTGCTCGAGAACGTGAGGGCGACGGCAACGTAGGTGGCCGTCAGACCGTCCATGCCCAACGCCGCCGCGATGACGAAGCCGATCACTGACGTAAAGACGATCTGCCCGATCCCGGTGGCCAACGAGACCGGGCCGAGCGTGCGAATCGTGTGCACGTCGAGCTTCAGCCCGACGACGAACAGCAGCAGCGAGATCCCGATGCTCGCGAGCAGCTCGATCTGTTCGTGCTGCGTCACCAGGCCGACGCCCGCGGGTCCGACGAGGATGCCGACGGCGATGAAGGAGACGATCAGCGGCTGGCGCAGCCACGTTCCGAGGGCGCCGACCGCCGCCGCGGCCAGCACGATGAGGGCGATCTCGGTGAATGCATTGGCCGTCATGGCGTGAGAGCCGATTCAAGGCGAGCGTATCACGCGAGGACAGCGCGGAACCGCACGCGGTCCGGCGCAACCTCGACGATTCAGGTCTACCGACAGGCACACAACCATGCCACACGTTACGAGCGAGCTCGTCATCCTCCTGCTGCTTCTCATCGCCAACGGTTACCTGGCGTTGTCGGAGATTGCGATCGTGTCGGCACGGCGATCGCGTCTGGTGCAGCGCGCCGAACGTGGTGACGTAGCCGCCAGAGTCGCTGCGGAGCTGTCGCGGTCACCCACGAAGTTCCTGTCGACCGTTCAGGTCGGCATTACGTTGATTGGAATTCTGTCCGGCGCATACGGTGGGGCGACGATCGCCGAGGAACTCGCGGTGGTACTTGCCGCGTATCCGGCACTCTCGGGGTACAGCGAAGCGCTGGCGGTAGCGCTTGTCGTCGTGGTCATCTCGTACCTGTCGGTCATCATCGGAGAACTGGTTCCCAAACGTATCGCGCTGAGCAATCCGGAGCGGTTCGCCGCACTGGTCGCGCGACCCATGCGCCGATTGTCGCGAATCGCGGCACCGGCCGTCGCGGCGCTGGAATACACCTCGGACCTCGTGATCAAGGTATTCCGACTTCCGCAGGGCGGCGAATCCTCCGTGACGCGGGCAGATGTCTCAGCGATGCTGGCGGCCGGCACGGCTGCCGGCGTCTTCGATCCGTTCGAACGGCACATCGTCGAGCGGACGTTCCGCTTGGACGATGAGCCGGTGGCCGGGCTCATGACCCCGCGCCGGGACATTGTCTGGCTCGATGCCAACGAGGCGCTGGACGCACATCTGGATGTGGTCCGTCGGCATCCGTATTCGCGGTTTCCCGTCTGTGACGGCAGTCTCGATCGCGTTCTCGGCATCGTGACGGTGCGTGACATCTGGGTCGCCGAACACGATGCCGATCCCCGAGCGTCGGTCGACGTGCGGACGCTGATCCGTCAACCCGTGTTCGTGCCTGAACGGTCTCCGGCACTCGACGTGGTCGAACAATTCCAGCGCACCGGAACACACCTTGCCCTCGTCATCGACGAGCATGGCGGCGTCGATGGACTGGTGACGCTCAACAATCTGCTCGAATTCCTCGTCGCGCCGCCGGGCGGCGCGACGACTCCTCACGAGGAGCCGACGCTGGTGGAGCGAACGCCCGCGTCGTGGCTGGTTGACGGGGCCCTGTCCATCGGCGACTTCTATGCTGGCATCGGAGTAGAGGAGCCGGAGGCTGGAGCGTCGCGGTCCTACCACACCGTCGCGGGCCTGGTCATGACGCGGCTCGGGCGAGTCCCGGCGGCCGGCGACCGCGTCGAGAGCCGGAACCTGTTGTTCGAGGTGGTCGACATGGACGGCCGGCGCATCGATAAGGTGCTCGTCACGCTCCTGCCGTCAAAACCCGTCAACGACGCCAGCGACTCATGATCGGTCAGGCGGACTTCTGTGCGCGGAACAGGCACCAGGGGTTGTCACGCGAACGAACGTCCGGGAAGTCGTAGCGTTCACGCACCACGCGCGCCAGAAGCAGTGCCGCTTCCCCCAAATCGAGCTGGCCGAGCGTTGACGCCCACGTCGGATCGGCGAGGGCGCCGCCGCTCGCCGCAGCCAGCGTCCGCACCTCCCGCGGGTCGGTGGCGAGCGTGACGATGATCGTGTCGGCTGCCCGCACGACGGCCGGATCGAGTGCCGCCGCCTGTTCGACGACGATCGTGTCGTCGTACGCCAGCACGAGGACACTGAACTTCACGGCTGTACGACCTCGGTGGCGCCGCGCACGGTCAGAACCGGGCAGGCCGCCCCGCGGACGACCTGCTGGGTCGTCGACCCAAGGAGGGCCAGGCGCACGCCGCCGCGTCCCTGCGAACCCATGACGATCAGATCCGCCGGCCCAGACTCAGCAACCTCCAGAATGGTCCGATACGCGCGCCCGGCAACGACACGGGGGATGACCTCGCACCAGTCCGGGGATTCCTCGGCCACGAGTGCGCGCAACTGGTCCTGCGCGTCTTCGACGAGCAGACGTCGGTACTCTCCGACCTGGAAGTGCGCATGCGCGCGCGGTTCCTCCTCGGCCAGCCACTCGATGGCATGGAGCACGGTGACGGAGCCGTCGGCCTGCCTCGCGAGATCCAACGCGAACCCCAGGGCCTGCAGCGCCGCCGGCGAAAAATCGACCGGGCACAGGATGTTCTTGAATGTCACCGCGCCGGCCGTCGTGCCACGGGCGTGTGGCGGAACAGTCAACACCGGACACGGGGCCTCCCGCAGGACATGTTCGGTCACCGATCCGAGGAGGAAGCGTTTGAAGCCACGATGGCCATGCGTGCCCATGACGATGAGATCGGCAGACATCGCGAGCGCCTGGTCGATGATCGTGGTGACCGGATCTCCAGACTCCGCGGCGAACGTGGCGTCGGGGGCAACACCGGCCTGCTCGATCGCCACGCGCATGACTTCAGCGAGCACGTCTTCACGCGGCGCCGGATACACAATGCGAACGGGCCCCGCGAGATCGCCCGACCTGACCTGCACCGGGTCGAAAGTCGGCACGACGTGCAGGACCGTCAGTCGCGCGCCGTACCAACGAGCCAGCGCGGCGGCATGCGCCATGGCGCGACTGGACGTGTCGCTGAGATCGATCGGGCAGAGGATGTGTGTGAACGCGATCATAAGGTGCCTCGCTCCATGTCCGCGGTGACCAGCAGCTTCTCGAGACATTCGAGCAATGGACGTGCCGAATACGCGCGGCACCTGATGCCGATACGCGTGCCGACAGGCGATCGCATAGCGGGTCCTGCGTGAAAGTTCGCTGGTGCGGGGAAGAATCCCGGGTGACGACGTGGAGACGAAACGCGATGCCGGCGCATGCGAGCGCGCGCACCACATTCGGACGCCCCACAGCTGGCACGTCAGTGCCACAGCGTCCGCAGCGGGGCGTGGTATAGGGCGGTGGCTTGATCAATCATGTGGTGTGGTGAAACGAGCAGCAGCCTCCAGTCGGTTGCGGCGCATCGAGATCGACGGTGCCCTGATAGCCCTCTTCATCGCGGCAATGAACGCCAACGGTCATGTGTCGCGCCAGGAGTTGGCTCGCGCCCATCACCTGATCTGGTCGACACGCCGATTTCGACACAAGTCAGGTGAGGCGCTTGGTCGCCTCGTGGACAGGGCGAAGACCAAGCTCGAGGGCGAGGACGCCGCTTCGGTGATCGTCGCGGCCACAAAGCGCATTCCAACGACGCTGCGACTGCCGGCGTACACGATCGTCGCAGACCTGTTGCTTGCCGAGGGCGGGATTGACGCGCGCGAGAAGAGGTTTCTCGAACGGTTGGCATCCGGCCTTCGCCTGAGCCCCAGTCGAGCGCGCGAAGCAGTCGCCGCGATGCTGGTGAAGAACCAGTTGTAGCATGAGCATCCGCGGTAGCCGCGCCACCGGCGCGAGGCAGTCCGGACGCGCAGATCTCTCCGGGGGCGCACGGGCCGTCGAAAACGCCTGGACAGGGGTGATGGTGTTTGGGTTCCGGAGGAGCAGGCTGCCAGTCCGGGACCTGTGCTGCCTTCGATTGGTCGGAGTAAGTTTCCTAGCGGTCTCTCCTATCGTCGTGTTGCAGCCGTTTCATCGCGCTCACCGCGCGGGAGGCGGCTCCCCCCTAGATCGATCGCGTGCTGTGCCGATTCGCCGAGATCGCGTCGCAATCGCGGACAGCAGGCTGATCGCTCCTGTCGTTCGGCTTGTAATCGCAAGTGTCGGCGGCCAACGGAGCCTGTGTACGTCTTGATCAACGGCGCGATTCGACAGGAAACCGAATCCACACGGACGTGTCGACGAGAACACTCATGCCGTGGAGTGTTTCGTGGACGGTGCCCCGCTCGCCAGGCGCGCGAGGTGAAGCCGGGCGTCCACATCCTCCGTCGCACGTTCTGCTCGCCGGACTCCAGGACCTCGAGACGACGCAGCGCTACATGCACGTGAGTCCGGCAGCGCTCGACGCGGCGATTCGGTTGCTTGAAGGTCCGGCTGAAGCCGGACACTACGACCGTTACTCTGGTCGTGGAGAAATGTTGGAGGCGGCGGGAAATCAGGGATCAAGGAACTCAGGCCGGAAGGGTAGATGTAATCCTCACCAGATTCATCGATGACCCGAACGTAGCCCTCTCGGCCAGCCTCGCGATCAGGCAGACGCTGATAGACCTTTCGGACCTCGAGGTCCTCCATTCCCCCATCTTCCACGCACAGCGCGAACGAATCGCTCATGCCGACCTTGTCTTAGAGGCGCCGTAGCCGTTCAGGATCACCTGCGATAAGCGCCTCCTTTTTCGCCCGCGTCCAGCCTTTCAGCTGTCGCTCGCGTTTGAGGGCATCGTCGCGTGAAGGGAATCGTTCTGAGTAGGCGAGGACAACTGGCCGTCGTTTCGCGGTGAACGCGGATGCGCTGCCCTCGTTGTGTTTGAGGAGTCGCCGCTCGACGTCATTCGTTTCGCCGATGTACAGCGAATCATCGACGCAGCGAAGGATGTAGGCGAACCACACGCTCAGACGACGATGCCATCGTCGTCAAAGTCCGATCAAGCTGTCTCTGGATGGCCCTTCGACTCGGTCGCTTCGCTCCCTCGCTCAGGGCATTCTCCCTGAACATGGCTCGCCATGAGCGAGCCTTTCGGCTCGCCGAAGGCGAGATGAAAGGCGAGTCGAATGGTGGAGGCGGCGGGAGTCGAACCCGCGTCCGAAAGCACGTCGTCGTGGGACTCTACATGCGTGTCCGCTTCTGAAATCTCGTGCCCGGCGTGAGGAAGCGGCGAAAAACCGCCGGACACCAGACCCGGTTCATCTCACGGCCACGCGCCGAGCCGCCACGTGGCCGCCAGCCTGTTTAATGGCGTCTGGCCCCCAACCACCAGGCGAGGTCAGGGCAGACGTCACTGCTTAATTAAGCAGCGAGCGCGTACTGAGAATCCGCAGTTAACGGATGTTCCATCAGATTAACGAGTTAATGGTGCTCGGCATGCATCCCGCGATTCTGTACCCCCGTCGAAGCCAAATTCGCCCCCGGTTGGTCGAATCAGAACGCTTCCCTATTGTACGGGATCAGGGCTGGATGCTGAGCTCGACCGCGGTTGCCGCCAGGACGCCCGCGCAGTTCTCCAGCCCCATGGTGTCGGCGGCAAGCTGGATGGCGTCGCCGGTCATGCGGCCTTCGACGATCGGCGCGTAGCCGCGGCAGCGCTTCAGCGGCGACCCGAACGCCACTTCCGCGCGAATCGATCCGATGAACCGCGCGCCCTCGAGGCGGCCGGTGAACGTCACGCTTCCGCCTTCAGCGGTGTTCGCCTGGCCGCTCACGCTCGAGCCGTTCTGCGTGACGACGGGGTTGCTGAGCCGGTTGCCGGCGCGCGAGCCCCCGGCGGTGAAATAGAGCTGCCCGTGCGTCCACCCGCTGTTCACCGAGCGCTTCGGGATCAGGCGGATGTCCACGTTCGTGTGCTGCGTGACGCGCACGTCCTGCAGGTGGTCTTCGTACCCGGTGCTCTGCGTCCGCAGCGTGAAGGAATCGGTCAGCAGGCCCGAGAGCGCATACCGGCCGTCGGCGCCGCTGACCGTGGACTTCCCCGCGTTCACGCCGTCGGCGGCGGACACCGTCACGCCGGCCAGCGGGATGAGGGCGCTCGCGTCGCGGACGGTCCCCGCCAGCTGGTACGTCGGGTTGGCCGCGGAGGGCGCGGTGGGCGCACTCCCGCCGCCGGCGCACCCGGCGGCCAGGGACAGCACCGCCGGCAGCAGCGCCAGCGGACGGACACGGGTCGAGACGTTCGCCACGATCCTGCAATCGGCACCGGAGGATGAAACTTGAGCCGCGGCCGCACGCGCAGCGTGCGGCTACACTCTCCCCATGCAGCTGGTGTTCGAGCAGATCCGGTCGGGCGGCGACCGCAACTTCGGCTACCTCCTCGGCGACCGGGACGCCCGTCAGGCGGTCCTCGTGGACCCGTCCTACTCGCCCGACCAGTTCGTGGACCGCGCCCGCGACCAGGGCCTCACGGTCACCCACATCGTCAACACCCACAGCCACCCGGATCACGTGAACGGGAACGAGCGCGCGGCGGAGCTGACGCGCGCGCCGCTGGCCGCGCACCCCTCGCTCCGGCCGGACGTGCCGCTCGCGGACGGCGCGGAGCTGCGCGCCGGCGCGATCCGCCTGCAGGTGCTGCACGTGCCCGGGCACTGCGCGGACCATATCGTGCTGTTCGAGCCAACCTGGCGGCTGCTCATCACCGGCGACCTGCTGTTTGTCGGCAAGGTTGGCGGCACGCGCTCGGACGAGGACGCGCGCACCGAGTGGAACAGCCTGCAGAAGGTGCTCGCGGCCGTTCCTGACGAGGCGACCGTGTGGCCGGGACACGACTACGGCGCGCGGCCCAGCTCGACGATCGGTCTCGAGCGGCAGACCAATCCCTTCCTGCGCTGCCGCACGGTGGAGGAATTCCTGGCTCTCAAACGGGATTGGGCGGACTACAAGAAGTCGATGGGGCTGCGGTAGGCAGGAAGCCGCCCCCCCAAGACTGCCACCGGCGCCCGGCGCAGCCTACGAAGATGTAGGCTCCACGCGGACGGTCGTGCCCATACGCTCGCAGTAGAACAACAGCCGAGCCAGATCCGTGCGCCGGCGTCTCCCGTCGATTCGCTGAATGTTTTCGCTACGCGCCGGACGGCGCGCAGCGTTACTCCGACATTCCTGTTTGAATCAACAGGACGAGCGACATGAATGTCTAGCGCGGTTTCGACTTCTTCGTAGTGTCCGGCTCTAGCCGGACCACACACGGCGGTGCCGATCAACTTGGTCCGGCTAAAGCCGGACACTACGACGTTTCAGAAACCGTTCTAGCGAGGCACCGCCGTGCGCCCCGTGTCGGAGCTCGACGAGCCGCTGGAGAACCCCGACGAGGACACGCCGCCCGACGATCCCGACGACGAGGACGCGCCGCTGCTCGCCGACGACGCGCCGCTGACGCCGTTGCCCGAGTCCGTCCTGCGCTGGCTCGCCGCCTGCTCCGCCGCCACTTCGCCCCGCGTGCGGATGCGTGTGTAGCCGAGGCCGTTGACGGCGCGGCCGTCGCCGCCGCTCCGGTCGGACGGGTCCAGCGCGATCGTCGCCGGCACCAGGCTGCCGCCCGGCAGGAAGGTGTAGCCGTACGGGTAGTACGACGCCCAGTAGCCGTAGCCGAACGGTGAATACAGGAACGGCGAGTACCCGTAGCGGTCGTAGAACACGCTCGGGTAGTACGGGAACGCCCACGCACCGAACCACGGGTCCAGGTCCGACATGAGCCCGAGCGGCGCGGATGGACGATCGACGACGAACTCGCGCGGGTACGACACGGCCACCATCGTGTCGATCACGATGTCGGCGACGCCGGCGCGATCGAGATCGCGCAGCGCCTCGCTGCTCAAGTCGAACCCGGTGCCCGTTTCGACGATCGCCGCCTCGAGCACACGCGGCGACACCCTGGCGCTCGCCTCCTTGACGTCCGCAATCGCGAGCGGCCCCGCGCCCAGGCGCGGGGCGACACCCGTCGCGCGCGCGGAGGGCGCCTGCGCGGCCGCGCGGCGGTACCGCCGCACGCGGATGTTCTCGCGCCCGGCAATGTCGATCCCCTGGATGTCGATCCAGGCGTCGGCCACGATCGTCGAGAGGCCGGTGACTCTCCGCGTGCTGCCGTCCTTGCACGTCAGCTCGGCGCGCGCGAACAGCCGCTCGCCCGTGGCGGACCAGTCGGCCTGCTGCCACCCGCTGCACTGCCCTTCGGCAACGGGCTGCCTCGTGCCGTCGGCCACGAGCGTCTGCGCGAGCACCGGCTCGCTGGTCGTCTCCACCGTCGTCGTGAGCCGGACGCCGGACGTGCCCTCGACCGGCTCCACGCACACGCGCACGCTGTCGCCGCTCAACTGCCAGCAGCCGAGCCACGGCGACCACCGGGTATCCGCCTGCCGCGCCTCGGCGCCGGCGGCGATGCATCCACAGAGCAGCGCGATCGCAACTGTGAGTCTCATGGGGCCTCGCTAGAAGAGCACGTTGACGCCCGCCGACAGCCGGAACCCGGCGAGGTCGATCGGGTCGAAGTCCTCGAACTGCCGCTGCAGCGGCGCGGCCGCCCACAGGTAGCGGCCCTCGACCGTCACGTACGTCCGCCGCTGGATGCGGACGCCGACGCCACCGAGCGCATGCGCGCTGGGCGTCCATCCCGTGGACCTGAAGTTGTCGGTGAAGACGGCGCGGTTGGCGGAGAGCACGTCGATGAAGTCGCCCTGCTGCGTGAACTCGTACCAGAGCGCGCCGCCGCCGGCGCCCACATACGGCGTCACGCGCGCGGGAATCCACGCGAGACGGCTGATCCCCGTCCCGCGCGGCACCAGCGCCACCCGCAGCGTGCCGCCGAGGTTCGCCTCGCGGAGCCGCGTGGTCTGCTCGATCGGCTGGCGGTTGTTGTCCACGAACGCCCGGTACTCGGAGGCCACCGACGCCTGGCTGTAGTCGAAGCCAACGACGACGTCCAGCCGCGGGTTGATGGCAACGGCCAGGTCCGTCCCGATCGCCGGGGTGTTGAACGCGCCCTTGTCGATGGTCAGGTGCTGTTGCACGAAATCGAAGACGTCGCTGCCGGCGCGCGCGAACAGCCAGCTGCCGCGGATACCGAGCGAGCCCTTCGGTTCGCCGAACAGGAAGTCAGGGGTCGGCCGCTGCACGACGGGTGGCGCCGCAGACTGGGCGGCGGCGCCGGCGGTCCCCGCCAGGACCAGAAGGATGACCAGGCACAGGTGCCTCATGGTGCGTCTCCTCGCGGTGTCAGGGTGACACGACGCGGCGGGGGAAGCGCAAAGAGCGCACCACGCCTTTCGCGCGCAATCGGGCCGGAAATACGGCGGGCCGAGACCGCCGTCCGCTATCGGCGACGCCGGCCCCCGCCCCACGACCAGCCGTCCGATGGCCGCTGGATGCTCTTGAGGTGAATCTTGTACTCGGACGCCGTTCGCCCCGGGCTGCCGGTCACGACCACCTGATCGCCGGGCTTCAGCGTGTCCTTGGTGATACCCTCCCGCGCCAGCCGGTTGGGGCTCGCGAACTCGGCGGCGTAGGTGCGCGTCCGACCGTCGGCATCCGGGGCGTTCACCATGACGATGGCGTGCGGGCTGCGGTAGACGAACTCCTGCACCGCGCCGGTAATCGTGACGGACTGTTCTTCGAAGTAATAGGCCGAGAACGAGTGATGAGCGGCCGCGGGGACTCCTGCCAGCAGCATCCCCGCGATGAGGGTCGGCAGTCTGCGATGCACGGGACGTCCTCCTCCCGGAGATTGTAGGGGATCAGGGTTTCCGGCGCACGACGGGCCGCAGCGGCGCCCGCGCGGGCGGCGGATAGCCGAACCGCTGCGGCGGCGGCGGGCGATGCACAGGGCGGCCGGGCACCCGCTCGAGCGGTTTGTCCACGCGTTTGCGGCTCATCTGTCGGGAAGGCGCCAATCATAGCGGAATTGCTTTACGGGCGGGCCATTACAGGCTAGAACTTACGGCGACCGGGCGAGCGACGCTCGCGAAGGAGGCGCATGGCACGACGGAGCGGCAAGGCGGGGGGCGCGCGCAAGCGAGCGGGCGCGCGCAAGGGCGGCGCGCGGAAGGCCGCGAAGAAGAAGGTCGCGCGCGCGAGCAAGGGCAGGAAGAAGAGGGTTGCGCGCACAGGCGCGGCCCGCAAGGGCGCCGCGAAGAAGACCGGCGGCCGGAAGAGCAGCGCGCGCAAGAGCACCGCGCGCAAGGGCGCCGCGCGCAAAGGCGCCGCGAAGAAGACCAGCGCACGTACGCCATCGGCCGTCAGCCGGCCGCGCGGCAGCGGCGCCGCCGCGGCGGCGAGCGTGCCGCTGCGCGACGAGTCGCCGGCGATGGACGTGGGCCCGGCACGCGACGAGTTCACGCTCGGCGAAGACGATCTGATGGCGGCCGGCGGTGACGACGAGACGGGCACGGTCGACATGGGCGTGGACGACCTCGGCGGGGACGACGATCTCGGCGGGCCGGACGAAGGCGAACAGTAAGGCGACGGGCAGGAGCGTGCGATCATGGGGAGCGTGCGGGGAACAGCCGCCCTTCTCATCACCGCGATCACGCTCCTGCTCGCCCCGGTGCCGCAGGCGCAGGGGACGCCGCCCGCCACGCCGCTCACGCTCATCTCGAAAGACGGCCGTCGCGCCGTCCCGACCGTCGTCCTCGGCGGCCAGGAACTGATCGCGCTCGACACGGTGGCCTCGGTCTTCCAGGTCACGGTGCGCGAGGACACGCTCGCCGGCGGCATCACCGTCAGCTTCCGCGGCCGCACGATCGTCGCCTCCACCGATCAACCGATGGCCTCGGTTGGCGGACGCGTGGTCGCGCTGCCCGCGCCCGCGGTACGGTCCGGCCGCACGTGGCTGGTGCCGCTCGACTTCCTGACGCGCGCGCTCGCGCCCATCTACGACCAGCGCATCGACCTGTGCC
>VFYY01000119.1 GCA_016871375.1 Acidimicrobiia bacterium
GGGCGGCCACCATCAGCGGCGTGCGGCCGAGCGGCAGCTTCTCGTTGGCATCCGCGCCCGCGGTGACGAGCGTCGCAATCATGCTGGCGTCGCCGTTCACGCTGGCCAGCCACAGCGGCGTGGCGCCGAGGCGGTTGGCCGCGCGCGGGTTCGCCCCCGCGGCAATGAGCGCGTCCGCCAGCTCGCGGTCGCCCCTGTAAGCCGCCCAGTGCAGCGCGGTCGCGCCGTCGCGCTGCGGCGCGTTGACGTTGGCGCCCTGTGCAATGAGCGCGCGCACGGCGGCGACGTCACCTCTCTGCGCCGCGTCGGCCAGGGCGCTCGGCGACGTCTGTGCGCGCGTCCCGACCACAACGGACAGGACGATCGCGACGACGGCAGCGATCGCCTTGGGAGTTGGCAGTTGGGCGTTGGGAGTTGTCACAGGTCTCTCAACCGCCCGGTGCTGTCGCCGATGCTGTCCAGGTGGATGTCGAACTTGTCGAGCACGCTCAACAGCAGGTTGCCGGTCGGCACCTCGCGCGTCGGATACGCCAGGTGACGCCCGCCCTTCTTCATCTTTCCGTTGGCGCCGCCGATGACGACGTGCGGGACGTCGTAGTGCAGGTGCTGGTTCGGGTTGCCCATGTTGCTGCCGTAGACGATGAGCGAGCGATCCAGCAGCGTGCCGTCGCCCTCCTTCGTCTTCGACAGGCGATCGACGAGGTGCGCCAGCATCTTCACGTGGTAGACGTTGATCTTCGCGAAGTCGGCGATGCGCCGCGGGTCCTCGCCGTGATGCGAGCCGCCGTGGAAGCCGAGGCCGGGCGCCTCGCTCGCCGGATACGTGCGGCCGGTCAGGTCGCGCGCGAAGAGCAGCGTGCCGACGCGCGTGATGTCGGCCTCGAACGCCAGCGCCAGCAGGTCGAACTGCAGCGTGATGTGCTCGTCGAAGGACTGCGGCACCCCGACCGGCACCTCGAGATCCTGCGGCGCGACGGTGGACGCCTGCATCGCGATGTGCAGCCGCCGCTCGATCTCGCGGATGTCGGTGGCGAACTTGTCGAGCCGCTCGCGGTCGGCCGGGGAGGTGTCACGCCGCAGCCGCTGCAGGCTGCCGCGCAGTGAATCCAGGATGCTGCGGTCGCGGAGGCGGCGCTCCGTCCGCTCCTCGGGCGTGCTGCCGTCGCCGAACATGCGCTCGAACACCACCTGCGGGTTGAGCTCCATCGGCAGCGGCTGCGTGGGCGACGACCACGAGATCGTGTTCGTGTAGATGCAGCTGTAACCCTCGCCGCAGTTGCTGGAGTTGGCGCCGGGGTCCTCGACGGCGAGCTGCATCGAGGGCATCAGCGTCTCCTGCCCGATCTTCTGCGCGATGATCTGGTCGATCGTCGTGCCCGCGAAGACGTCGGCGCCGGCGGTCTTCTTCGGCTTGTTGGCGCAGAGGAACGCGGCGGCGACCCAGTGGTCGGCGCCGGTCACGCCGGGCGGCGGCTCCGCCGAGCGCGAGTGCAGCCCGCTCAGGATCGTCGTGTGCTCGCGGTGCGGCTCGAGCGGCGTGAAGCAGTAGGGGAACGTGAAGTCGCTCCCGGTCTTCTCCGGCACCCAGTAGCCGGGGGCCATGCCGTGCGGCACGAACAGGCCGACGAAGCGCGGCTTCGGCGCCGCGGCCGTCTGCGCCAGCGCGGTGGCCGCGGGCACCATCGACTCGAGCAGCGGCAGCGCCAGCGCGGCGCCGGCGCCGCGGAGCACCGTCCGCCGGGGGATGTGTCTTTTCGTGATGATCATCGTTTCTCTCAAGAAACCAAATCCCAGATCCCAACACCCAAACTGTTCTTCTTGGGACTTGGGATTTGGGGTTTGGGATTTGGGATTTACGTCTTCATGTTCATCTGAAACGCCTGGCTCTTCACGATGGCCAGCACGAGCGACGAGAACTGGTACCGGTTCGCCTTCGCGTCGCGCACGATCGCGCGCACGAGCGGCATGTCCTGCGCCTCGACGCCGCGGCCGAGACCGTAGGTCAGGAGCTTTTCGGCGACGACGTGCGCGAACTGATCCTGGTACCTGAGCAGCACGCCGCGCAGGCTGGCGAGCCCGTCGAGCTTCGTCCCGTCCACCATCACGCCGGTCGCGTCGATCGGCTGCCCCTCGTCGAGCGTCCGCCACGCGCCCACCGCGTCGAAGTTCTCGAGCGCGAACCCCATCGGCTCGAACGTGCGGTGGCACGTCGCGCAGCCCGGATTGATCTTGTGCGTCTCCAGGATCTGCCGCATCGTCGGCGTCTTCACGTTGGCGGCGGCATCCTGCGGCTTCGCCTGGATCGCCGGCACGTTCGGCGGCGGGTCCGGCGGGCTCACGCCGAGGAACGTCTGCATGAACCACTTGCCGCGAATGACCGGCGAGGTGCGCGTCGCCTGCGACGTCACGGTCAGCAGCGCGCCCTTGCCGAGCAGGCCGCGGCGCATGTCGTGGTCGCGGTCGAGCGCCACGCGGCGGAAGCGCGGGCCGTAGACGTTCCTGATGCCGTAGTGCTTGGCCAGCCGCTCGTTGACGTACGTGTAGTCGGCGTCGAGGAGGTCCACGATGCTGCGGTCTTCCTGCACGACGCTGGCGAAGAAGAGCTCGATCTCGCGGCGGAAGGCGGCGCGCAGGTTGTCGTCGAAGTCGGGGAACAGGTTCGCCACCGGCTCGCTGGTGGCGAGCGACCGCACGCTCAGCCACTGGCCCGTGAAGTTGGTCACGAGCGCGTCGGAGCGCGGATCCCTGAGCATCCGCCGCACCTGCTGCTCGAGCACGGCCGGGTCGCGCAGCCTGCCGGCCGCGGCGATCTCGACCAGCTCGTCGTCGGGGATGCTGCTCCACAGGAAGAACGAGAGGCGCGAGGCGAGCGCGAGGTCGTTGACGCGGTACGGCGTGCCGGGCGCGACACGCGCCGGCTCACCCTCGCCGCGATACAGGAACTCGGGATCCGCCAGGACCCGCTGCAGCGCCGCCTCGATCCCGTCGTCGAAGGATCCGTTCTCGCGGCGGCCGGCACGGTAGAAGTCGAGCAGGAGGTTCTCGTCGGGGCGCGTGGGCGGGCGGCGGAACGCGCGCCTGGCCAGCGTCGAGACGATGCGGCGCGCGCAGGCGGCTTCCTCCGCGGCACCCGCGCCCGCGGCGGGACGGCAGACGAAGATACGCGCGCGGCTCGCCGTGTCCTTCGCGCCCGCCGCGCGGAACGGGCCTTCGATCGTCACCTGGCCGACGTGCGGATAGAACAGGAAGCCGGAGATTTCGCCCGGCGTGTTCATCGTGCGCTCGAACGGCTTGTTGAGCTCGGTGCCGGGCACGTCGTTGGTGGCGAGGAACGCGACGCCGATCGTGTGCAGCCCCGCGGAGATGGCGACCGGGGGCGTGGCGACGCCGACGCCGGTCGTCTCCTTCACGTCCTTGTCCCAGTCGAAGAGGTGCACGCGCTCGCCGTCCACGGTGACCTCGAGCTGCTCGCCGGCGATCTGGCCGAGCACGCGCGTGAAGTAGCCGGTCACGCCCTTGACGCGGAACGTGTACTCGCCGTCGGCGGGGAACTGGTACTTGATGAGGATGCCGCCGCGCGTGCCGAAGGGCAGCCCCTCGAGGTGATGGTTCTGGGCGGTGTCGGGCGGCACCTCGAAGACGGCCTGCGTCGGCGCGAGCGCGGTGCCGACGGCGAGCCGGCTGATCTTGCCGGCGGCTGAGAGGTAGGCCTCCATCAGCGCGGGCGACATGTTGAGCGCGGCCGCGATGTTGTCGAAGCCGCGCGTCGAGTCGTCGGGCGGCAGGAACCTGCTCGCGTCGATCTCGAGCGCCAGCAGATCGCGGATCGCGTTGGTGTACTCGGTCCGGTTCAACCGGTGGAGTCCGGGCGGCGGCAGGTAGGTGCCGGCGCCGCGGTCGAGCTCGCTTTCCATCCACCCGATCAGCGAGGTCATGGTCGCGGCGTCCGGACGGGGGACGCCGGGCGGCGGCATCATGCCCGCGCGCAGCTTGCGCACGACCTTCTCCGCTTCTTCGCTGTGTGCGGCCAGCTTCGTGAGGTCGAGCTGGTCCAGCTCCAGGCCCGCCGTCTTCAGGCGCGCGTTGTGGCAGGTCACGCAGTATTTGTCCAGAACTGCACGGTTCGTCTGGGCGAGTGAGGCGGGTTGGGCGGGTGGGGCCGCCGGCGCGGACTGGCCGACCAGGCCGGCCTGCGCCGCGACGAGGGAAACCCATATGGCCGCCGCGCAACCCGGAACGAGGACTCTCGTGGTCACAGGGCCCCCTGAAATATCAACGACGAGGCGGTCCGCTCCGCCACGACTGATCTACGCGTCCAGATCTTACATGTCAAGCCCTCCGTTGACGTGTGTATACCGTGCCGCCCGTTGTAGCCCGCCTTCATATCCTCGATCGATACCCGTGATTCCTGATATCAACGACTGATATCAAAGACAGCCGTCTGCTTCTCACCCTACCGGGCGGGGGGACCGAGTATGTATACTGTGCCGCGCTTGTAGAGAGCCATCCCGCGGATACATGCCCGGTTCCTTCGTGCGCACTGATATTTCGGTTCAGTGGCAACCCTCAAGTGAGGAGGAGAAGACACGATGGGTACTCTCGCCCGCAGGTCGGCGGCGGCGTTTCTCTGGGTAGTCCTCCTTCCCGCGGCTGCGTTCGCGCAGGCCGCGATCACCGGCGTGGTTCGTGACGCGTCGGGGCTCGTGCTCCCAGGCGTGACGGTCGAGGCCGCCAGCCCGGTGCTGATTGAGAAGGTGCGGTCGGTCGTCACCGACGACACCGGCCAGTATCGAGTCCTCGAGCTGCGGCCGGGGACCTATTCAGTGACGTTCTCGCTGCCGGGCTTCAGCACCGTGCGGCGCGACGGCATCGAGCTCAGCGGCTCGTTCGTCGCCACCGTCAACGCCGACCTGCGCGTCGGCACGCTCGAAGAGACCATCACCGTCACCGGCGAGACGCCGATCGTGGACGTGCAGAGCGCGCGCGTCCAGAACGTCATCGATCGCGACGTCATGACCGCGATCCCGTCCTCGCGCAATGCCAACGGCATCCAGGCGGTCATCCCCGGCATGAGCGGCAACGGCGACTCCGGCGGCATCACGGCCGGCAGCGGCGGCATGGCGGGCAACATCCACGGCGCGCGCGCGTCCGATTCGCGGACGATGACCGACGGCATCAACATGGGGTGGGCGGGCGCCAACTCCAACGCCGCCGTCGCCAACGTGGCCGGCGCGCAGGAAGTCGTGCTGACGTTGTCGGGCGGGCTCGGCGAGGCGGAGACGGGCGGCGTGGTGCTCAACATCATCCCGCGCGACGGCGGCAACACGTTCAGCGGCACCTTCGTGATGTCGGGCGCGAGCGGCGCCATGCAGGGCAGCAATTACACGCAGCGCCTGCGCGACGCGGGCCTGCGCTCGCCGTCGGAGCTGATCAAGGTGCGCGAGATCAACCCGATGGGCGGCGGGCCCATCCTCCGCGATCGGCTGTGGTTCTACGCCACCTACCGCGAGGTCTATTCCGAGAACACGGTGCCGGGCATGTTCTTCAACCGCAACGCCGGCAACCCGAACGCCTGGACGGTGGACTTCGACACGAGCCGCCCGGCGTTCCGCGACGGCAAGACCCGCATGGCGGTGGGCCGCATCTCGTGGCAGATCACGCCGCGCAACAAGCTCAACGTCAACCACTCCGAGCAGTACGACGTGGGCAACTTCAAGGGCGGCGGGCAGTTCAACCGGACGCCCGAGGCCGAAGGGGTCCGCCTCTACACGCCGGGCCACATCCAGCAGGTGACCTGGTCGTCGCCGTACACGAACACGCTGCTGTTCGAGGCGGGCTGGGGCAACTATCTGTCGCGCTACGCCAACTTCGCGCCGCGCCGCGACGGCACGCACGTGGACGGGATGATCTCGGTGCTGGAGCAGGGCGGGCCGATCCCGGGCCTCGTCTACCGGCTGGACGCGCCGCTCGGCGGCGGGTACCAGCGGCACCAGATCGGCACGCACGCGCAGGTACGCGCCTCGGTCTCCTACGTGCCCGGCGCGCACAACATGAAGTTCGGGTATTACGGGGGGTACAGCGCGCCGTTCCAGGGCTACCACAACATGACGCCGTTCTTTCAGTTCCGCTTCAACAACGGCGTGCCGAACCAGCTGACGCAGACGGCGGTCTTCCCGGGCGAAGTGAAGTTCGTCCGGCAGCTCACGCCCACGGCGTTCTACGCGCAGGACACGTGGACGAGCGGCCGCCTCACGCTGCAGGGCGGCCTGCGCTACGACGCGATCACCTCGAGTTATCCCGACGCCGGCGTCGGCGGCCCCGGCTACGCGCTGATGCCGCGGCGGATCTTCTACGAGGCCGGCTCCACCGAGGGCGTGAACTGGAAGGACGTCACGCCGCGCATGAGCGCCGCCTACGACCTCTTCGGCACCGGCAAGACGGCGGTGAAGGTCAACGTCGGCAAGTACATGATGGCGCTGACCGCGTCGAACAGCGACCTGGACATGAACCCGCTCATCCGGACCGCGCTCTCGACGACGCGGACGTGGAACGACGCCAACCGCAACTTCGTGCCCGACTGCGTCCTCACCGATCCGGGCGCCAACGGCGAGTGCGGGCGCATGGACAACCAGAACTTCGGCAGCGAGGTGTTCACGCGCTTCTTCGATCCGGACTTCATCGACGGCTTCGGCAAGCGCGGCTACAACTGGGAGATCGGCGTCGCGCTGCAGCAGGAGCTGATGACGCGCGTCGGGCTCACGGTCGGCTACTTCCACCGCGTCTTCGGCAACTTCTACACGGCCGACAACCGGCTGACGACGGCGGCCGACTACACGCCGTTCAGCATCCCGATCCCGCGCGACCCGCGGCTGCCGGGCGGCGGCGGCGGCACGCTGAGCGGGCTCTACAACCTGAACCCGAACAAGGTCGGCCAGGAGGAGCAGCTGGCGCAGCTCTCGAGCAACTTCGGCGAGCAGATCGAGAACTGGCGCGGCTTCGACGTCGGCATCAACGCGCGGCTGAGGAACGGCCTCACGGTGCAGGGCGGCACCAGCACCGGCCGGCGGCTGCAGGACAACTGCGCCGTGCGCGCGAACCTGCCGGAGACCTACTCGTGGCCGCAGACGGTCACGCAGCAGACGGCGCGCGTCACCTCGCTGGCCGCCGCGACGTTCAACGGCGGCCTGCAGAGTCCCTATTGCCGCAACGTCGAGCCGCTGCTCACGTCGTTCCGCGGCCTGGCCACCTACACCGTGCCGAAGATCGACGTGCAGGCGAGCATCACGTGGCGCAGCGACCCCGGCGAGGTGCTGCGCGCCGACTACGTCGTCACCAACGCGGTGGCGGCGCCGTCGCTCGGCCGCAACCTGTCGTCGGGGAACGTGACCGTGAACCTCATCCCGCCGGGCACGCTGTATGGCGACCGGCGCAACAACATCGACCTGCGCATCGGGAAGATCCTGCGTCTCGCGGGGGTCCGTTCCCAGTTCGCGGTGGACGTCTACAACCTGATGAACACCGACGCGATCAACACCTACAACATGGGGTTCGTGCCCGGCGGCTCGTGGCTGACACCGGCCACCATCGTGCCGGCGCGCTACGTGAGGCTGAACGCGACGATCGACTTCTAGGATCCGCATGAAGCAGCAGTACCTGCCGGCCGGCCTCGCGCTCGCGATGCTGGCCGGCGTCCTCGTCTCCGCACAGGGCCCGGCCCGGCCGGCCAACCCGCCGGACATCGCCGGCGAGTGGCGGCTGGACAACAGCGAGGACGACACGACCGCGCAGCCGCCGCTCGGCGACTACACGGGCGTGCCGTTCAACGCCGCCGGTCTCCTGCGGTCGGATACCACCGCCGAGTCGATCTGGGGCACACCCGAGTTCCAATGTCGCCCCCACTCGGCGCCGCACCAGTGGCGTGGCCTCGGGGGCGCGAGGATCCTCAAGGAGCAGGATCCGCTCACGCGCGACATCCGCGCCTATCACTTCCAGTTCATGCGCTCGCTCGACCGTCCCGTCTTCATGGACGGCCGCCCGCATCCGCCCGCCTGGGCGCCGCACACGTGGACCGGCTTCTCCACGGGCGAGTGGATCGGCAACACGCTCGCGATCACGACCACGCACCTGAAGGACGGCTTCCTCAAGCGCGGCGGGCCGCAGACGAGCGACCTGTACGCGATGACGGAGTTCCTCACGCGGCATGACGACACGCTGACGATCGTCACGGTCATCGACGACCCGATCTACCTCGACGAGCCGTACATCCACTCGACGACGTACACGTACGACCCGCTCGCCAGCGTCAACCACGAGGTCTGCAGCTCGTCGGCGTTCGCGGAGAACGGCGGCACCGACCGCCATCACGTCCCGCACTTCCTGCCCGGACAGAACACCGCGCGCGCGGAGTGGCTGAAGGACGAGAACTGGTTCCCGCCGGAGGCGGCGCTCGGCGGCGTGAAGACGATCTATCCGGAGTACCGCACGACCTTGAACGGCGCCGCGCGCGTGGACGCGCTGCGCGTGCCCTCGACGCGCGGCAGCGTCGTGGCCGACAAGGCGGTGGCCGCGATGAGCCCGCGCGACGGCCAGGTGCACGTCCTGCCCGTGCAGGGCAACGTCTACATGCTCGTCGCCGACGGCACCAACATCGCCGTCTCCGTCGGCCCCGAGGGGCTGCTGCTCGTGAACACCGGGTCGGCGCAGATGGCCGACAAGGTCCTCACCGCCATCAACCAGCTCGCCAATGCGACGGTGACGCCGCCGACCACCAACACGTGCTTCGGCGCGAACTGCCCGGTGGCGTGGGGCTTCTCGAGCCCGTACATCAACGCCATCATCAGCTCGCCGGCGCCGCCCAAGCCGGTGCGCTACATCGTCAGCACCAGCGCGGCGCCCGAGCACGTCGGCGGCAACGAGAAGATCGCGGGCGCCGGCTTCTTCCCGCGCACGCAGGCATTCGGCGCCGCGGTGACGAGCGTCGGCCGGAACGCGGCGATCGTCGCGCACGAGAACGTGCTCAACCGGATGGCCGCCGGCGACAGGCCGGCGCCGGTCACCGCGCAGCCGACCGACACCTACTTCGACGCGTTCTTCAAGCTGCCCGCCTTCTTCAACGGCGAGGCGGTGATCGTCTACCACGCGCCCGCCGCGCACAGCGACGGCGACAGCCTCGTCTACTTCCGCCGCTCGGAAGTCATCGCGGCGGGCCACCTGATGTCGACGGTCAGCTACCCGGTCATCGACGTCGCCGCGGGCGGCACGATCAACGGCGTCATCGCCGGCATCAACCAGATCCTCGATCTCGCGGTGTCCGAGTACCGGTCGCAGGGCGGCACGTGGATCGTGCCCGGGCGCGGGCGGCTGATGGACACGGCCGACGCGGCGTCCTACCGAAACATGGTGACGATCGTCCGGGACCGCGTCCGCGACCTGAAGCGCCGCGGCATGACGCTCGAGCAGGTCAAGGCGGCGCGGCCCACGGCGGATTTCGACGGGCGCTACGGTCCGGCCGACGCGTTCGTCGAGGCGGTGTACCGCACGCTGTCATAAGGCGGGCCTTTACGGCCCGCCGTGCAGGAGAGAAGTCGATGCGCAGAGTCGTTTTCCTCGTCATCGCCCTGGCAGCGCTGGTTGCGGCGACCGCCGCCTACGCGCACCATTCGTACGCCGCCACCTACAACGTGGCGGAGCAGATCACGCTCGAAGGGAAGCTGGTGCAGTTCGTCTACCGCAACCCGCACTCGTTCGTGCACGTGCAGGCGCCCGACCAGAGCGGCGCCATGCAGCGCTGGGCGGTGGAATGGGGCGGAACGGCGCAGCTCGCCAACGACGGCGTGAACCGCGACACGCTCAAGGTCGGCGACGAGGTGGTCATCCTCGGGCGCCCCTCGCGTGTGACGGGCGAGTATCGCGCGCTCATGGTGAGGCTCACGCGGCCGTCGGACGGGTTCACCTGGGGAGGTCGCGGGCAGGTCGTTGACTAGGTTCCTGACCGTTGCCCTTTGCCTGCTGACCTGCGCGGCAGCGAGCGCGCAGCGAGCCGGTGGACCTCCGCCTGCCGCGCGCGAGGCCGCGGCGATCGACCTGACCGGGTACTGGGTGTCGGTTATCACCGAGGACTGGAAGTACCGGATGGTCACGCCGCGCAAGGGTGTCTTCGACGCGCTGCCGCTCAACCCCGAGGGCCGCAAGGTCGGCAACGCGTGGGACCCGGCGCGCGACGAGGCCGCCGGCGAGCAGTGCCGCACCTACGGCGCCGCCGCGATCATGCGCATGCCCACGCGGCTCAACATCACCTGGCAGGACGCCAACACCCTGCGCATCCAGACGGACGCCGGCACGCAGACGCGCATCTTCCACTTCGCCGGGCAGGGCTTGCCCGCCGTAGCCTTGGCGAAGGCGGGCGAGCCGAGCTGGCAGGGCCTGTCCGTCGCGCGGTGGGAGTACGGGCCGGCCGGCCGCACCGGCGGCAGCCTCCGGGTGGTGACGACGAACCTGCGCGCCGGCTACGTGCGCAGGAACGGCGCGCCGTACAGCGAGCGTGCCACCGTCACCGAGCACTACGACGTCAACACGCTGCCGAACGGCGTGAAGTGGATGACGATCACCACGAAGGTCGATGACCCGACGTATTTCACGCGCACCTACATCACCACGTCGGATTTCAAGCAGTTGCCGGACGCGGCCGGCTGGAACCCGACGCCGTGTGCCACGTAGGGGCACGGCGCCGCCGTGCCCCTGCCGTATATAATCCGCGCCCTGGGGGAGAACAGATGCGGTCGTTGATGGTGCTCACGGTTCTGATCGGTTCGCTCGCGGCCGCGCCGGTGGCGGCGCAGGAAGGCCACCCGCTCAAGGGGTCATGGCTCGGTACGATGGCGGGCAACACGGTCCACAACCCGGATGTCGTCCTCGTCCTCGACTGGGACGGGAAGGCGATTACCGGGATGATCAACCCCGGCACCGACAACATCGCCATCCGGAACGCGACGCTCAACCCGCAGGGCTGGGTCGTGCATTTCGAGGCCGACGCGAAGGACGCCAAGGGACAGGCGGTGACCTACGTCTTCGACGGCAGGATCGAGAACCTGCACGTCCCGAACCGCGGCATCGTCGGCACGTGGAAGAGCCAGCGCGGCAACGGCGACTTCAAGGCGAGCCGGCAGTAGAGATGAGCACCCGCATCTCCCGGGCGTTCGCCACCGCGATCGCGGCGCTCCTGCTGGCGGCGCCGCTCACCGCGCACCACGAGATCCTCGCGAAGTTCGACAACACGAAGCCGACGTCGCTCACCGGCGTCGTGACGCTCGTTGACTGGCGTAACCCGCACGCCCACGTCTTCGTCAACGTGCGCGACGCGAAGGGCCAGTTCGCGAACTGGGCGGTCGAGCTCGAGAGCCCGATCGACCTGCAGTACAGCGGCTGGAACCGCGACAGCGTCCGTGCCGGCGACAACATCCGCGTGGACGGCATCGCCGCGCGCGACGGGAGCCGCCAGGTCTGGGGCAACACCGTCGTCATCGTCGCGACCGGACGCCGCATCCTGAACGTCGAGGCGCGCGTGCCGCCGGCGCCGCTCACGCCGCGACCCGCCCCGCGCTGGCCCGACAAGCAGCCGCGCCTCGGCTCGGTGCCGGGCGGCGCGGAAGGCTACTGGGCCTCCCCGAGCCGCACGGTCCTCGTCGAGAACGACGCCGACATCCCCATGACGACGTACGGGTTGCTGCGCAACGTCGCCGACGCGCCGAAGGTGGCGCCGATGCAGGCGTGGGCGCTTCAGCGCTACACCGAGCGCCAGCAGCGGTCGCTCCGGGACGACCCGCAGTTCCTGCACTGCAAGCCGCCCGGCGGACCCCGCCAGTTCCAGCTTCCCTACGGGGTGCAGTTCGTCGAGGACCGCGAGCGGCAGCGCGTCTTCGTGCTGATTGGCAGCGGAAACAACAATTTCCGCATCATCTACACCGACGGGCGCAGCCACCAGGGGCAGGTCGGCGGCGACGACGATAATCCGCTCTATTACGGCCGATCCGTGGCACGATGGGAGGGCGAGGCCTTCGTCGTCGACACCCGCGGGTTCAACGAGGATTTCTGGTTCACCAACGGCGGACTGCCGCACACCGAGCAGCTGAGGCTGGTCGAGCGTTTCACGCGGACGGACTTCGACACGATGCGGTATGAGGTGACCGTCGAGGATGCCGGCGCGTATACCCGGCCGTGGAAGAGCTCGAGCACGCTGCGCTGGGTGGCGGACGAAGCAATGCCCAGGCATCTATGCCAGGACAACAGGCCGTAACGAGTCGGCAGCGGGCAGCCGGCAGTCGGCAGGGAGACACGGAGGAGACGATGAGAGCACGATTTGTCGGCGTCCTGGTCGCGGCCGCCTTCCTGCTGGCGGGCGCGGCGACCTACGCGCACCATTCGTTCGCGGCGGAGTTCGACGCGACGAAGCCGATCACGCTGAAGGGGAACGTCACCAAGGTCGACTGGGTGAATCCGCACGTGTGGATCTACGTCAACGTGAAGGACGAGGCCGGCAAGGTGACGAACTGGGGCGCCGAGATGGGCCCGCCGCACGGCCTGCAGCGGCGCGGCTGGCGGCGCGACACGCTGAAGCTCGGCGAGGAGATCACCATCCAGGGCTCGCTCGCGCGCGACGGCAGCAAGCGGATGAACGCGGGGCGCGTCACGATGACGTCGACCGGCGGGCGCCCGGGCGAGACGCTCGACGCCGCATCCAGCGCGAACGACAACAACTAGTACGACAACAACTAGTACGTAGTGTCCGGCTTCAGCCGGACTCGGAGAACGCCGAATGCGATCCCGCGCATTGCTCCTGACGCTCGTCGTGCCTCTCGTGGCGCCCGCGCTGCTGGCGCAGCAGCAACAGCCGCAGCCACAGCAGCAGGGCGCGCCGCCGCCTACCGTGCAGGTCGGCGTGCCTGCCGGCCGCGGGGCCGCGCCGGGTATCACCAATCCGGCCGGGCGCGGCCGCGGTCCCGC
>VFYY01000120.1 GCA_016871375.1 Acidimicrobiia bacterium
CGGCCGGTCGCCGGGAACCCCGCGCCTCCGCCTCCGTCCCAATCCCTCTCCACGCCGTGACCACGCGCGACGTCGCCGTGCATCGGCGTGACGAACCCGAGCAGGCACCCGGGCGAGCCGTCCTTGAGCAGGTGACACCGGACCTTGACGGCATCGCCTGCCTGCAGGTCGTTGACCTTGACCCCAACTTTCACGAGCCCGCCGGGGCCGGTGGCCTCGAGCGCCCAGGTGACGGTCTCCCCTTTCGCGTCCTTGACCTGCATGTAGAGCCACGAGTGGGGCACCAGGCGGTGCACCTCGACGACGGTCCCCTCCATCGTCGTCCACGTCGCGACGTCGTAGTTGGTGTGGGAGTGGTGCGCCACGGCGGGGAGCACGGACGACGCGGCGAGGACCAGCGCAAGAGCAACGAACCTGAACGGCATGGCTCTCTCCTTCCGCAGCAGGGTTACCGCGCGCGCGGCGGCGGCGCCGCCGGGAACTTCCATTCGTCCGAGTGGTACGGCGAGTAATAGTTCCGGTAGCGAATGATGTTGCCCTGCTCGTCGAGGAACATCAGCGACTGCTGGAACAGGCCGGGCGCGGGCGCCCCTTTGGGCACGGTCGCCTCGAGGATGTACAGCCGCGTGCCGTGCATGTGCACCGCCCCGAACGTGCGTGACTCGTCGGCGTTGAGCAGCTGCACCCAGTGTCCGGGGACGAGATCGGCGATGTACAAGCCGTAGAAGGTGACCCTGGAGTTCCGCCGCAGGAACTGCCAGGTGCCCCAGCCCATGGCGCCCGCCACGTCACCGCGCCAGGAGTTCATGCAGGCGTCACCCTCGCCGCCCTTCTTCTGGCACAGCGTGGACCGTTCCGTGTGCAGCTTCTCCGCGTCCTTGTAATCGGCGACGGTCATGGAGAAGCGCCCGCGCGCGTTCTCGACGCTGTAAACGCGCCCGGGGAGCGTCACACCGCCTTCCGAGACTCACGGGATGTCGCGCACGGCCGGTTCGCCAGGAAAGCTGACGGCGAACGAGTCCGCGCGGCTGACGTACTCGCTGAACCCCTGAGCGGAGGACGTGCCCGTGACGGCGAAGAGGAGCGCTGCGATCGCGACTGCGGTACGGCGCATGGAGGCCTCCTGCGATGCGGCTGGCGCATAGTGCACCCGCACGGGCGGCGCGTCAAGCCGCGAAAGGGTGTGTTAGATTCGCGCCGACCCGATGATTGCTTTGACGCGCGCGCGTGCGCTCTGCGCCGGACTCGTCATCCTTGCCGCCGGTTGCGCTGCGCAGCAGCCTGCCGGGCGGATCCCGAACTTCGCGCCGACCGATCGCGTCTCCTGGTATCCGGACCGTCTGGACGGCGACAACTGGCTGCCGCCGGAAGACGGCGGGCCCGGCCCGATCATGTCGAGTCCGGAGTACCCGTACGTGCCGAACGACGCGTCCGACCAGCCGACCTATCGCATCGCCGATGTGAGCAACCCGATTCTGCAGCCCTGGGTCCGCGCACAGATGGAGCGCGACAACAAGGAGGTGCTGGCCGGGAAGATCCCGTTCGTGGCGCGCGAGCGCTGCTATCCGCCGGGGCCCGTGGCGTGGAACGTCTTTCGCCGCGTGACGCCGCCGATGGTGTTCTTCGTGCAGCAGCCGACGTTCGTGCTGCTGGCCTACCGCGGCGACAACCAGTTCCGGCACGTGTACCTGAACGTGCCGCATTCCGCGAACCCGAAGCCGTCCTGGAACGGGGAATCGGTCGGCCACTACGAGAACGGCGACACGCTCGTGGTGGACACGATCGGCATCCTCGAGCATCCGCTCAGCTTCCTCGACAACTACCGGACGCCGCACACCGGCCGGCTTCACGTGACCGAGCGGTATCGCCTCGGCGCCGACGGCATGACGATGGACGTGACGGTGACGGTGGACGATCCGGGCGCGTTCACCATGCCGTGGACGGCACGGCAGCACTACGCCAGGTCGGAGGCGGGACCGATCGAGGAAGCCATCTGCGCCGAGAGCGCGGGGCGCGGCACGGACATCTTCAACTGGGGCCTGAGCCACGCCAAGGACCTGGTGCCGATGCCCCAGGACGACACGCCTGACTTCTGAGCCCCGGCGCTTATTCGAGCTTCATCACCCTCCCGTCGGGAAGGGTGAGCGTCAGGCCGACGCCGGTGCCGCCGGGGCTGCCGTCCTTGAGCGGGTGCATGTCCACGGAGATGTTCATGCCCGGCCTGAGCGTCTTCGGCGTGAAGCCGGTGCGCGCCAGCGTTCTCGGCGATGACAGCTCGACCGCCCACTGTTTGGACTCACCGCCGGGAACAGGCGTCGTCATCACGATCCACGCGTGCGGGGAGATCCACTGGAATTCCTTGACCGTGCCCTTGAGGGTCACCGTCTTCTGCATGTCGAACATCGCAAATGAATGATGCGTCGACACGGGCGTCGCGAACATCGCCAGCGCAACACCCACGAGGCCAGGCATGTTGAAGGCTCTGCGGTGCATCGTGCCGGTAGTCTACCTGAGCGCCGCGTGCGCGGCGGCGGATGCTCCCGCCGATCCCCGGGATCTCTCAGGCGTCTACTGGGCGACCGAATATCACGCGAAGATTCAGGTGGCCGGCGGAGGTGAGCTGCCCCTCACCGAGGCGGGCAGGGCGCAGTATGCCCGGAACATGGGCGGGCTCGCGGACGGCTCGATCGTGGACCGGGCCCGGAAGTACTGCACGCCCGACGGCATCCCGCGATCGCTGGCCACGCCCTACCCCTTCGAGATCATCCAGGCGCCGCCCGGCCAGGTGCTCATCGTCTACGAGATGAATCACATGATCCGGCGGGTCGCGATGGACACGCCGCTGCCCTCCTACGAACAGCTCATGGTCGAGCCGTTCCACAACGGGCATTCGGTGGGCCGGTTCGAGGGCGACACGCTGGTCGTGCAGACGCGCGGCTTCAAGGACGAGACGTTTCTCGACGCCACCGGCGCGCCGCACACGGACAGGCTCGAGACCACGGAGCGGATTCGCCGTATCGGCCCGACCGAGATCGAGAACGTGGTGACCATTCACGATCCCGAGTACTACTCACACGACTGGCAGGCGCGCTTCGTGTACACGCTGCGGCCGGATGTCCGGATCGAGGATTACATCTGCGGCTTCGAGCACCGCGACATTTCGTCGGTGAGAGGCGTCCGCGTGCCCTAGAGCGGTTTCTGAAACGTCGTAGTGTCCGGCTTTAGCCGGACCACGTTGATCGGCACCGCCGTGTGTGGTCCGGCTAAAGCCGGACACCACGAAGAAGTCGAAACCGCGCCAGCCTAGCGCGCGCCGGCGAGCACCGGCGCGAACTTCTGGATCCGCTTTCCGTTGTCCACTTCGCCGACGTAGACGTTGCCGCGCATGTCGGCGCCGATCGCGTTCGGGAAGTGCAGCTGGCCGGCGAGTCGGCCGTTACCACCGAAGTAGCCGAGCGTTTTGCCGCTCGCGCGCTCGACGGTCCACACGACGTCGTTGTGCGCGTCGGCCACGAAGAGATACTTCTGCTGGGGGTCCTTGGAGATCACCATCTTGTACATGGTGCCGCAGATGGACCTGTAGAACGTGCCGAGACTCACCGGGGCGGTCGCGCCGCCGGCGTTCAGGCCGCCGCACTCACCTCGCTGCGCGGGCGAGCTGGCCGACACGTGGATGTCCTGCAGCCACTTCCCTTCCGTGGTGAAGACCTGGATGCGGTTCTGCCCGCGCTCGCCGACGTAGACGCGCCGGTCCTTCGAGATCTCGATGAAGTGGAGCGCGGGGACGAAATTCCTCTCCTCGGGAGGCGGAGCGCCCGCCCACTTGTAGCCGGCGATCGGGGTGTTGGGGATCTCCTTCAGCGGCATCCCGTGCCCGCCCCAGCCGCGCTTGAAGGCGCCCGTGGACGCGTCGAACACGGTCACGCGCTTCTGGTCGATGATGTACAGCTCGTTGGCGACCTCGTCGAGCTGGAAGCGGCCCTTGTTCACGAAGGCGTCGAGCGCCTGGTTGTTTTCCGGGGTCTCGTTCGTGCGTTCGTCGGCCGCGCCACCCTGTTTCGGCGGCCGGCGGCCGAAATCCCAGACGAACTTGCCGTCGCGCGTGAACTTCAGGATGCTGTCCTGCGCGGCCTCGCCGGCGATCCAGACGAACCCTTTCGTATCCGCAATCACCGTCTGCAGCATCACCGGCCACAGGGGGTGATATCCCGGACCGCCCCACGCGTTCACGACCGTGCCGTCCTGATCGAGCTCGATCACCTCGGGGCCGCGCACGCAACAGAGCGCCGCCCCCGGGCCGCCTTCGCCGGCCAGCTCGATCGGCAGCGCCGCTCGCCCGCGGTTCAGGAACCAGATGTGCTCCGTGTGGTCCACATGGATGCCGACGACCTGCTGCATGCTCCAGCGGTTCGGGAGCGGCTTCGGCCAGAACGGATCCACGCGGTACTGCGGCGCGCCGTTGCCGTCAACGGCCTGGCCGGTGACGACCTGCGCGTGGCCGATAGAGGCGGCGGCATACGCGGCAATGCCGCACAGGCCGGCAAGAATGGCGGACGCCTTCGTCTTGGTCACAGCGGTCCTCCTGATCGTCGGGCTGGATGCGGAGGACTCTACCATCGTTCGCATGGCTTGCCATCCGTAGCTCACGCTACGGATGCCGCGCGGGAGTTGAAGGATGGAGGCGCCGTCCGGATTTGAACCGGAGATGGAGGTTTTGCAGACCTCTGCCTTACCACTTGGCGACGGCGCCGGTCGGAACTCTGTGCTGAGGAAAGTGTCCGGCCCGCGTCTATGCGCAGGGGCGACAACAGCGCGCGCGAGAGCCGGTGTGCGTCATTGAAGCGTACGTCTTTCGCCTGGCTTGCCGTCCGTAGCTCACGCTCCGGATGCAGCGTGAGCGAAGGATGGAGCGGGAAACGGGATTCGAACCCGCGACTTCGACCTTGGCAAGGTCGCACTCTACCACTGAGTTATTCCCGCTCGCGCCGAACCTCGAGATCGTACCACACGGGATCCGGGCCAATCAAGGACGGCTGAAGGAGGTTTGGCCCCAGGGCCGACCTGAAGTCGGCCCCTACACTCGCAGGTCAGAAGGTCGGCCCCTACACTCGCAGGTCAGAAGGTCGGCCCCTACACTCGCAGGTTGGAAGGTCGGCCCCTACACTCGCGCGTCGCGCAGGACCTGCGCGGCTTCTTCCGGCGATGTCGGGTTCAGGTAGAAGCCGGTCGCCCACTCGAAGCCGGCGACCTTCGTCAGCTTGGGAATGATCTCCACGTGCCAGTGGTAATACTCTCCCGCCGGCTCGACGACGGGCGCGCTGTGGATCAGCAGGTTGTACGGCGGCATGCGCAGCGCCTTGTTCATGCGGCGCAGGATGTCGCCGAGGAGGCGCGCGAGCGAGGCGTACTCGTGGCGCGGCGCGTCCTCGAAGAGCGACTGGTGCCGCTTCGGCAGCAGCCACGTCTCGAACGGGAACCGCGGCGCGTAGGGCGCGACGGCCGCCACGTCCGCGTTCTCCGCGATGAGCCGCCGGCCGTCCTCGGACTCCTGCTTGAGAATGTCGCAGAAGACGCAGCGCTCCTTCGTCCTGTAGTGGGTGTGCGCGCCGTCCACCTCGTCGCGCACTTCGCGCGGGACGATCGGCAGCGCGATGATCTGCGAGCACGAGTGGGCGAGCGACGCGCCCGCGGCCGCGCCGTGGTTCTTGAAGATGATGATGTAGCGGAAGCGCTGGTCGCGCTTCAGGTCCTGCACGCGCTCGCGAAACGCCCACAGCACCTGCTCGACCGCGCGCTCGTCGAGCGTGGCGAGCGTGTCCTCGTGGCGCGGCGACTCGATGATGACCTCATGGGCGCCGATGCCGTTCATCTTGTCGAACAGCCCCTCACCCTGGCGGTCCAGCGTGCCCTCGACCCGCAGCACGGGAAACTGGTTCGGGATCACGCGCAGCGACCAGCCGGGGCTGTCCGGCCCGCTGCCGTTCCGCCCGAGCGCGAGGATCTCGCGCGGCGTCATGTGCTCGTGCCCCTCGTCGAAGGGACAGTTGGGATCGGGGGCCGGCTGAACGGATTCCAGGAGGAAGTCGGTGGGCCGCTTGCGCCGCTCGGTGGAGATGATCACCCAGCGGCCGGTGACGGGATCTTTTCTCAGTTCGCTCATGAAGCCGTGAACGCCCCACAGTACACCTCAATCCGGGGCGCCGCGCCAAGCAGATCCACGGACACGACGTCGAAGCGGCAGGCGGCCTCGAGCAGCCGCCGGCGCGCCAGGTAGTCGGTGGCCATGCGGACGATGCGCTGCTGCTTCCAGCCGGTCACGGCGGCGGCCGCGCCGCCGAATTCGCCGCCGGCGCGCGCCTTCACCTCGACGAAAACGATCGTCCCGCCGTCGCGCGCCACGATGTCGATTTCGCCGTGCCGGGTCCGGTAGCGCCTGGCAAGAATTGCGTACCCGCGGCGCTGAAGTTCGGCGCAGGCGAGGTCTTCGCCCATGTTTCCGAGAGATTGGCGGGGATCACGCTTCATAGCGCGGCCCGTAAGAGCAAACGCCGCGCCGTTCAGGCGGGTAGGGCGAGTGACGCTGGCCGGGCGAGTAAGAGCTCCCCACACGCCTTACCCGCCTTACCCGCCTTACCCGCCCTACCCGCCTTACTGGCCCACCGCGGTGAGGGCCTGATCGAGGATCTCGATGGCCGTGTCCGCCTGCTGCGTCGTCAGCACCAGCGGCGGGGAGAGGCGGATGGCGTTGCGGCCGGCGCCGAGGACGAGCAGGCCGCGCCTGAAGCACTCCTGCACGAGCGCGTCGCGCTCGGTGGTGGCGCGCTCCTTCGTCTGCCGGTCGCGCACGAGCTCGATGCCGATCATCAGCCCGCGGCCGCGCACGTCGCCGACGACGCGGTGCTTCGCCATCAGCGACCGCGCGCCTTCCATCATGTGCGCGCCGACGCTGGCGGCGTTCTTCACGATGCCGTCGCGCAGCAGCCGGATCGTGGTGAGCGCCGCCGCGCACGCCACGGGGTTGCCGCCGAACGTGCTGGCGTGCGATCCGGCGGGCCACGTCATCAGCTCGGACTTCGCGGTGGCGACGCCGAGCGGCAGCCCGGATGCGATCCCCTTGGCGATCGTGACGACATCCGGCTCGACGCTGCTGTGCTCGATCGCGAACATCTTCCCCGTGCGGCCCATCCCGGACTGCACTTCGTCCACGACGAGCAGCATCCCGTGTTTCGCGGTGATCTCCCGCAGCCGCTGCAGGAACGCGTCGGGCGGGACGATGTAGCCGCCCTCGCCCTGAATCGGCTCGACGATGATGGCGGCGACGTCGTCCGGCGGCACGAGCGAGACGAAGAGCTGCTCCTCGATGAAGCGGATCGACGCGTCGGCCACCGCATCCGGCGACGTGCCGGGCGCCGCGCGGTAGACGTCGGGATACGGCGCGTGGAACGTGCCGGGCACCATCGGGAAGAACCGTTTGCGCTGCGTGACCTTGCTGGCCGTGGCGGCGAGCGCTCCCATGGAGCGCCCGTGGAACGCGCCGAAGAACGCGATCACGTTGTGGCGGCGCGTGTGGTACTTCGCCAGCTTCAGCGCCGCCTCCACCGCCTCGGTCCCGGAGTTGCCGAAGAACGACCGGTGCGGCCCCTTCATCGGCGCGATGGCCGAGAGCTCCTCGCCGAGGCGCACCTGCGGCTCGTAATAGAAGTCGGTGCCCGACATGTGCAGGAAGCGGTGCGACTGATCGACGATCGCCTGCACGACTTCAGGATGGCAGTGTCCGGTGGCGGTGACCGCGATGCCGGCGGTGCAGTCGAGGAACAGGTTGCCGTCCACGTCCTCGACCATCGCGCCCTCGCCGCGCGCGATCACGAGCGGATAGTCGCGCGTGTAGGACGGCGACACCACCGCGCGGTCGCGCTCGATGATGGCCTTCGCTTTCGGACCAGGCAGGCTGGTCCGGATCTGCGGCCCCTTCGGGAGCGCCCCGGTCATCTTCAAGGCGCTCATTTTCTTTTCCAGCGCGTCCCGCCCGGGTTGTCCTCCAGAAGGATGCCGCGGTCGGCGAGGCTCGTCCGGATGGCGTCGGCCGCCGCGAAGTCGCGGCGCCGGCGCGCCGCCTTGCGCTCCTCGATCATCCGCTCGATCTCCTCCACCGGCACCGGCGGCTGCGCGTCCTCGGCCTGACGCAGGCTCACGACGCCGAGCACCTGGTCGAACTCGTCGATCGCCGCCCGCACCGCCATGGCGTCGGGCGCGGCGATCTGCCGGGCGTCTATGGCTGCATTCACATCCCGGACCAGATCGAAGATGGCGGCCAGCGCGGCCGCCGTATTGAGGTCACTCTGTAAAGCCGCGCGAAAATCGGCCCGCGCCCGGTCCACTGCCTGCCGCACGGCCGGGTGCTCACCGGCCGCCGTGACGGTCTCGAGACGGGCCAGGAAGTCGACAATCCGGCGCAGCGCCTCCTCCGCCTGATCCATCCCCGTCCAGGTGAAGTTGAGCTGCTTGCGGTAGTGCGACGACAGCAGCAGGTAGCGCAGCGCCGACGCCCGGTGCCCGCGTGCAGCGATTTCGGCCAGCGTGTACACGTTGCCGAGCGACTTCGACATCTTTTCGTTCTCGACGAAGAGATGCTCGACGTGGAGCCAGAAGCGCGCGAACTCCCGCTTCGTGGCGCCTTCGCTCTGCGCGATCTCGTTCTCGTGGTGCGGGAAGATCAGGTCGATGCCACCGGCGTGCAGGTCGATCGGCGCCTCGCCGAGGAGGCGCAGCGCCATCGCCGAGCACTCGATGTGCCAGCCGGGGCGGCCGGGGCCCGCGCCGAAGTCCCACGACGGCTCGCCCGGCTTGGACGCCTTCCACAGCACGAAGTCGCGCGGGTCGTCCTTCGAGTATTCGTCCACGTCCACGCGCGCGCCGTCGCGCATCCCCTCGTGGTCGAGGCGCGCCAGCTTCCCGTACTCCGGCAGCGTGGAAATCTTGAAATAGACCGACCCGTCGCGCCGGTAGGTGTGGCCGTTCCGCTCGAGCGTGAGGATCATGTCGCTCATCGCGCGCAGGTTGAGGTCGTCGGTGGCGCGCGGCGTCTCCTCCGGCAGCTCGAGCCCGAGCTGCCCGGCGTCGGCGCGGAACGCGCCGATCCAGTGTTCGGTGTACTCGCGCAGGGGCTTTCCGGCCTGCTGCGCGCCGGCGATCGTCTTGTCGTCCACGTCCGTGTAGTTCACCACCTCGCGCACGAGGTAGCCGCACACGTACTTCAGCGTGCGGCGCAGCACGTCCACGCAGACGAACGTGCGGAAGTTGCCGATGTGGGCGCGGGCGTAGACGGTCGGTCCGCACGCGTACATGCGCACGGTGTTGTCGCGGAGCGGCGCGAACTCCTCTTCGCGCCTGGTCAGCGTGTTGTAGAGGCGCAGCACGGAGATCCTAGGTCCCGAGGGTCAGCGTGAGCGCGGCGCCGCTGCCGGTGATGAGCACCTGGAGGGGCCCCTGGTCCAGGCGAACGGTGACGTGGAGCGGCTGGGCGCCCGCGCTGCCCAGCCGGTCGCGGACGGCGTCCTCGGCGCGGCACCCGAACGCCAGCGCGGCCTCGTCTCCGGAGCCGGCCTGGCGGGCGCCGTGCGCCACGACGTCGCGGATCATGGCGGCGTAGTTGGCCGCGGCGGGAATCGTAACGACAAAATCGTAATGGGGTCGGGAGTCATTTTCAGAGGACACTGATCCTCCAGTCATTGAAGTGTCCTCTAAAAATGACTCCCGACCCCATTTATACCGACAACCGTGAGAAGAGCCGCTCGGCGCGGCGCTGGTCGGCCTCGATCTGCGCCCTCAGCGCATCCACGTCGTCGAACCGCCGCTCGTCGCGCAGGCGCAGGACGAACCCGAGGCGCACCTGGCGCGCGTAGAGGTCGCCGCTGAAGCCGAGCACGTGCGTCTCGATGGTGGGCGCGTGGGCGTCGCCGAAGGTCGGGTTCACGCCGATGTTGGTCATCGCGGGGTGGATGATGCCATCGACGGTCAGCGTGGTGGCATAGACGCCGTGCGGCGGGACGAGCTCGTTCGCCGTCCGCAGATTCGCGGTGGGAAACCCGAGCTCGCGTCCGCGGCGCCGGCCTTCCACCACCTCTCCGTCCAGATAGTACTGGTGCCCGAGCAGTGCCGCCGCTTCGTCCATGCGTCCCTCGGTGACGAGCCGCCGGATGCGCGTGCTGCTCACCACGAATTCCTTGTAGCGGACCGGGTCGATCTTGTCCGCGCGGAACCCGTAGCGCTGCCCCAGCGTGCGCAACGACGTGAAGTTGCCGCTCCGTCCGTGCCCGAACAGGAAATTGGCGCCGACCCACACCTCGGAGACGCGCAGCCAGTCCACGAGGACCGACCGCACGAACGTCTCCGGATCCCACTGCGACATCTCGTGCGTGAAGCGCACGACGGCGACGCAGTTGATCCCGGTCCGGTGCAGCGCGTCGAGGCGCTGCGCCTTCGTCATCAGCAGCGGCGGCGCCTTGTCGGGCCGCACCACGCGCGGCGGATGCGGGTCGAAGGTCATCGCCATCGGCGTCCCGCCGTGCTCGGCGGCGCCGCGCTTCACGCGCTCGATGATCTTGAGGTGGCCGCGGTGCAGCCCGTCGAAGTTGCCGAGGGCCAGCACCGGATGCACCAGCCACGGCGGCCGCACATCGTCTGGAAAATGGAGGACCTCCACACCGGCTAGGAGACGTCGGCCTCGAAGTCGAGCACGAGGCCATCATATGCGAGTTCGACGCCCGCGGGCAGGCGCGCGCTGGTCTCCTCGTAGCCCAGGTCGTGGGTCATGTGCGTGAAGAAGGCGCGCCTCGGGCGGATGCGCTGCACCGCGTCGAGCGCCTCGGCGACAGTGAAGTGGGTGGTGTGCGGCTTGTCGCGGAGCGCGTCGAGCACGAGCGTGTCCACGCCGTCGACCAGGGCCCACGACTCATCCGGGATCGCGTTGCAGTCGGTGAGGTACGCCAAGCTGCCGAAGCGGAAGCCCAGGATCGGCATGCGTCCGTGCCACAGCGGCACGGGAAGGATCCGCACGCCCTTCACGACGAACGGACCGTCGATGTCGTGCGCCTCCACCTTCGGCACGCCGCCGCCGAGCCGCGGCCTGCCGTCGAAGGCGTACGAAAACGTCTGGCGGATGCTCTCCCACACCGGCGGTGTCGCGTAGCAGGGGATCGGCGCCTGCTGCACCATGTTGAAGCGGCGGATGTCGTCGAGGCCGAGGATGTGGTCGGCGTGGCTGTGCGTGAACAGCACGGCGTCGAGACGGGTGATTCCGTACCTCAGCGCCTGCTGTCGGAGATCGGGAGTCGTGTCCACGAGGATCTGCGCGTGTCCGGGGACATCCACGAAGATCGACGGGCGGAGCCGCTTGTCGCGCGGATGCGTGGAGCGGCACACGCCACAGGTGCAGCCGATCATCGGCACGCCGGTGGACGTACCGGTGCCGAGAAAAGTGACTGTCCCGCGGGTCAAGGAATGATGATGCGCGAGTCGGCGGGACGTCCGCCGCCCTGCTTCGCCGCCTCGACGAAGCGCATCCGCAGCTCGAACAGCAGCTGGTCCAGCAGCTGCCGCTCTTCGGCGGTCAGGTTGCCGCGCGTCTTCAGCTCCATCAGCGAGAGGATGTCGATCATCTGCTGCGCCGCCGGCAGGTTCACCCCGGCCTTCTCTCCGCTGACGGGGTCCGGGATGTCGCCGAAGTGCACCGCTGCCGTATGCGCGAGCGACAACACGAAGGCGGCGAAACTGATGCCGGACGCTTCTCCGCCCTGATGCTCGTCGTTCTGTGCCTCGTCGCTCATGCATCTATCATAGGCCATGGCCGACACCGCGGGGGCGCGCTTCGATCGCCTCGTCGACATCATGCGCGCGCTGCGCGCGCCGGGCGGCTGCCCGTGGGATCGCGAGCAGACGCTCGCCTCGCTGCGCCCGTTCGTGCTCGAGGAAACCTACGAGGTGCTCGAAGCGATCGAGAGCGGCTCAGCCGCAAGCCTGCGCGAGGAGCTGGGCGACTACCTCTACGAAGCGGTCTTCCTGGCGCAGATCAACGAGGAGGCCGGCACCTTCACGATCGGCGACGCCATCGACGCGATCTGCGACAAGCTCGTGCGCCGCCACCCGCACGTCTTCGCGCGCGCGGACGGCGAGGATGCGATCACCAGCGAACAGGTCATCGAGCGCTGGGAGACGATGAAGGCGCGCGAGCGCGCGGAGGCGGGACAGGCCGGCACGAAGATGCCGAAGACGACGCTCAGCGGGGTGCCGAAGACGCTGCCGTCGCTGCTGCGCGCGTATGAGATCAGCGCGCGCGCCGCCGCCGTGGGCTTCGACTGGGCGCGGCCCGCGGACGTGCTGGACAAGATCGAGGAAGAGGTCGCCGAGGTTCGCCGCGAAGTCGAATCCGGGGCGACCGGCGATCTCTCGCGCGCCGAAGAAGAGATGGGCGACCTGCTCTTCGCCATCGCCAACCTGTCGCGCAAGCTCGGCATCGAGCCCGAGGCGGCGCTGCGGCGGGCGAACGAGAAGTTTACCCGGCGCTTCGACGCCGTCGAGCGCGCGTTTGCCATGAGGGGACAATCGCTCCAGGACGCGAGCCTCGAGGAAATGGAGGCCGAGTGGCAGCGCGTGAAGCACTCGCCATAACCACGACGGACACGACGGACACGACGACGGCTCCGGCCGAATAGGGGTAGGGAGAAGCAATGCGCTTCCCCCTCCCTCCGAACCGGACGGGCGGGTCTCCCGCATCCGGCTCTCCGGTCAGTGGTTCACCGTCACA
>VFYY01000121.1 GCA_016871375.1 Acidimicrobiia bacterium
TGACGAACAGGAAGAACTTCTCGCCCCGTGGCGCGCCGCTGTCGGCGACGAGCTCGAACGGGCGCTCGACCAGCGACTCCGCGAGCTCGCGCGGGTTGGCAATGGTGGCCGACGAGCAGATGAACGTCGGATCGGATCCGTAGTGCCGGCAGATCCGGCGCAGCCGCCGGAGCACGTTCGTCAGGTGGCTGCCGAAGACGCCGCGGTACGCGTGCAGCTCGTCGATGACGACGAAGCGCAGGTTCTCGAACAGCTTCGCCCAGCGCGGATGGTGCGGCAGGATGCCCGAGTGCACCATGTCCGGGTTGCTGAGCACGATGTGCGCGCGGCCGCGAATGGCGCGGCGCGCGTCCTGCGGCGTGTCGCCGTCGTACGTGAAGACGCCGACCTCCGGCCAGTCCTGATGTAAGGGCGACGCCTGCGTCGCCCCCACCATGCCGTGCAGCTCGGCGAGCTGATCCTGCGCCAGTGCTTTCGTGGGAAACAGGTACAGCGCGCGCGTGGACGGGTCGCGAAGGATCCCGCTCAACACCGGCGCGTTGTAGCAGAGCGTCTTCCCTGATGCGGTCGGCGTGGTGATGACGACGTCGCGCCGGTTGAGGGCATGGGCGATTGCCGCCGCCTGGTGCGTGTAGAGCTGGTCGATCCCGCGCGCCTTCAGGACCGCGCGAAGCCGCTCGTCGATCTCATCCGGGAAGGGCGCATAGTCGGCCGCGCGTGGCGCCAGCCGCCGGACCGCCGTCACCCAGGCATCCGGGGAATCCGGCCGCTCAGGAACCCCACCCGTGAGCCGGTCCAGCGCGGACTGGAGCGCCACGTCGTGCGCCTGATCTGTCCGCCTGGCGGGCAACACCCCTCGACGTTGCTCGGGGTGTCCTGAGCGCAAGTCGAAGGACATGGCAGGAGATCATACGGCGAAGGTTCAAGGCGCGCAAGCTGCATGGGGCTGCCTGCGGGAGCACGCCAATGCACATTTCCGAACGGCAACGCCGCCGGAACGCCTACGATCGAGGCCGGGAGGAATCGCCGCTGACCGCCGCGACCTGCCGCGCGGCGGAGCGGAACAACGAAATGTAGACGGGCACACCGGCCAGCACGATCGCGAACGTGACGCCGGTCCACAACGGGTCCGCGATGAGCGCGTTGCCCACGAGGTAGATCACCGCCGCGACGAACACCGCCGGGAGCACCGGATAGAGCGGCACCTTGTACGGTCGCGGCAGATCCGGGCGCGTCCGGCGCAGCTTGTAGAGACCGGCAATCGCAATGCCGTAGAACGGCCAGATCGACAGGACGAAGGTGTCCGCGAGCTGCTCGAACGTGCGCGTGAGCACGAACAGGACGCCGAGCACCGCGGCGAGCGAGATGGCGACGTAGGGCGTGTGGTAGCGCGGGTGCACGCGCGCGACGGCCTTGAAGAACAGCCCGTCCTCCGCCATCGCGAAGAAGATGCGGGGGGCGGCCAGCATGATGGCGATGAGCGCGCCGAAGGTCGATACCGTCACCACCACCGACACGAAGGCGACGCCGACGGGGCCGAACAGCGCCTGCATCGTGTCCGCGGCGATGAGCGGCGACGCCGCGACCACGCCGATCGGGTTGACGTACAGATAGGCGACGTTCGCCGCCAGATAGATGCCGATGATGGCCAGCGTGCCGATGATGATCGCGCGCGGGAGGTTGCGCTGTGGATCCTTGACCTCGCCGGAGGCAAACGAGACGTCCGCAAAGCCGTCATAGGCCCACAGCACGGAGATCAGCGCCAGGCCGAAGAGTCCGGCGTCGACCGGTGCTCCACCGGTCGTGAAGTTCGCCGGTGAGGCGCCGGTGCCGCCGCCGAGCAGCATGGACGCGATCACCAGGAACCCCAGCGCCCCGAACTTCGCCACCGTCGACGCGCCCGCGACGATCGCGCCGAGCTGCACCCCGAGCACGTTCGTCACCGCCGCGACGACGATCGCGACGGCCGCGATGTAGTCCGTCATGCCGGGCCGCGACGCCGGATCCACGCCGATCGACCGCAGCAGGTACTCGGCGAACACTGTGGCGATCGCGCCCGCCGCCGACGCGCGGATCAGCACGAGCTCCGACCAGCCGAACAGGAACCCTGCCAGCCGTCCCCACGCCTCCTTGAGGTAGACGTACCACCCGCCCGTTCTGGGCAGCGCGCCGGCCAGTTCCGCCACCGACAGCGCGCCACACAGCGAGATCAGCCCGCCCGCCAGCCACACGCCGAGCATGAGCATCGGATCCGGCACGCGTGTGGCAATCGTCGCCGGCGTTCGGAAGATGCCTGAGCCGATCGTCACCCCGATGACGATGCCGATCGTGCTCCAGAAGCCCAGGCGCCGAACCAGCTGGGCGTTGCCCTCGGCTGCGCCCGGGTCCGGGGAGTGCGCGCTCGTTTGCATGCGCCCATAGCGTATACGGAGGGGGGGCAGCATCGACAGACCCATCGCCGACGTCTACCGCTCCTGGCGGAACTTCGAGGACCTGCCGCAGTTCATGACACATCTCGAGTCGGTCTCGGTCCGCGAGGGAGGCGTGTCGCACTGGGTGGCGCAAGGACCGGCGGGGATGAAGGTCGAGCGGGATGCGCGCATCATCAACGAGGTGGACAACGACGCGACGGCCCACGGTGCGCGCGTGACCGTACACCTGCAGTACAACCGGCCAGGCGGCAAGCTCGGCGCCGCGGTCGCGTGGTTGTTCGGCGAGGAACCCGGCATCCACATCCGGGAGGATCTGCGCCGTCTCGAGTCGCTGCTCGAGACTGGCGAGTCAGCGCCGACGCTAGAAGGCGCGGCTCTGGTTCCCGTCCACCACGATGGACGCGCCGCTGACCCAGCTCGCGCGCTCGGAGCACAGGAAGGCGACCACATCGCCGACCTCTTCGGGCTTTCCCATCCGCCCGAACGGCAGCTCGCGCAGGATGAACTCGGCAATGCCGGCGGGATCGGCCTGCTGGCGCCGCCACCACGAGCCACCCTCGAACATGATCGACCCTGGCGCGACGCTGTTGACGCGGATGTTCGACGGCGCAAGCTGCTGCGCGAGCGCCTTCGCCAGGCTGATCTCCGCCGCCTTGATCGCGTTGTAGGTCATCCTGCCACCGGCCTCGCGTCCCCAGATCGACGCGATCATGACGATGACGCCGCCGCCGCGCGCCTGCATGTGCGGAACGGCGAGGCGCGACATGCGGATCGCGGGCACGAGCGTGTGGTCGAACGCGGCCTGCCACTCCGCGTCTGTCGTGTCGAGCAGGCCGGCGCCGCCAGCCACGCCGACGTTGTTGACGAGGATGTCCACGCCGCCGAATGCCGCGACCGTCCGGTCCACCACCTGCTGCGTCCCGTCGCCCGTCGTCACATCCGCCTGAACGGCGATGACGTGGCCGGCGCTCGCGGCCACCGCGCTCACCTCGTTCGCGGCCTGCTGCAGGCGCTCGTCGTTCCGCGCACAGAGGCAGAGGCGGCATCCCTCCGCCGCCAGCGACCTCGCGCTGGCGAGGCCGAGCCCGCGGCTCGAGCCGGTGACGATGGCGATCTTGTCTCTCAGTCGCAGGTCCATGCTCGGCTGAGAATCATATCTGAGCCGTTCGCGCGGGCAGCGCGCCCGCAGGTGGTAGGTGGCAGGTGGTAGGTGGTAGCATTTTTGAATCGTGATTCTTACGACCTGCCGTCTACCACCTGCCAGCTGACTCGATGCAGATTGGCGTTCCTGCCGAAATCCGGCCGGGCGAAACACGCGTCGCGGCCACTCCGGAAACCGTCAAGAAGCTGACCCAGGGCGGACGCCATACGGTGGCCGTCCAGTCCGGCGCCGGTGTGGGCGCCAGCATTCCCGACGCGGAATTCCAGGCCGCCGGCGCCACTCTCGTGACGCGTGATGCGGACGCGTATGCCTCCGACATCGTGCTGAAAGTGCGCGCGCCCGAGCCGGGCGAGCTCGGGATGCTGCGCCGTCGATCGATCCTCGTCGGCCTGCTCAACCCGCACGACGAGGCCGGCATCGAACGCCTGGCCGCCACCGGCGTGACCGCGTTCGCCATGGAGGCCGTGCCGCGCATCACGCGCGCGCAGGCGATGGACGTCCTCTCCTCGCAGGCCAACATCGCCGGCTACAAGGCCGTCATTGCCGCCGCGGACGAGTACGGCCGCTTCATGCCGATGCTGATGACGGCCGCCGGCACGGTGAAGGCCGCGCGAGTGCTCGTGCTCGGCGCCGGGGTCGCCGGGCTCCAGGCCATCGCCACCGCCCGCCGCCTCGGCGCGATCGTCGAGGCGTTCGACGTCAGGCCGGCGGTGAAGGAACAGGTCGAGTCGCTGGGGGCGAAGTTCGTCGAAGTGCCGGTCTCCGGCGAAGAACGGACGCGCGCCGAGACCGCCGGGGGCTACGCCCGCGAGATGAGCGAGGAATACCAGCAGCGCCAGGCGGCACTCATCGACGCGCGAGCGCGTGCCTCGGACATCATCATCACCACCGCGCTGATTCCCGGCCGTCCCGCGCCGGTGCTGGTCCGCGAAGAGACCGTGCAGCAGATGAAGGCCGGATCCGTCATCGTGGATCTGGCGGTCGAACAGGGCGGCAACTGTCCGCTCAGCGAGCGCGACCGCGTGGTCACCAGGCACGGCGTCAAGCTGGTGGGCCACACGAACCTTCCCGCCATGCTCGCGGCGGATTCGAGCGCGCTCTACGCGCGCAACCTGCTCAACTTCGTCAACCTGCTCGTCGATGCGAAGACCGGCGAGCTGACGCTGGACCGCAACGACGAGATCATCGCCGGCGCCCTCGTCTGCATCGACGGCGCACCGGCCCGCAGACAGGAGCCGACGCCCGCATGACCGGGATGGTCGATCACACCATCGTCAACCTGACGGTATTCGTGCTGGCGGTCTTCGTCGGCTACCACGTCGTGTGGAACGTGACGCCGGCGCTGCACACGCCGCTGATGAGCGTCACCAACGCGATCAGCTCCGTGATTCTCGTCGGCGCCATCCTGGCCAGCGGCTCCGGCACCCTCGACGCGGGGTCGATCCTCGGCGCCATCGCCGTGGCGCTGGTCGCCGTCAACACCTTCGGCGGCTTCCTCGTCAGCCAGCGCATGCTCGAGATGTTCAAGAAGAAGGAGCCGAAGGCAGGAGACGCCGCCCGGACGAAAGCCGCTCGATGACCGCCAACGAGGTCGCGCTGTCGTACCTGGTCGCCAGCGTGCTCTTCATCCTCTCGCTCAAGGGCCTGTCGCACCCGCTCACGGCCCGCCGCGGCAACCTGTTCGGCATGATCGGGATGGCGCTCGCCGTCCTGACGACGCTGGCGATCACGCGCCGGGTCGATCTCGCCGTCGCCATGCTCGTCGTCGGCGGCATCGTCGGCTTCATCGTGGCGAAGCGCGTCGAGATGACGCAGATGCCGGAGTTGGTCGCCGCGATGCACTCCCTGGTCGGGCTCGCGGCGGTGCTGATTGCGATCGCGGTCATCAACGATCCGCCGGCCTTCGGCGTCGAGGTCCCGGTCCCCACCGGCAACCGCGTCGAGCTGTTCATCGGCACGTTCGTCGGCGCGATCACGTTCTCCGGATCGGTGATCGCGTTCGGCAAGCTCGCCGGGCTCGGCACCTACAGCCGCCTCTTCTCCAGCGCGCCGGTCGTCTTCGCGGGGCAGCACTGGCTCAACCTCGTGCTGGCGATCGTGATGGGGATCTACGGGCTGTTCTTCGTGAACGCGTCACCCGAGGGACAGTGGACGCCGTTCATCATCATGACGGCGCTCGCCTTCGTCCTTGGCGTGCTCATCATCATCCCGATCGGCGGCGCCGACATGCCGGTCGTGATCTCGATGCTCAACAGCTACTCGGGATGGGCGGCGGCGGGCATCGGCTTCTCGCTCAACAACTCGATGCTCATCATCGCCGGGTCGCTCGTCGGCTCCTCGGGCGCGATCCTCTCCTACATCATGTGCAAGGCGATGAACCGCTCGTTCTTCAGCGTCATCCTCGGCGGCTTCGGCGGCGCGGAGGGTGCGTCCGCCGCCGGCGCCGAGCAGAAGACGGTGAAATCCGGGTCGCCCGAGGACGTCGCCTTCCTGCTCAGCAACGCGGAGAGCGTCATCATCGTTCCCGGCTACGGGCTCGCGGTCGGCCGCGCGCAGCACGCGGTGAAGGAGATGGCCGACAAGCTGATCGAGAAAGGGATCACCGTCCGCTACGCGATCCACCCCGTCGCCGGCCGCATGCCGGGGCACATGAACGTGCTGCTGGCGGAGGCCGAGGTCCCCTACGATCAGGTGCTCGAGATGGAGGACATCAACAGCGACTTCGGCACCACCGACGTCGCCTTCGTCCTCGGCGCCAACGACGTCGTCAATCCCCTTGCCGAGGAGAAAGGCAGCCCGATCTACGGCATGCCCATCCTCGAGGCGCACAAGGCGCGCACGGTCATCGTCAACAAGCGCTCGATGGCCGCGGGCTATGCGGGCATCGACAACCCGCTCTTCTACATGGACCGGACGATGATGGTGTTCGGCGACGCGAAGAAGGTCGTCGAGGAGGTCGTCAGGGCGATCGAGTGATCGCGCACCTCCTGCTGCTCTCCGCGGTCATCATCTGGGGCTGGACGTTCGTCGGCACCAAGATTCTGGTGGCCGAGCTCGGCCCCATCGAAATCTTCGCGGCGCGCCTGGCGATTGGCGTGCCGTTCCTCGGCATCCTCCTGCTCGCGCGCGGCGTGCGCCCCCGCTTCGAGCGTGCCGGCCTCGGGCGGCTCGGCCTGGGCGGCATCATCCTGACGGTGCACTTCCTCATCCAGGCCGTCGCGCTGACGACGACGTCGGCGAGCAATTCCGGCTGGATCATCGCGGTCACGCCGCTGGTGCTGGCGGTCGTGTCGTTCCTGGTGCTGCGCGAGCGGCTCGGATGGCAGGCCGTCGCCGGCATCGCCGTCGCCCTCCTCGGCGTGCTGCTGCTCGTCTCGCGCGGCCGGCTGCGCGATCTCGGCGCGCTGCAGACGATCGGCGACTGGCTGATGCTCGCGTCCACCCTGACGTGGGCGATCTTCACCGTCGTCACCCGTGACGCGGCACGGCGCCACAACCCGCTCGCGGTGACGTTCGCGGTGATGCTCTCCGCCGCCGCGGTCACCGTGGTGCTGCTGGCGCTCGCCGGCGAGCCGAATCGGATATGGTCGCTGTCCCGTCGCGGCGTCGTGGCGCTGGTCTACCTGGGGATTGCCGGACTCGCGCTCGGGAACTGATTCTGGCAGGTGGGCATCGCGGCCGTCGGGGCCGCGCGCGCGGGGCTGTATCTGTATCTCGAGCCGCTGGCGACCGTGGCGCTCGCAGTGCCGCTCCTCGGCGAACCGTTCGGCGTGTTCACCGCGCTCGGCGGCGGCTCAGTGCTCGCCGGCGTGTATCTGGGTCAACGCGGCCAGGTACCGGCGGATGCGCCGCGCGTTCGTCCCGAGGTCACCGCGGCCGAGCCGTGACTTCGACCGGACGTCCACCCGCGTGCCCGCGCCGTCCTCACGCAGCCTGATCGCCACGTCGTCCTTGAAGCGCAGCAGCCGGGTGGTGGCAATGGCCTCGATGCGCCCGGCCGGCGCGTCCGCCGCCACGATCTCCCAGCCCATGGCGCGCGCGGCGGCGAGCGCGGAGTCGAACACCTGCGCGCGCCCGGTGCGCAGCACCAGCGGCTGCACATAGGGATACGCCCGCCGCTGCTCCGCGGCCGCAGGCGCGCCGTCGTAGTCGGGCGCGCTCACCCACCTGCCGGTGCGGCGGGCCAGCAGGGCGTCGAATCGCGGCGGGTCGCCGGGATCCGTCGTGATGTCGTGGATGGCCGGCCAGCACACGGCCCTAGACGCCGAACTGCCGCAGATGATGGTCCGTGTGCCGGTACATGAGGACGCCCCAGGCGCGCGCACTCATGGGGCCGAAGGCCGGATGGGCGGGCCACGCGCGGTTCTGCGCTTCGCGTCCGAAGCGCTCGACGAGCGCCGTCAACGCCGTCACCTCGGGTTGCATATCGGCGGGCCGACGGCTGATCACTTCGGGCGCGGTCGGCGCATTCTTCGGGAACGGCAGCGCGTAGATGATGAGCTGCTTCAGCGGCGGGTAGCGAATCGGCAGTTTCCTGGGCGCCGGCGCAAGCTCGCCGAACGCGACGCGGAGGCTGTCGGTCAGGTGCGCCATCATCTGCGGCGCGCTCAGCCGTCCCCACCGGGGCGCCGCATCCGGCCGCACGGCCCCGATCCGCCGGCAGAGCGCGCGCCGATCCTCCTCGTTCCACATCGACTTCATGGCGGGCATGCTACATCAGGACACGAATGATGTCGGACCTGGTGATGATGAACGTCTTCTCGGTCTTGAAGTCGCGCACGAGCACCGCCGGGTTCTCCGGCGTGATCATCGTGGACAGCAGCTCCACGGGCGTGGAGACGTCCACGAACGGGAAGGCCGGCTGCATGATCGTCTCCACCGGCTGGCGGCGGACGCTCGGGTCGCGGACGAACTCGTTGTAGAGATGCGATTCGTTGAGCGACCCGATGACGCGGCCGCTGCGCGTGATCGAGATCTGCGAGAAGTCGTGGTCGCTCATGACCTTGATCGCGTCCTCGACGGGCCGCGCCGCCTCGAGGGCGTAGAGCTCGCCTGACACGCCGAGCGCGACCAGATCGCGCGCGGTCATGCCGGTCACCTCGAGGAAGCCCTTCGCCCGCATCCACTCGTCGTTGAACATCTTGGCGAGATACCGCGAGCCGTGGTCGTGGAAGATCACCACCACCACGTCCCTGGCCGTGAAGTGGTCCTTGAGCTGCAGCAGGCCCGCCATCGCAGAGCCGGCGGAGTTGCCCGCGAAGATGCCCTCCTCGCGCGTGATCCGCCGCGTCATGATGGCCGCGTCCTTGTCGGTCACCTTCTCGAAGTGATCGATGACGCTGAAGTCCACGTTCTGCGGCAGGAAGTCCTCGCCGATGCCCTCGGTGACGTACGGGTAGATCTCGTTCTTGTCGAAGATGCCGGTCTCCTTGTACTTCTTGAACACGGACCCGTAGGTGTCGATGCCCCACACCTTGACGTTCGGGTTGCGCTCCTTCAGGTACGTCCCCACGCCGGTGATCGTGCCGCCCGTGCCGACGCCGCTCACCAGATGCGTGACGCGGCCGCCCGTCTGTTCCCAGATCTCCGGCCCGGTCTGCTCGTAGTGCGCGACGGTGTTCGACGGGTTGTCGTACTGGTTCGCCTTCCAGGAGTTCGGGACCTCGCGCTCCAGCCGCGAGGAGACCGAGTAGTACGAGCGCGGGTCTTCAGGGTCGACGTCGGTCGGGCACACGATGACCTCCGCCCCGAACGCCTTCAGCGCGTCGATCTTCTCCCTCGACTGCTTGTCGGTGGTCGTGAAGATGCACTTGTAGCCCTTCACGACGGCGGCGATGGCGAGCCCCATGCCGGTATTGCCGGACGTGCCCTCGATGATGGTGCCGCCCGGCCTCAGCGTCCCCGCCTTCTCCGCGTCCTCGATCATCTTGAGCGCCATGCGGTCCTTGATCGAGTTGCCGGGATTGAAGGTCTCGAGCTTGATGAGCACCTCGGCGGCAATCACGCCGCGCGTGATCCGGTTCACGCGCACGAGCGGCGTGTGGCCGATGGCGTCGAGGATGGAGTCGCAGATCTTCTTGTCGGGGGGAGCTGCCACGGGCTGATCTTATCTCGTGGCAGCCCGACGGATTGGTAACGGCGACCACACTCTCTCCGGATGACACCGCACCCAAGAAGAAAGACCATCCGATACGGATGGGCCGACCTGAAGGTCGGCCCCTACACATGCGGGGGCTGGTCTTCGGACCGGCCCTAGAGCGGTTTCTGAAACGTCGTAGTGTCCGGCTTTAGCCGGACCAGGTTGATCGGCACCGCCGTGTGTGGTCCGGCTAAAGCCGGACACTACGAGGAAGTCGAAACCGCGCTAGTGCGTCATGCCGTAGACGATGTAGTTGACGCCGAGGCGGTACGCGTCATTGGTGGGATCCGAGCCGTAGAGTCCCTCGGCCGACCACTCCCAGTAGTCGCCGAGATCGTTGTTCCAGTTGGCGAGCGCGATCATGCGGCCCGACAGATCGTTGCTCTCGAACATCGCGAAGAAGCCCGGCGGCACGTTCACCGTCGGATGCGGCACGTCGAGGTGCTTGATGTCGAAGAACGAGTGGAAGACCGGGTGCGTCACGTCCAGGCGCAGGAAGTGATGGTCCGGGAGCGCGCGGCGCATCTGCGCGACCATGTTTTGCCAGTGCTGCGGTCCCTCGAAATCGTCGAAGATGATCAGTCCGCCCTTCAGCAGATACGCCCGCAGGTTCTTCGCTTCCGCGTCCGTGGTCGCCCAGTAGCCGGGTTCCGACATGTAGATGACCGGATTCTCGAAGATCCCCGCGTCGTCGAGGTCGAGGATGTTGCTGCCGTCCATGCGCACGCGCATGTTGGTGATGTAGTCGAGGATGGCGGCGAGGTTCCGATCCGCGGTCGGGTAGTCGTGCGCCCAGCCGTCGCCGCCGAAGAAGGCGCGGCCGAGGCCGCCGGCGTTGTAGCGGATGCGCGTGAACACGAAGTGGCTGTCGTAGGGAACGGTGATGTCGGCCTGCCTGGACTGGCGGCGCAACTGAAACTGCGCGCCCGCTGCGAGCACCGGAATCAGGATCAGCGCAGCGACGACGAGCACGTTAGGCACTCTAGGCACTCCAGGCACCCCAGGCACTCTAATGCGTCATTGCGTAGAGGATGACGTTGATCCCCACGGCGTAGCCGTCCGGCGAGAAGTTGTAGAAGAACCGCGGGTCCTCGCCCTCGCGCTCCCACGCGTCGGAGATGTCGGTGTTGTGCGTCATCAGCACCATGATGTTGCCGTGCTTGTCCGACACCCCGCGGACGTGCGGCGTGGCGCTGTCCTGTCCGCGCTCGGAGATCGCGCCGCCGCTCGTGCGCCAGAACTGGATCGACGGGATCTGCGGCAGCTCCTTCACGTCGAACATCACCTTGAAGATCGGGTGGTCGAGCGCGAGATCCCGTACGGGGTACTCCGACGGCGGCAGCACGCGCGCCAGGTTCGACGCCCAGTTGTTCCACGCGTTGGTGCCCCAGTAATCGTCCACCCAGAGGAAGCCCCCCTTCTGCAGGAACGCGCGCAGCGCCTTGACCTCCTCGTCGGTCAGCGACGCGGTGCCGACGTCTTCCATGTGCAGGTACGGACACTGGAAGAGCAGCGGGTCGGTCAGGCGGACGACGAGGTGATCGGGTGAGCCGTAGGAGTCCTTGCTGACGCGGGTCCGCGTCAGCTCGCCGAGCCGGATCGAGAAGTTCAGCTCGGCGTCGGGATAGTCCGTGGACCAGCCCTGGCCGCCGGCTTCGCGCCGGCCGCTCGTGTACAGGCCGCGGCAGAAGTTGAAGCCGTGGCCGAAGCTGTCGGCCTGCGCGAACTTCGCCGGATACCCGCGCGGACCGAACCCGAACTGGCCGAACTGCGCGGCAGCGGCGGTCGCCACGGCGAACACGAATGCGACCGCTGCGCCGATCCGTCTCACCGCGGTGCTGTGCCCTTGCCGAGCGCGCGGAAGTACTGCTCGACCAGCTTGCGGAAGTCCTCGGGCACTTCGTCGCTGCCCGACAGCACCACGGCGTTCTGGTTGGCCTCGGACTGCCGGCGCAGCCCGAACTCGAAGCGCTTCAGCCCCTCGGAGACGACGGACTGGAGGCGCGAGAGCTCCTGGACGTTCTGGTAGACGCGCGGGTCGTCGAGCTGCCGCAGCGCGCGGAGGATCTCGTCGAGGTCGCGCGGGTCGATGTTCTCGGCCTGCAGGTCGCGCCGCAGCTCCAGCGCCTCGCCGGTCCACTGGCGGGCCTCGCCGCGCAGCTGGCGGATGTCCTCGGGCGTCAGCCGCCAGTTGCGGCCGTAGTCCCACCCGTAGCCGTAGCCGCCGCCGTTGTTGATGGCGCCGCCCCAGTTGCCGTTGCCGCCGGCGCGGCCGTTCGCCGTCTGCCCCTGGCCGGGCTGGCCGTCGTTGCCGCCCTGCCCCTCGGAGCCGCCCTGGCCCTGCTGCCCCTGCTGGCCCTGACCCTGTCCCTGGCCGCGCTGCCCCTGCTGGCCGCCCTGGTTCTGTGCGTTCTCGCCCTGGCGGTTGCCCTGCTGCTCGCCGCGGTCGCCGTCCTGGCCGTTCTGGCCGCGCTCGGCCTGGCCCTGCTGTCCCTGCTGGCCGCGCTCCGCGGTCCGCTGCTGCATCGACTCGGCCGCCCGCGCCAGCCGGCGCGCGCGCTCGAGCGCGTTCTCCATGCGGTTGGCGTTCTGGGTGCCCTGGCCGAGCGCCTGCGACGCCTCGTCGAGCCGCTTGCGCAGCTCCTCGATGCCGCCGGCGATCTCATTCTCGGCGGCGTTGTAGACGCCGGGCGCGGCGCCGCGGTTCACCAGGTTCTGCGAGTAGCGGATCTTGTCCGCGAGCCGGTTGTCCCGGATGGATCCGGCTGCTTCCGCCATCTTGCGTGAGGCGGCGCGCTCGGTGGCGCTCGCGTCGCGCGCGGCGCGATCGAGCTGCTGCTCGAGCTGGTTGAGCTGCGCCTCGAGCTGGTTCTTCTGCTCGTTGATGCCGCGCGCCTGCTCGCGGCGATTGGCCGCGCTCGGCGCGTTCGCCAGCGTCCGCACGTCGTCGGCGATCTCCTGCTGCTGGCGCTGAATCTCTTCCGCCTGGCGCTGCGCGTCGCGGATGTCGCGCTCGG
>VFYY01000122.1 GCA_016871375.1 Acidimicrobiia bacterium
TCGAAGTCGACTCAGAGGCGCTTCGCGGTGTCGATGGCGGACGAGGGCACGTAGAGATGGAACGGGGCGCGCAGCCGGGAGAACGTCCGCCACTGCGACATCGCCTCGAGGTTGTTGACCGACTCGGCGGTTTCAACCTCGACGGTGCCCAGCAGCTTCTTCCCGCGCTCGGTGGACTGCAGGACGAGATCCGGGTACCAGGGCAACGGACCGACCGTGACCGGCGCCGTCTGCTCGTTGCCCGGGTTGATGGCGACGTCGAATTTTCTCTTATATTTCGCCTGAAGCAGGCGGATGACCCGATCGTGCTCGAGCTGCTCGCGGACGGGCCGCACGAGGATGGGGCTCACGAGCTCCTCCGGGACGTCTCCAAACCGGCTGAATATAGCACGACATTCATGACAGCACGCCAATTAGGGCTGTCGCCCTGGCGTTCTGTCTTGACGCGTGATCGGTCGGGCCCCACAATGAGGCGCGTGTCCCCTGCCGAAGGTGAATCGTCCGCCGCGCGTGTCCTGATTGTTGACGACGACGTCAGCGTCACGGATACGTTTTCGCGGATGCTTCGTCTGGAAGGCTACGAGGTGTGGGCGGCGCTGTCCGCCGACGAGGGGCTCGCCCTCGCCCAGGCCCATCGCCCGCACGCGGTCATTCTCGACCTCCGCATGCCGCTGACGAGCGGCCTGCAGTTCCTCCGCGCCATCCGCGCCATCCCCGGCCTCACCAACACCCCCGTGGCCATCGTCACCGGCGACTACTACCTCGACGAAGCCCAGGCGACCGAGATCAAGGACCTCGGCGCCGAGCTGCGCTACAAGCCGCTCTGGCTCGAGGAGCTGGTCACGCTGGCGCGGCAGCTGCTCAGCATCCCGGTACGGGATTGACCACCTCGCGGTTCCTGAAGGCCTGCCGGCGCGAGCCGGTGGACGCGACGCCTGTCTGGTTCATGCGCCAGGCGGGGCGCTACATGGCGGAATATCGCGCGCTCCGCGAACGGCATTCACTGCTCGAGATCTGCCGCATCCCCGATCTCGCCACCGAGGTGACGCTGCAGCCGGTCCGGCGCATGGAAGTGGACGCCGCGATCCTGTTCTCGGATCTGCTGCTGCCGCTCGAGCCGATGGGACTGCCCTTCGACTTCGTGAAGGGTGAAGGACCGCAGCTCGAGAAGCCGATCGAGACGCCTGCGGACATCGACGGCCTGCGCACGTTCGAGCCGCGCGAGGCGCTCGGGCACGTGCTCGACGCCATCCGCCAGATTCAGCACGAGCTCGCCGGCCGGGTGCCGCTGATCGGGTTCGCGGGCGCGCCGTTCACGCTGGCGTCCTACGCGATCGAAGGCGGGCACTCGAACAATTTCGCGCGGACCAAGGCCCTGATGTACGGCCACGCCGACGCGTGGCACGCGCTCTGTGAGAAGTTCGCGACGATCGTATCGGACTACCTCGGGGCGCAAATCGAAGCGGGCGTGGATGCCGTGCAGGTCTTCGACTCGTGGGTCGGCACGTTGAGCGCCGCGGACTACCGCGAGTTCGCGCTGCCGCACACGCAGCGCATCTTCCAGTCGGTTGGCGGCCGCGTACCCACGATTCACTTCGGCACGGGCACGGCGACCATTCTCGCCGAGCTGAGCGAGGCCGGCGGCGACGTCATCGGCGTGGACTGGCGCATTCCGATCGACACGGCGTGGCAGCGCATCGGCGACGACCGCGCGGTGCAGGGCAACCTCGATCCCACGGTGCTCCTTGGGCCGTCGCACCGCATGTTCAGCCAGACCGACGACATCCTCGCGCGCGTGGGCGGCCGGCCGGGACACATCTTCAATCTCGGCCACGGCATCCTGCCCTCGACGCCGGTCGAACACGTGCAGATGCTCGCGCAGTACGTCCACAGCTCCTCGCGCCGTCGCCGGTGACCATGCCGGTTGACGTCGCCGACGTCGCCATAGCCGGCGGCGGCATCGCCGGCCTCGCCGCCGCGTACGAGCTGACGCGGCGCGGGCTCACGTGCCGCGTGCTCGAGGCGGGGCCGCGGCCGGGCGGTGTCATCTTCACCGAGCGGTTCGACGGCTGGGTCGTTGACGCCGGACCCGACGCGATGCTCGTGCAGAAGCCTGCGGCTGTGGCGCTGTGCCGCGAGCTGGGCATCGCCGATCGCCTCGTCTCGACGCTGCAGCCGCGCACGGCCTACGTCATGCGCGAGGACGAGCTGCATCCGATCGTCGAGGGCTCGTTCCTCGGCTTCCCCGTCCGCTGGAGCGCGCTCGCGCGGTCGTCGCTCTTCACGTGGGGCGGGAAGCTGCGGATGGCCGCCGAGGCCGTCGTGCCGCGCGGCACGCACGACGAGGACGAGTCGATCGCCACGTTCGTGCGCCGCCGTTTCGGCGAGGAGGCCGCGGACTACCTGGCCGAGCCCCTGCTCGCGGGGATCCATGCCGGCGACGTCGAGCGGCTGTCGATGCGCGCGCTCTTCCCGCGGCTCATCGACGCCGAGCGGCAGTCCGGCAGCGTGATGCGCGCGTTTCGCGCGCTGCACGTGAAACCGTCGCCGCAGGGGGCGTTCGTCTCGTTGCCCGGCGGCGTCGGAGAGCTGGTGGACGCGCTCGTCGCGGCACTTCCGCCGGGAACCGTGCAGACGTCCGCGCGGGTGACCGACATCGAGCGGGCCGGCACCTTCCTCGTCAGCACGGAAGGCGCAGCCGTGCAGGCCGGCGCCGTGCTCCTGGCGGTGCCCGCCTATGCCGCCGCGAATCTGCTGCGCGCCTTCGACACGACGCTGGCCGGCCTGTGCGACGGCGTGGCGTACGCGTCCACGGCCACGGTGGCGTTCGGCTATCGCCGCGAGCAGGTGCGTCACCCGCTCAACGGCACCGGTTTCGTGGTCCCGCGCGTCGAGCGCCATCCGCTGCTGGCGGCAACCTGGGTGACGTCGAAGTGGCCGGGGCGCGCGCCGGAGGGGCACGTGCTGATGCGCGGGTTCCTGGGCGGCGGCCGCGATCCGCATCGCCTCGATCGCAGCGACGAGGAGCTGGTGGCCACCGCGCGCGAGGCGCTCGAAGAGGCGCTCGCCATCGACGGCGAGCCGATCTTCGCGCGCCTGTATCGCTGGACGCGCCAGAGCCCGCAGTACGAGGTCGGCCACCTCGAGCGCGTCGCGGCGATCGAGCAGCGGCTGCCGTCGATTCCCGGCCTGTTCCTGGCCGGCAGCGGCTTCCGCGCCATCGGCATCCCTGACTGCATCGCCGACGCGCGCGAGACCGCCGCGCGCGCGGTCACCTACCTGACCACAAGGAGCACAAAGACGATCTAGCCACGAAGGACACAAAAGACGTTTCTTACACGAAGGACACAAAGGCAGGCCGTTCAACTGCGTCGCGCCAAGGGCGCTCGTGTACGGGCCCGCTTCGCGGGCCCTCGCGGCCGACCGGCGCGTCCTTAGTGAATCCTTAGTGACCTTTGTGCACGTGATCCGGGTTTAGACAGCTTTGTGGCTAAAACAGTCTTCGTGATCTTCGTGTCGCTCATTCGAGCGCGAACACCCAGATAGCGCCGCCCTGCGGCGGGTTCGGCACCTCGCCCGGGAAGAACCGCGCCACGTTGTTCGCCATGCCGCGCGCGTCGCCATCCCACCCTGACTGAATCGCCAGGTACTGCTTCCCGTCCACGGTGAACGTCGTCGGCGGCGCGATGATGCCCGAGTTGGTCGTGAACTCCCAGAGCAGCGTGCCCGTCGCCGCGTCGAACGCGTGGATGTTGCGGTCCACGGTGCCGCCGCTGAACACCAGGCCGCCGGCGGTGGTCAGCATCGGTCCCCAGTTCGGGCTGCGGCGGTAGCGGTGCGTCCAGACGCGCTCGCCGGTGTCCACGTTCCACGCCTGCACCTCGCCGATGTGGTCGGCACCGGGGTTGAGGAACGCCGGATCCTGCCGGATGCCGGTAAAGCCCTGGCCTGCGGTGTAGGTCACGGGCACACCGGTCATGCGTCCGCAGATGTTGTTGTTGGCGGGGATGTAGATCATCCGCGTCTGCGGGTTGAAGGCAATCGGCGGCCAGTTCTTCCCGCCGTGCGCGTTCGGGCAGAACTCCGCGGTCTTGCCGAGCCCGGGCTTCCTGGCGGGATCGATGTCGGGCCTGCCCGTGACCGGGTCCAGCCGGGTGAACACGTTCTGATTCACGTACGGCTTGCCGTCCACGAACTTCAGCGCACCGGACGGGGTGCGCTCGAGGAAATACAGGTAGCCGTTCCGTGCGACGTCGATCAGGCCGGGCACGGTGCGTCCGTTACGTTGATAGTCAACGACGATCGGCGGCGACACCTCGTCCCAGTCCCACGACTCGTTCGGCGTGTACTGGAAGTGGCCCTTGATCCTGCCGGTCGCGACGTCGATCGCGATCGTGGAGCCGACGTAGAGGTTGTCGCCTGGCCGCGTGTCGCCCGTCCACGGGCCGCCGTTGCCGGTGCCCCAGTAGGAGGTATTGGTCGCCTGGTCGTAGTTGCCGGTGACCCAGACCGGCGCGCCGCCCGTGCGCCACTCCTCGCCCTTCGGCCAGGTCTCGCTGCCCGGCTCACCCGGCGCGGGAATGGTGAAGGTGCGCCACAGCTCCCGTCCCGTGTCGGGGTCGAACGCGGCGACGAAGCCGCGCACGCCGGTTTCGCCGCCCGACGTGCCGATCATCACCTTGCCGTCCGCGATGAGCGGCGCGAGCGTCGTGTAGTACGCCGCCTTGTTGTCGGCGGCCTCGCGCTGCCACAGCTCGCGGCCGGTCCTGGCGTCGAGCGCAATCAGCACCGCTTCGCCAGCCGTGAAGAACACCTTGTCCTGGTAGAGCGCGACGCCGCGGTTCGGCTGATGGCGCACGATCGATCCGGCGGGACGCGGCTTGCGGTACCGCCACAGGACGATGCCGTTGGAGGCGTTGAGCGCAATCACCTGGTTGTAGGGCGTGGAGACGAACATCACGCCGTTGTTGACGATCGGCGCCGACTGATGCGCGAGCACCTCGCCGGTGCGCACGGTCCACTGCAGTTGCAGCCGCGAGACGTTGTCCGTCGTGATCTGATTGAGCGGGCTGTACCCCCAGCCGTCGTACGTGCGGCGGATCATCAGCCAGTTGTCGGGCTCCGGACTGCGCAGCCGGGCCGCGGTGACGGGCTGATACCGCTCGAGCACGGCCGCGGCGTCGGGCCGCGGCGGCGGAGGCGGGGGCGGGCCGGCGGCGGGCGCGGGGGCGCCCGGCTGGGGCGCCTGCTGCGCGCCGAGCGCCGACAGGCCGGCCGCGAGCACCACCGCCAGAGCGAGCAGAACGAGGGATCGCGTGCGCATCTACGCCTCCTCAGGATTGGCGGCCGATCTTACATCCACGAAGAGCACAAAGACGTTTTCGCCACGAAGGTCACGAAAAGACGTTTCTTTCACAAAGGACACAAAGACGCACCGTTCGAATAGGGGTAGGGAGAAGCAATGCGCTTCCCCCTCCCTCCGAACCGGACGGGCGGGTCTCCCGCATCCGGCTCTCCGGTCAGTGGTTCACCGTCACACGGACTGACGAATGGCGGCATGGGCTGTCGTCAGGCTATAGAGCCCCTGCGCCGCAAAGTGCGCGTTCGGCCAGCGCTGATGATCGCGACCTCGCCCGCGCCCGTATTGGTGGTGCCGGCGACGCAGGATACTGCGCAACCGCATCCGCACCCACGCATCGAGGTGGACGAAGACACGACGCGGGCTGTGTTGAAAGTACTGAAACCAGCCGCGTAGCGTGCGATTCAGGTCGTCGATGATGACCGGCAGCGACTGTCCTCGGTTCCGTGGGGTCTTGGCGCGCACGGTGTCCTTGAGCTTCTCCAGGCTCTTCGTGCGAGGCCACTGAGAGCCCCGCTCGAAGTGATATCCCAGAAAGTCAAAGCCTCCGCGCGGCGTGGCGTCCACGATCCGGGTCTTGTCCGGATGCAGCGTCAGCCCCGCCGCCTCGGTCCACGCGGTTACGAGGGACAGCGCGCGCTGTGCGTCGGCTTCGCTCCGGCAGAGGATGACGAAGTCGTCCGCGTAGCGCACCATCTCGAATCCGGCTTTGGCCACGTGGTGGTCGAGCGGATCGAGATAGATGTTCGCCAGTAAGGGACTGATGACCGCGCCTTGTGGCGTCCCCTCGTCGGGGCTCCACGTGTCGAGACCGTCCATCACCGACTGCGTGAGGAAACTCTCGATGAGCGCGAGCACCCGGCCGTCCGCCACCTTCTCGCGCACGCGCTGCAGCAGCGGCGCCTGCGGGATCGTGTCGAAGTAGCGGCGCAGGTCGGCATCGACGACCCACGTGTAGCCTGCGTCCAGCAGGGTCTTCACGCGGTCCAAGGCCTCCTGACAACCGCGGCCAGGTCGAAAGCCGTAGCTCTGTGCGGCAAACGTCCGCTCAAAGATCGGCTCGAGCACCAGCCGCAGGGCCGTCTGGACCACACGATCGCGCACCGTCGGAATGCCCAGCGGGCGTTGCTCCCGACTGCCTGGTTTGTCGATCCAGGCCCGGCGAATCGGCTGCGGACGATACGTACCGTCGCGCAGCTGCGTCGCCAGGGTGGCGAGGTGGCGGTCCAGATCCCGTTCATACATCGCGACCGTCACATGGTCGACGCCCGCCGCGCCGCCGTTGGCGTTGACGTGTTGCCACGCGGCCCGCAGCGTGCGCTCGGCGTAGACCTTGTCGATCAGGCTGAACCAGACGCCTCCTTTCACGCCCTCGTCGAGCGCCGTCAGCATGCGGTCGGTCCAGATGCTCGGTTCTGTCCACGCCCATCGGGCGCGGACGTCTCCTGCTTGCGTAGCCAGTGGCACTCGCGCAGGTCTCGTTTCCGAGTTCATGGTTTACCGCGTTCCACCTTCCTGGGTCCCTTTGCTCCACGCCCATTACAGGCGCTTCGTCGCTCGTATGGACCCTCTGACTCCTGCCCGGGCGGCTCTTCGGCTCCGCGCGGAGCATGAACACCGACCTTTGTCCCGAGCAGGTCTCCCCCGTTGACGCATCCATCCGTCGTGACCATTCCGTCGCCTCTCACCACGTGGCCCACGTCGTCGCTTTTCCACGCTACCCCTCAGCGCGACGCGCGCACTGGATCGCTCCAGTGTCGGACTTCACCTTTAGCGGGCAGGCTCGCCGGACCACCAAGCCGATTCGCGTTCGTTACCTACGGACTGGTTCACCACCTTCGATTGCTCCCCACGCAGCCTCGCGACCGCGCAGTTATCGTCGGTTTCAGGCCGGAGAGCGTATGCCTGAAGAGGTCTTGCACCTCTCTGGATGGATGCGCGTCGGGGCGCACCCGCGGGCCTGCGAAGCAGGCCCATCCGCGGGCCGCCTTCGGCGGCGCGGTCGAACGGCCCGTCCTTGGTGGCCTTCGTGTACGTGATCCGGGTTTGGACGGCTTTGTGGCAAAAAGCGTCTTCATGCCCTTCGTGGTTAAATCCCTCTCATGCGTGCCGCCGCCACTGCCCTGTGTGTGCTCGCGCTCCTCGCCACCGGATCCGCCCGGCAGAAGCCCGCCGCCGGAACCTTGACGCCGCAGATCGAGACGATCCTCCGCAGCATCAGGGCGGCCGACAAGGGACAGCTGGCGGTGTCGGAGGAGGATGGCCGGTTCCTGCGTGTCCTGGTGGCGGCCCGCGGCGCCAGATCGGTCCTCGAGATCGGCGCCGCGAGCGGGTACAGCGGCATCTGGCTCGGGCTCGGCGCGCGCGAGACGGGCGGCCGCGTGGTCGCCATCGAGTACGACCCCCAGCGCGCGAAGGAAGCGGCCGCCAACGTGCAGAAGGCCGGCCTCACCGACGTCGTCCGCGTCGTGCACGCGGATGCGTTCACGGAGATCCCGCGGCTGCAGGGCACGTTCGACCTGGTGTTCCTCGATGCATGGAAGCCGGACTACAAGAAGTTCTTCGACATCGTCTACCCGCGGCTCGCGCCCGGCGGCGTCTTCGTGGCGCACAACGTCGTGAACAAGCGCACCGAGATGGAGCCGTTCCTGAAGACGGTGCTGACCCATCCCGCGCTCTACACGACGATCGTCTCGCCGTCCGGCGAAGGGATGTCCGTCTCTTACAAAACACGATGACAACTCCCACTCTCCAACCTCCAACTCCCAAGACCCACGTTGGGAGTCGGCGGCTTGGGCGTTGGGCGTTGGGAGTTGGGCGTTGAAACCAGTTCACATCATCGGCGTGCCGCTGGACCTCGGCGCCGGGCGCCGCGGCGTGGACATGGGGCCGTCGGCGTTCCGCATCGCCGGCATCGGCGACCAGATCGTCGCGCTGGGACGAACGGTCGTGGACAAGGGCGACCTGCCCGCGCCGATTCCGGAGACGCAGCGCCCCGCGGACGAGAAGAAGAAGTACATCCGCGACATCGCGAGGGTCTGCCAGAAGCTGTACGAGGCCGTGCTCAAGTCGCTCGAGGCCGGCGCCGTCCCGCTCGTGCTCGGCGGCGACCACAGCCTGGCCGCCGGCTCCGTCGCGGCGAGCGCGGGATGGCTGCGGCGGACCACGTCGCAGCCGCTCGGGTTGATCTGGGTGGACGCGCACGGCGACATGAACACCCCGGAGACGAGCACCAGCGGCAACGTGCACGGCATGCCGCTGGCCGCGCTGCTCGGCCACGAGCCGGCGGAGCTGGCGGCGATCGGCTCCTCGCCGTCCGTGCTGCCGCAGCACACGGTGCTCGTCGGCATCCGCAATCTCGACGAGCGCGAGAAGGAACGCATCCGCCAGTCGGGCGTCCACGTCTTCACGATGAAGGACATCGACCGCGAGGGCATCGCCCGGATCGCCGAGCGCGCCCTGGCGCTGGCGTCCGACGGCACGGGCGGCATTCACGTCTCCTTCGACATGGACGTGTGCGATCCCTCGATTGCGCCCGGCGTCGGCACCGCCGTGAAGGGCGGCCTCGACTACCGCGAGGCGCACATGGTGATGGAGATGGTCGCCGACACGCGGCGCCTCGTCGCGCTCGATCTCGTCGAAGTCAATCCGACGCTCGACATCCGCAACGCCACGGCCGAGTTCGGTACCGAGCTCGCGCTGTCGGCGCTCGGCAAGGGCATCCTGTAGACCCCGGCCGATTGCCGTCCATCACTGGCGTGCGTGTTGCTCCCTCGAGCTGTCATGCGACGACCTCGTCTGTTCGCAGCGGCGGGCAGCCTCGTGGTCCTCACGAGCATCGGCCTGCGGGTGTTCACGGCGGAGGCATGCGGCACGCGTCCCGCCGGCTCGCGACGGCGTCCGCCCGCTCACCTGCCAGTACCTGCACGACGAGCCGTCCGGCACGAGCGCCAAGATTCGACTGCGTCCTCGAGGGCGGCCGCGTCGATCAGATCGTCAGCGGCGGCCCTTGTTCAGGATCGCCTCAATCTCGTCCATGATGCCGTTCATCCGCCGCATGGTGAGATCGAGCGGCTCGTCGGTGGTCATGTCCACGCCGGCGTCCTTCAGCAGATCGATCGGATACTTCGACCCGCCCGCCGCCAGGAACGTCAGGTAGCGCCTGGTCGCCGCCTGATCGCCGGCCAGCACCTTCGCCGCCAGCGCTTCCGCCGCCGTGAAGGAGGTCGCGTACTGGAACACGTAGAAGTCGCGGTAGAAGTGCGGGATGTAGCTCCACTCGTGGGCGATGTAGTCGTCCACGATCACGGTCTTCTGGTCGTGCCCGTAGTACTTCTTCGTGATGCCGGCGTACACCGTGGCGAGCGCGTCGCCCGTGATCGGCTCGTTCTTCTCGCCCATCTGGTGCATCCGCAGCTCGAACTCGGCGAACTGCGTCTGGCGGAAGACGGTGGCCTTGATGTTCTCGAGGTAGCTGCCGAGCAGCGAGAGCCGCGTCGGCTCGTCCTCGATCTGCTTCAGCATGTAGTCGATGAGGAGCGCCTCGTTGAACGTGGACGCGACCTCCGCGACAAACGTCGGGTAGTCGGCCAGCGGGAAGGGCTGCGTCTTGTTCGAGTAGTAGCTCTGCATCGTGTGGCCCAGCTCGTGGGCCAGCGTGCTGACGTCGTTGTACTGCCCCTGGTAGTTGAGCAGCATGTACGGGTGCACGTCGTAGGCGCCGCCGTTGGAATACGCGCCCGAGCGCTTGCCTTCGGTCGGAAACCAGTCGAGCCAGCGGTCGCGGAACGCGCGCTGCAGCACGTTGACGTAGTCGCTGCCGAGCGGCGCCATCGCCGCCATCACGTGCTTCTGGGCTTCTTCGGGCGTGTATTTCAGATCGACGGAGGCGACGAGCGGCGCATACAGGTCGTAGTAGTGCAGGTCGTCGGTGACGCCCATCATCCGCTTGCGCAGCTTCAGGTAGCGGTGGAACGTCGGCAGGTTCCGGTTGACGCCGTCGATCAGCCGCATGTAGACCGACACCGGGATGTGTGGGCCGTCGAGCGCCGCCGCCAGATTCGAGTCGTACTTCCTGGACTTCGAGTAGAACAGCGACTTCTGCACGCTCGAGTTCATCGTCGTGCCGAAGGTGCGGCCGAACGATCCGAGCGCGTTGAAGAACGCCGCCATGCCGGCCTGGCGGTCCTCACGCTTCGCCGAGGTGCGCACCTCCGCGTAGCCGGCCTGGTCGACCTTGAGCATGCGCCCGTCGCTCAGCGTGATCGTGGGATACGGGAAGTCGGCGTTGGCGAGGATGCCGTAGATGTTCGACGCCGACCCCGCCAGCGGCTGCGCGGCGGCCAGGATCTTCTCCTCGGCGTCCGACAGCGTGTGCGCGGCGCGCCGGACGATGTCGCGCAGGTAGAAGCTGTAGATCTTCAGGCGCGGCTCGGCGGCGATGAACTTCTCCACCGCCGGGGCGCCGATGCGCAGGACCTCGGGCTCGATGAACGAGGCCTGTGCCGCGAACTCCGCGTAGATCTGCTGCATCTCCTGCTGCATGCCCTGCGGCGCGCTGACGCGCGTGTCCTCGTCGGCCACCATGCTGGCGTAGACGTACAGCCGGGTCAGCTCCTTGGTGAGCCGCGTTCCCGTCTCGAGGGCGTCAGCGAGCGTCTGCGGGGACGACCCGAGCGTCCCGGCGTAGCCGCGGATCTTCGAGATCTCGGCGGCGATCGTCTCCTTCTCGGCGCGCCAGGCGTCGACGCTCCGGTAGATGTCCGCGAGATTCCACTTGTACTTGTCCTCGACCTTCGCGCGGTCGCGCTCCTGCGCCATCATCAGTACAGACATGCCAATCACCGCTGCGACGGTCAGCACGGATCGGACGTGAGACATAGCCGCTCCTGTCGTGACCCTACATTATGATGCCGCAGGATGCCCCGGCGACCGCTGCGTGACGACTGGCCAGATTCCGGGGACGAGTCGCTGCTCGACATCCGCATGTGCGACCTGCCCCTCGCCATCGAAGGGGCGATGGGGGACCGGATCGCGCAGCTCCGGAACGAGCTGGACGCGCGCGGCGTGCGGTTTCCGCTGCACTTCTACCTGTCGGACGAGTGGTTCACGCCCGACGGCGCCACGTCCATCGCCGTCCCCTTCTACCTGGCGCACGAGCGCCTCGAGCGCCTCGAGGAGTCGCAGATGCTCGAGGTCGAGGGGGGCGAGTACGAGTGGTGCATGCGAATCCTCAGGCACGAGGCCGGACACGCGATCGACAACGCGTACCGGCTGCGGCTGCGCCGCCAGCGCCGGTCGATCTTCGGCCCCCATTCGACGCCGTACCCGGAGTTCTACACGCCGAAGCCCTACAGCAAGAGCTTCGTGCTGCACCTCGACGCCTGGTATGCGCAGAGCCACCCGGATGAGGACTTCGCGGAGACGTTTGCCGTGTGGCTGACGCCGACGAGCGAGTGGAGGACCCGCTATGCGGGGTGGCCGGCGCTGAAGAAGCTCGAGTACATGGACGCGTTGATGACCTCGATTCGCAACCGGGCGCCGCTCGTCACGAACCCGGCCGAGGTGGATTCGCTGTCGAGAATCCGGAAGACGCTCGGCCAGCACTACCGGCGCAAGCGGCGTCACTACGGCGTGGACTATCCCAACTTCTACGATCGCGACCTGCGGCGGCTCTTTTCCGAGGCGCCCGAGTTCTCGGGGAACGCCGCCGCCTCGCAGTTCATCGCGCGCATCCGCAAGCCGGTGCGCCGCGTGGTCGCCGGCTGGACCGGCATCTACCAGTACACGATCGATCAGGTCATCGAGGACATGATCGAGCGCTGCCGCGAGCTGAAGCTGCGGCTCGCGGTCCCCGAGGATCAGGCGCGGCAGGAGTTCACCGTGCTCCTCACCGTCCAGGCGATGAACTACCTCCACAGCGGAGGGCACCGGCTGTTCCTGTGAAGAAGCTCCTCGCCTACCACCGCCTCCCCGCGTCGACGTCCGCATGGACGAAGAGGGGCGGGTGTTCGTGCTGAAAGCGAACCCGAACCCCAACCTCGCCTACGGCGAGGACTTCGCGGAATCGGCTGAAAAGAGCGGCGTCTCGTATGAGAAGCTGCTGGAGCGGATTCTGGCGCTCGGGCTGCGGTGGGAGCCGGAGCGGACGGGATAGCTGTTCGGTTTCGCGCGGGTGGCCGTTTGGGTCATGA
>VFYY01000123.1 GCA_016871375.1 Acidimicrobiia bacterium
CTCCTGCACGGTGCCCGAGCGCCAGGCGAGGTCCAGCTCCCTGCGCGTGCCGGCGCCCTTGACCGTCTCGGCACACTGCACCATCCGCTCGGTGGCGTCGGGCCGCCGGTTGAAGATGACGTCCTCGACGTGCTCGAGCAGGTCTTGCGGGATGTCCTCGTAGACGGCGAGCTGGCCGGCGTTGACGATGCCCATGTCGAGGCCGGCGCGGATGGCGTGGAAGAGGAAAGCGGAGTGAATCGCCTCGCGGACGACCTCGTTGCCGCGGAAGGAGAACGACAGGTTGCTGATGCCGCCGCTGACCTTCGCGCCCGGGCAGGTCTGCTTGATGAGGCGCGTCGCCTCGATGAAGTTGATGCCGTATTCGTTGTGCTCCTCGAGCCCGGTGGCGATCGCCAGGATGTTGGGGTCGAAAACGATGTCGAGCGGATCGAAGCCGGCGGTGTCCACCAGCAGGCGATAGGCGCGCTGGCAGATCTCCACCTTGCGGGCGATGGTGTCGGCCTGGCCGCGCTCGTCGAAGGCCATGACGACGACGGCGGCGCCGTAGCGGCGCACCAGCGTGGCCTTGTGCAGGAAGTCGGCCTCGCCTTCCTTGAGGCTGATCGAGTTGACGATTGCCTTCCCCTGGACGCACTTCAGGCCCGCCTCGAGCACCGACCATTTCGAGCTGTCGATCATGATCGGCAGCCGCGCGATCTCCGGTTCCGTCGCGATGAGGTTCAGGAACGTCGTCATCGCGGCCTCGGAGTCGAGCATCCCCTCGTCCATGTTGACGTCGAGGACGTTGGCGCCGCCGCGGACCTGCTCGAGCGCGACGTCCGCGCCCTCGGCGAAGTGGCCGCCGGTGATGAGGCGCGCGAACCGCTTGGAGCCGGTGACGTTCGTGCGCTCGCCGATCATGATGAAGTTGCTGTCCGGACGGATGGTGAGCGGCTCGAGCCCCGCGTACTGGGTGAATCGTTCGGCCCGTTCGACCCGTTGGCGAGGCGACAGACCGTTGATCGCCGCGCCAATCGCGCGAATGTGATCGGGCGTCGTCCCGCAGCAGCCGCCGAGGATGTCGACGAACCCGGACGCCGCGAAGTCCTTCAGCAGCCGCGAGGTGTCCTGCGGCAGCTCGTCGTACTGGCCGAAGGCGTTCGGCAGCCCGGCGTTCGGGTAACAGGTGACGTAGCACTCGGCCACCCGCGCGAGCTCCGCCAGGAACGGGCGCATCTCCGCCGCGCCGAGCGCGCAGTTCAGCCCGACGCTGAACGGCCGCGCGTGACGGATGGAGACGTAGAAGGCGTCGAGGGTCTGGCCCGAGAGCGTGCGGCCGCTTCTGTCGGTGACCGTCACGGAGATCATCAGCGGCACCTCGGTGCCGCGCTCCTCGAACGTCTCGAGGATGGCGGCAATCGCCGCCTTCGCGTTCAGCGTGTCGAAGATCGTCTCCACGAGCAGGACGTCCGCGCCGCCGTCGAGCAGCCCGCGCGCCTGCTCGCGATACGCGTCGCGGACCTGATCGAAGGTCACCGTGCGCAGCGCCGGGTTGTTGACGTCGGGCGAGATGGACAGCGTCCGGTTCGTCGGGCCGATGGCGCCGGCAACGAAGCGGGGACGGTCCGGCGTGCGCCGCGACCACTCGTCGGCCGCCGCCTTCGCCAGGCGCGCCGCTTCGAGGTTCAGCTCGTAGGCGACCGCCTGGAGCCCGTAGTCGGCCTGCGCGATGGCCGTGCTGCTGAACGTGTTGGTCTCGATGAGGTCGGCGCCCGCCTCGAGGTACTCGCGGTGAATCGCGGTGACGATGTCGGGACGCGTGAGCACGAGGAGATCGTTGTTGCCCTTGAGGTCGCGCGCGTGGCCGCGGAAGCGATCGCCGCGGAAGTCGGCCTCGCTCAGCGCGTGGCGCTGAATCATCGTGCCCATCGCCCCGTCCAGGAGGAGGATGCGCGAGGCGAGCAGGGCATGGAGTCGGTCGGCCGTGGTCATTTCACTCCGGAGGCAATCAGTACCGTGAAGGGATCTCCCGTCTGCCGCGCGCCCACCTGCACGCGCACGTCGTCCAGGTCGGCGTCGTGGAGCAGGCGCTCGAGCTCGGCGTCGGTGAACCCGAGCCGCTGATCGCCGAACCGCGTGCGGACCCAGGCCTGGTCGTGCTGGCGGAGATCGAGGATGAGGATGCGGCCGCCGGGCCGCAGGATCCGGACGGCTTCGGCCACCGCTTCTTCGGGCGTCGTCGAGTGGTGCAGCGCCTGGGAGAGCAGGGCGACGTCCATCGAGCCGTCGCGCAGCGGGAGGCGCCCGAGATCGCCCTTCTTCCACTGCACGTTGCTGATCTTGCGGCGCGTGGCGAGCGCCTTCGCGCGCTCGAGCACCTCTTCGGAGCGGTCGATGCCGACGACCGTGCGCGCCCAGCGCGCCGCTTCGATCGTCAGGTAGCCCTCGCCGCAGCCGATGTCGGCGACGTCGAGGGGCGGCAGCAGGTGGCCGAGCGCGCGCGCCCACGCCGCCCAGCTCCGGCCGGGCACGAGCTGCCGCGTGTTGCCGTGCGTGTCGAAGTTCTCCTTCCGGAGCCGCAGCACTTCCTGCAGCCGCGCCTCGTCGCGCCGGACTTCCTGCTCCTCGGCGCTCGCGGCGAACTCGCCTTCGAGCACCGGCCAGAGCCCGGCGTGCCCGTTCACGCGCGCCTCCTCCGCGAGCCGGTAGTAGACGAAGCCGCCCTCGCGCTCTTCGGTGACGAGGCCGGCGTCGCGGAGCATCCCGACATGGCGGGACACGCCCGACTGGGCGACGCCGAGGATGCCCGTCAGCTCGCTCACGTTGAAGCGGTCCTGCGCGAGGACGCGCAGCAGGCGCAGCCGCGTGCTGTCGCCGAGGAGCCGGAAGAGCGCGGAAGTGCGCTGCATGTCATCTACAAATCTACATATCGTGATTAGAGAAGGTCAACTCGGACCGTCGGGATCTCTCCAGATCGCCCGTCGGATCTGCTGTTTTTCTGCACGATGACATCTCAATCGTGCGTTCTATGCACAAATGCGATGCCACCGATACAGAAATCGACTCTCCGATGGGTTGTTCTCAGGGAAAAGTTTGCAATACAGGCACGGTTTTGCACATAATCCTGCATCCACGCACGCGGGCGCCCGCCAGGGGCCACGCGGTCTACCGGAACGGCTTGACACCGTTCCTTGGGCTCGAATTCTCCGGAAAGGAAGCCGCCACCGATGGGATCTGCAGCACTCTTCGAAGCCGCGAAAAGCATCCGGGACTGGTCGGTCAACGCGAGCCGCACCGCGAGCGCGCCGCCGGCCACCGGCGCCGACGTCTTTGGCAAACTCGTGTTCAACGACAAGGTCCAGCAGGAGCGCCTGCCGAAGCCGGCGTATCGCGCGCTGCGTGCGACCATCACGCGCGGTGAAGCGCTCGACGCCGCCACTGCCGACGCGGTGGCCTCGGCGCTGAAGGACTGGGCGGTCGAGCACGGCGCCACGCACTACACCCATTGGTTCCAGCCGATGACCGGCATCACCGCCGAGAAGCACGACTCGTTCCTCGTGCCGACCGGCGACGGCACCGCGCTGGCGGAGTTCCGCGGCAAGGAGTTGATCAAGGGCGAGCCCGACGCCTCGAGCTTCCCGTCCGGCGGCATGCGCTCCACCTTCGAGGCGCGCGGCTACACGGCGTGGGATCCGACCAGCCCGCCCTGGCTGCACATGAACGGCAACAGCGCGACGCTGGTCATCCCGACCGCGTTCGTGAGCTGGACCGGTGAGGCGCTCGACAAGAAGACGCCGCTCCTGCGCTCCATGGAAGCGGTCTCCAGGCAGGCGGTGCGCGTCCTCAAGCTGTTCGGCTCGACCGCCGAGCGCGTGTTCGCCACCTGCGGTCCCGAGCAGGAGTACTTCCTCATCGACCGCAACTTCTATTTCGCGCGTCCCGACCTGATCAACGCGGGCCGCACGCTGTTCGGCGCGAAGCCGCCGAAGGGGCAGGAGCTGGAAGACCAGTACTTCGGCTCGATCCCCGAACGCGTGCTGCAGTGCATGGCGGAGACCGAGCTGGAGCTCTTCAAGGTCGGCGTGCCCGTCAAGACGCGGCACAACGAGGTGGCGCCGAGCCAGTATGAAATCGCGCCGGTCTTCGAGAACGCGAACCTCGCCGTCGATCACCAGATGATGACGATGGAGACGCTGCAGCGCATCGCGCCGAAGTACGGCCTCTCGTGCCTGCTGCACGAGAAGCCGTTCGCGGGCGTCAACGGCTCCGGCAAGCACAACAACTGGTCGCTCTCCGACGAGTTCGGCAACAACCTGCTCGGCCCCGGCGACACGCCGCACGAGAACATGCAGTTCCTGGTGTTCTGCGCGGCCGTCATCCGCGCCGTGGACAAGTGGCAGGGCGTGCTGCGCGCGAGCATCGCCAGCGCGGGCAACGATCATCGCCTGGGCGCGAACGAGGCGCCGCCGGCGATCCTGTCGATCTTCCTCGGCGAGATGCTGACCGACATCTTCGAGCAGATCGAAAAGGGCTCGGCGAAGTCCACCAAGCAGGGCGGCACGCTCGACGTCGGGGTCAGCGTCCTGCCGAAGCTGCCGCGCGACGCCGGCGACCGCAACCGCACGAGCCCGTTTGCCTTCACCGGCAACAAGTTCGAGTTCCGCGCGGTCTCCTCCGGCCAGAACATCTCGTTCCCGAACACCGCGCTCAACGCCGCCATGGCCGAGTCGCTCGACTCGGTCGCCACCGAGCTCGAAAAGGCGACCGCCAATGGCGGCGACCTGAAGGCGGCCGTCGGCAAGCTCCTGACGAAGATCATCAAGGAGCACAAGCGGATCGTGTTCAACGGCAACAACTACGCCGCCGAGTGGGAGAAGGAAGCGGGCAAGCGCAAGCTCCTGAACCTGAAGAACACGGTCGATGCGCTGCCGCAGCTCGTGACCAAGGAGACGCTGGGCCTCTTCGACAAGTACAAGATCCTCAACGAGCGCGAGATGCACGCGCGCTACGAGATCTTCCTCGAGAACTACAACAAGACCGTCAACGTGGAAGGCCAGCTGATGGTGCTGATGGCGAACCGCTACATCCTGCCGGCGGCGTTGATCTACCAGAAGCAGGTCGCCGAGAGCGTGGCGGCCGTGTCGAAGGCCGGCGGACGCTCGGCGTCAGGCAAGAAGCTGCTGTCCGCGTACACGAAGCTCGTCGACCAGTTCAAGGCGCAGGCCGACGCGCTCGAGACGCTGCTCGAGCACAGCGGCGGCTCGGCCGAGAAGCACGCGAAGTACATGCGTGACAAGATCGTGCCGGCGATGGCGAAGCTGCGCGACCTCGGCGATCAGATCGAAGTCGAAACCCCGCACGAGATCTGGCCGCTCCCGACGTACCGCGAGATGCTGTTCGTGAAGTAGCCGGCAGCCGGCAGCCGGCAGCAGGCAGTAGCTGACAGCACGGACGAGGAAAAGGGCCGGCTCCTGCCGGCCCTTTTCTTTTTCTGCCGGCTGCCAGCTGCGGGCTGCCGGCTTGAGTTTCCATCGAGACGATGGCATCGTCGTCGTCATGGACAAGCTCACCGTCCCCGAGTATTTCCGGCGGCCCGAAACATTGACCCGCGAGGAGCTCTGGCACGGCTGGCTCGTGCGCGAGCCGGCGATGCCGGCGTACGGCCATCAGCTGACGGTCGCGCGGCTCACGACGCTGCTCTGTGAGCACGTGGACGCACCCGGCCTCGGCGTGTGTCTGCCCGGGATCGACGTGGTGCTCGATCGGCAGGCCGCGCTGATCGTGCAGCCGGACGTGCTCGTGGTGCTGAAGGATCGCTTCCACATCATCCGCCAGCGCGTCTGGGGGCCGCCCGATCTCGTCGTCGAAGTCCTCTCGCCGGGCAGGCACCGGCGCGATCGGACGATAAAGCTCGGCTGGTACCGGCAGTACGGCGTGCGCGAGTGCTGGCTCGTGGACTACACGCCGCCGTCGCAGGCGATCGAAGTCGTCGATCTGGAAGCTGTCAGCGTGCCGCGCCGATTCATCGACAGCGCGCCGATCCGTTCGTACGTGCTTCCCGATTTCCACGCGACGCCGTACGACATCTTCCGCTCGTAGTGTCCGGCTCATAGGAGCCGGACCACACCCCGACGACGCGTGCCACGATGCGCCGCCTTGTCGATCGGCGCCATGAACCTGATCACGCCGGCGAAGCGGCGTGCCGCGGCCGCTCTGGTGAGGGAGGGGTTCCCGGTGTCCCTCGCGCGCGACGTGGATACCCAGAAGGCTGTCGACAATCCCGAGCCGTACGGAAATTCACTCGCGCACATCAACGACGGCGGCGTCTTCTACAACGGCTACCGGCCGGATGCGGACGCCGTCATGAAGAACGGGCACACGCGCAATTCAATCCACACCCTCGAGGACGGCATCTTCACGAGAGGCGTGCTGATCGATCTCCCGCGCCTGAAAGGCGTGCCGTACCCGGAGCCGGGCGTGGCGGTGACCGTCCAGGACATCGAGGCGTGGGAAAAGATGGCAGGCGTGCGTGTAAAGCTGGTACCCATCCTGCAATGCAGAGCTGCCGACCTTGGCTGCCGTGCGACTGGCGTAGGGAAGCGGCCCGGGATCTACGGCCAGCCGTTCGCAGCGATCCAAAAATTCGTGCAATGTCGGCAAGAGGCGCGCACTCGCGCCGCCAGGTGCATGAAGGCCAGGCTGGATCGACGCCCGCCGAGAACGGCTCTATCGACGGGACATGTAACAACTTACGGGTTTCGATGCCGCGGCGGCGGTGGGGTAGTCCCCCAAGAGTAGACTGAAGAGATCCCCTCACCGGGATCGTAGATACAGAACGATGGGCATTCTCGAAAAGCTCCGTCCACAGCCCCGCTGGAAGCACGCGGACCCCGCCGTTCGCGTGGCCGCCGTGTATGAGCTCGGCACCGAGGACCTCGGGGCGCTGCATACGCTGGCGCGGGAAGACGCAGAGGCGCGCGTGCGCCGCGCGGCGGTGTCGCGCATTGACGAGGTGCCCGTGCTCGGCGACATCGCACGGACGGACCCGGACGAGGATGTGAAGAGCGAGGCGGTGCGCGGGCTCGCGGGCATTGCCGCCGAAGCCGACGATGCCAGCCAGGCCATCGACGCGGTGAAGCAGCTCGTGGCGCTCGGCCGCCTGCGGGAGATCGTGCTCGTCGCGCGCGACAGCTCCAGCGCCGAGGTGCGCGCCGGCGTCGTGGACCTGCTCGAGGATCAGAAGGCGCTCGGTTCGGTGAGCCGCCATGCGCCGGACGGCTCCACCCGGCTGCGCGCGCTCGCGCGGCTGGCCGATGGAGAAGAGGTGCTCACCGTCGCGCTGAAGGCCGAGCACACCGACGCGGCGGTGGCCGCGCTCGAGCGGATTTCCGACGCCGAGCAGCTCAACACGATCGCGCAGCGCGCCCGGAACAAGGTGGCGGCGCGTCGCGCCCGCGCGCGCCTCCGCCTCATGGAGGATGCGGCCCAGCCGGCGCCGGCCGAGACGGCCACGAAGATGAGCGCGGAAGACCGCGCGCGCGCGCTCGACCTCCTGCACCGCGCCGAGGCGCTGGTGGCCGTCGCCGATCCCGAAGAGGCGAAGGCGGCCTTGAGCGCAGTCCGGCTGGCGTGGGCCGAGTTCCAGGCCGACGTCGAGATCGACCCCGCGCTGCTGCCGCAGTTCGAGTCGGCGTCCGACGCCGTGCGCGAAGAGATTGCCGAGCGCCAGCAGGAGCGCGCCGCGGAAGAGGAACGCGCCCGCGCCATCGCGCGCGAGCAGGCGGACCGCGTGGCCATCTGCGAGCAGATCGAATCGCTCGCGGGCGCCGATGCCGCGGACCGGATCGCCGAGCTCAAGGTGCGGTGGGACGGCCTGCCGCCGATGCCGTCCGAGTATGCCGCCTCGCTGAACCGCCGCTTCCAGGACGGATGCCGCGCGTTCGAGGACCGCGAGCGTCGCCGGGTGCTGGCCGAGGCCGCCTCCGCGCGGCTCGACACGCTGGCGACCGAGCTCGAGCAGCTGGCGCAGTCGGATCAGTCGCCCGACGAGGTGATCGCGCGCTGGCGCGGCCTGCGCCGCGACGCGGACGTGCTCCGCGAGCACGCCGCCGCGAACCCGGCGGCGGCCGAGCGGCTCGAGAAAGCCGTGGCCGCGCTCGAGGAGAAGGAACACCACCAGCAGCAGCGCCGCCAGAAGCAGGAACAGGACAACCTGAAGCGGCTGCACCAGCTGTGCCGCCAGCTCGACACGCTCGCCGCCTCGCCCGACATCACGCTGAAGGCCGGCGACCGCGCGCTGCGGGACATCCGCGCCGCGTTCGAGGAGCGCGTGCCGCTGCCCTCGAAGAGGGACCGGCAGGAGATCCAGGCGCGCCTCGAGGCGGTGCGGACGACGATCGGTCCGCGCGTTCAGGAGCTCCGCGACGCCGACGAGTGGCAGCGCTGGGCCAACCTCACGGTGCAGGAAGAGCTGTGCCGCGAGATGGAAGCGCTCAAGGCGGAGGAGCACGCCGAGACCGCCGCGCGCCGGATGCGCGACCTGCAGGGCCGCTGGAAGCAGGTGGCCCTCGCGCCGCGCGCGCAGGGCGAGGCGATGTGGCGCCGCTTCAAGAGCGCGCAGGACGAGGTCTTCGCGAAGACGGCCACGTTCTTTGCCGCGCAGAACGAGGAGCGCGGCGCCAACCTGGCGAAGAAGCAGGCGCTCTGCGAGCGCGCCGAAGCGCTGGCCGACTCGACCGACTGGGTGAAGACGGCCACCGAGATCCAGAAGCTGCAGGCCGAGTGGAAGACCATCGGCCCGGTGACGCGCGGACACGAGAAGGCCATCTGGGAGCGCTTCCGCGCCGCGTGCGACCGCTTCTTTACCCGTCGCCAGGAAGATCTCAAGAAGCGCAAGGAGGACTGGGCGGCCAACCTCGCGCACAAGGAAGCGCTCTGCCTGAAGGCCGAGGCGCTGGCCGAGTCCACCGAGTGGGAGCAGGCCGCCTCGCAGATCAAGCAGTTCCAGGCCGAGTGGAAGACGATCGGCCCGGTGCGCAAGTCGAAGTCCGAGGCCGTCTGGCAGCGGTTCCGCACCGCGTGCGACCACTTCTTCGATCGCTACAAGCACCGCGACCAGGTGGAGCTGCAGGCGAAGGCGGCGCCGCGCGACGCCATCATCAAGGAGCTCGAAGCGCTGGTGCCCGCCGGGGGCACCGACGCCGGCGCGGCGCCCGACCACCTCCTGACCACCGTGCAGGATGCGCGCACGCGCTGGCAGCAGGCGCCCGACGTGGGCGCGCGCCACGTCCAGCAGGAGCTGGCCGCGCGCTACTACCAGGCGCTCGGTCGCCTGGTGGCCGTCTGGCCCGACGCCTTCCGCGGCACCGATCTCGATCCGGACACCACCCGCAAGCGGATGGAGAAGCTCGTGGCCAGGGTCGAGGAGCTCCTGCCGTCGCAGCAGGGACGGGCTCCGGCCGCGCTCTCGCCGGCCGAGCGGCTCGCGCAGCAGTGGCGCGATCGCCTCGCGGCCAACACCATGGGCGCCGGCAAGGCGGCCGAGTCCGAGGAGACGCGGTGGCGCACGGCCGAACAGGACGTGCGCAACGCGCAGGCGCAGTGGATGCGCCTCGGGCCGGTGCCGGCGGAGATCGCCGGGCCGCTCAACGAGCGCTTCCAGCGCGCCTGCCGGCGGTTCTACGATCAGCGCAAGCGGGCGTCGTAGGGCCGACTGAAGTCGGCCCCCACGCAAGTCGTCGTCGTAGGGCCGACTGAAGTCGGCCCCCACGCAAGATTCGGCCCGATCGATTCGTCGTCGTAGGGGCCGACTTCATGTCGGCCCGATCGATTCGTCGCCGTAGGGGCCGACTTCATGTCGGCCCGATCGATTCGTCGCCGTAGGGGCCGACTTCACGTCGGCCCGATCGATTCGTCGTCGTAGGGGCCGACTTCACGTCGGCCCGATCGATTCGTCGCCGTAGGGGCCGACTTCACGTCGGCCCGATCGATTAGTATTGCCGTCGATATGACGGCTGAGGCCCTGCGCCTCTCTCCTCGCGCGGCTCAACTCCAGCCCACCGCGGTCAACCAGATCCTCGCCGAGGTGCGTCGCGCCCTGGCCCAGGGCGTGGACGTCGTGTCGCTGATGCGCGGCGAGCCCGACTTCCGGACGCCGCCGCACATCTGCGAGGCGGCCATCCGCGCGCTCGGCAGTGGCCGGACCTCCTATCCCGACAACCGCGGCGAGCTGAAGCTGCGCGAGGCGGTGGCGGAGAAGCTCGCGCGCGACAACGGGCTGGCGTACGACCCCGGGACGGAGATCCTCGTCACGACGGGCGCCACGCTCGGCATCCATGCGGCGCTGCTCGCGCTCATCGGCGACGGCGACGAGGTGCTGCTGCCGGATCCGATCTACGACGCGTACCAGTCGCCGATCCTGCTGGCGGGCGGCCGCAGCCGGCCGGTCCGCTCGTCGATCGAGGACGGCCGCTTCGTGGTGACGAGGCAGGCGCTCGAGGCGGCGATCACCCCGGCGTCCCGCGTGCTGCTGCTCAACACGCCGTGGAACCCGGTCGGCACCGTGCTGCGCGACGGCGAGCTCCACGCCATCGCCGACGTCGCGGCGCGCCGGAACCTGATCGTCATCAGCGACGAGATCTACGAAACGATCATCTACGACGGGCGGCGGCACGTGTCGCCGGCGGCGCTGTCCCCGGACATGCGGCAGCGGACGGTCGTCGTGAACAGCCTGTCGAAGACGTACGCGATGCCGGGCTGGCGCGTCGGCTACTGCGCGGCGCCGGAGCCGATCGTCTCCGCGATGTTCCTCGTGCTGCAGCAGTCGAGCCGGGGGCCGGCGACGTTCGTCCAGGATGCGGCGGCCGTGGCGCTGACCGGGCCGCAGGCGTGCGTCGAGGAGATGCGGGGCGAGTATGCGCGGCGGCGCGGGGTGGTGGCCGAGGCGCTTGCCGGCCTGCCGCGCGCGCGTGTGCTGCAGCCGGAAGGCGGCTTCTTCTCCATGGTCGACGCGCGGGCGACCGGCATCCCGTCCAACGACATTCGCCGGCGGCTCCTGCTGGATCACGGCGTGGTGGTCGCGCACGGCTCGGCGTACGGTCCCGGCGGGGAAGGCACGCTGCGCGTGTCGTTTGCCAGCGGCGGCGACAACCTCGCGCGCGGGCTGGCCCGCCTGCGGGAGGGACTCGCCGCGCTATGAGCCTCCAGTCCGAGCTGGAGCGCCAGCTCGAAGGCGAAGTCCGCTTCGACCACGTCTCCCGCGCGCTCTATTCCACCGACGCCAGCGTCTACCAGATCCAGCCGCTCGGCGTCGTCGTGCCCCGCAGCCGCGACGATCTGATTCGCACGGTCCAGATCTGCGCCGAGCATCGCTGTCCGATCACGATGCGCGGCGGCGGCACCTCCCAGGCCGGCCAGGCGATCGGCCCCGGACTCGTCGTCGACGCCTCGAAGTACCTGTCGCGCGTGATCGAGCTGGACGTCGGCGCCCGCCGCGCGCGGGTCGAGCCCGGCGTGGTGCTCGACGAGCTCAACGCGGCGCTGCGGCCGCACGGGCTCCGCTTCGCGCCGGATGTCTCGACCGCCAGCCGCGCGACGGTCGGCGGCATGATGGCCAACAACTCGTGCGGGGCGCGGTCGGTGCTGTACGGGAAGACCATCGACCACGTCCTCGAGCAGGAGGTGGTGCTCGCGGACGGGTCGGTGACGCGGTTCAAGGCGCTCTCGGAGGAGGAGCTCGCCGCCAGGTGTGCGTCGGACCGCTTCGAGGGCGGCTGCTACCGCGTCGTGCGCCGGCTCGCCGCCGAGCACGCTGGCGAGATCGAGCGGCGGTTCCCGAAGGTGCTGCGCCGGGTGATGGGCTACAACCTCGACGAGTTCGTGAAGCCCGACCGGCCGTTCAACCTGGCGAAGCTGATGGTGGGCTCGGAGGGGACGCTCGGCGTCGTGCTCGAGGCCACCATCAACCTCGTGCTCCTGCCGGCGGCGAAGGCGGTGCTCGTCATCCAGTTCGCGGACCTGCTGGAGTCGCTGGCGGCCACGCCGGTCATCCTGCGGCACGGTCCGTCGGCCGTCGAGGTCATGGACTCGTTCATCCTCGACCACACGCGCCAGAGCGCGGCGCTGCACGCGCTGCGCAGCAGCTTCGTCGAAGGCGATCCGGCGTCGCTGCTGTGCGTGGAGTTCTATGCCGACCGGGCCGACGAGCTGCCGCCGCGGCTGGCGGCGCTCGAGGCGGATCTCCGCGGGCAGAAACTCGGCTACCGCTACCATCACGCGCTCGATGCGAACGCGCAGGCGCGCATCTGGAGCCTGCGCGAGGCCGCGCTCGGCCTGTCGATGGCGATGAAGGACGACAACAAGTCGCTGTCGTTCGTCGAGGACACGGCGGTGGCGCCCGAGAAGCTGAGCGAGTACATCGGCCGGTTCCTGGAGCTCGTGCGACGCCACAACACGTCGGCCGGCGTCTACGCGCACGCGTCCGTCGGATGCCTGCACGTGCGCA
>VFYY01000124.1 GCA_016871375.1 Acidimicrobiia bacterium
TGGACGTCTTCGAAACGGAGCCCCCGCCCGACCAGCGGCTGCAGAAGCTGCCGCAGGTCGTCGCCACGCCGCACATCGCGGCCTCGACGCGCGAGGGCCAGGAACTGGTGGGCGTGGAGACGGCCGCGGCGCTGCGCGACTTCCTGCGCGACGGCATCATCCACAACGCGGTGAACTTCCCGTCGGTGTCGCCGGAAGAGTTCAGCCGGCTGCGGCCGTTCGTCGATCTGGGCGAGCGGCTCGGCATGTTCATCGCGCAGTTGAACGACGGCCGCGCCACGGGCCTCGGCGTGCGCTACTACGGCGACCTGTCGGAAGGCCGCAACGACATGATCGTCAACGCCGTCCTCGTCGGGCTGTTCAAGCCCATCCTCGAGACCGGCGTGACGCCCGTGAACGCGCGTTCGGTGGCCGCCGACCGCGGCATCGAGATCATCGAGTCGCGCAGCAGCCGCCCGCGCGACTACACGAGCCTGGTGTCGGTGAAGCTGCACACCAGCGACGGCGGGAAGTGGGTCGAGGGCGCGGTGTTCGAAAAGACCGTGCCGCGGCTGGTGCTCATCGACGGCATCGGCATCGAGGCGCCGCTCTCGGGGACGATGATCGTGATCCGCAACGACGATCAGCCGGGCGTGATCGGCGAGATCGGCACCATTCTCGGCAGGCACAACGTCAACATCGCGAACTTCGCGCTGGGCCGCGAGGGGAAGCACGCGGTCGGCGTCGTGATCGTGGACGAGCCTCCGGCCGTTCCGGACGCGGCGCTGAACGAGCTGAGACAGGTGAAGGGCGTCCGCGAGGCGCGGCTGGTCAGAATCTGACGATCAGGGCCTGATCGTCAAGCGGACGGGCGGTCCGCCGAGCGTATCGGTCAGCTCCACCGCGTTGGCGTCGATGCGCGCGACGCGGTACTGGCCGAGCACGGCATCCCCCTCGCGCACGAGCAGCACGCCGGCCTGCGAGCTGAGGATCGCCGTGCGCTCCAGGCGATCCCCGCTCCGATCTTCGGCAATGCCCGAGAGCTTGACAGGCGGTGGCGGCGGAAGCGCCGGCGCGGCCGGCTCGAGGGCGGTCGGTTCGAGCGTTCCCGGCTGCGCCGCCGACGGCGCCGGGCGCGGCACTTCCCTCTCGGCAAACCGGAACGGATTGCGCGCGGGCTCGCGGTAGACGGGCTCCTGCCGCATGCGCGCCTGCAGGCGCGCGGCCTGTTCCTCGATGTCGTTTCCGGCGTTGGGCGCGGTCGCCGCCGGGGATCTGCGTGACGTCGCGGCCGGCGCGGGCGTGTTCGACGGCGGCGCGGACGCAAGCCAGCCGGCCAGGACCGTGGCGCCGGACACCGCTGTGTACGTCTTCCAGGTCATCGATCGGTTTATCGTAACATCCGCGCCTCGGCCGGTGCGATTTTCTGTGCAACCGTGTGCTAGAATTCGTCGTGCACCCTGTCAGGTTCCCGAACCCCTTCGACAGAGCGGCACAACCCTCCCGCGTCGTCGCCGTCATCCCCGCCAGATACCAGTCGACACGATTTCCCGGCAAGCCGCTCGCGGACCTCGCCGGCAAGCCGATGATCGAGCACGTGTACCAGCGCGCGGCGTCGGCGCCGGGCATCGACGCGGTGGTCGTGGCCACCGACGACGTGCGGATCGCGATGGTCGTCGAGCGCTTCGGCGGCGTCGTGCGCATGACGCGCTCGATTCACCGCTCGGGCATGGACCGCATCGCGGAAATCGCCCCCGCCCTGGGCTGCGAGATCGTCGTCAACGTCCAGGGCGACGAGCCGCTGGTCGAGCCGGAGATGATTGCGCAGGTCGTGGGCGCGCTCGACCAGGATCCCGACGTCCACATGTCCACGCTGCGGCGGCAGATCACCGACCGCGCGGACTACAGCAATCCCAACGTCGTGAAGGTCGTGGTGGATCGCCGCGGCAACGCGCTCTACTTCTCGCGCGCGCCGATTCCATGGGTCCGGGAGAGCGATCCGCCCTATGTCGGCGCGGGCCTCACCAGCCCGTTCCAGAAGCACATCGGCCTCTACGCGTATCGCCGCGACTTTCTCCTGAAATTGACCGAACTCCCGCCCACGCAGCTCGAGATTGCCGAGTCGCTCGAGCAGCTGCGCGTGCTGGAGCACGGCTTCCGCATCCGCGTCGTCGAGACGCAGTACGAGTCCATCGGAGTGGATACCCCGCAGGACCTAGAACGCGTGCGCCATCACCTGCTCAAGGTGGCAGCCCGCGCATGAGGGCGGCATGCAGCGACCTGTGAAATACATCTTCGTCACCGGCGGCGTGGTGTCGTCGCTCGGCAAGGGGCTGGCGGCGGCGTCGATCGGACGGCTGCTCGAGGACCACGGCTACACGGTCGCGCTCCAGAAGTTCGACCCGTACATCAACGTCGACCCGGGGACGATGAGCCCGTATCAGCACGGCGAGGTCTACGTCACCGACGACGGGGCGGAGACGGACCTCGACCTCGGGCACTACGAGCGCTTCACGAGCATGGTGGCGACGCGCAACAGCAACTGGACGACCGGCAAGATCTACCAGTCGGTGATCCACAAGGAGCGGCGCGGCGACTACCTGGGCCGGACCGTGCAGGTCATCCCGCACATCACCAACGAGATCAAGGACGCCATCCGCGCGGCGGGGAGCGACGTGGACATCGTGCTCGTCGAGATCGGCGGCACGGTCGGCGACATCGAGAGCATGCCGTTCCTCGAGGCCATCCGCCAGATGCGGCTCGACGTCGGCCGCGAGAACGCGATCTACATCCACCTGACGCTGGTGCCGTACATCGGCACGGCCGGCGAGCTCAAGACGAAGCCGACGCAGCACAGCGTGCGCGACCTGCGGTCGATCGGCATCCAGCCCGACATCCTGTTGTGCCGCACGGACCGCTTTCTCGACCCGGACATCAAGCGCAAGATCGCGCTCTTCTGCGACGTCCCCGAAGAGGCGGTCATCACGGCGAAGGATGTCTCGACGATCTACGAAGTGCCGCTGGTGCTCTCGGCCGAAGGGCTCGACCGCATCGTGCTGAAGCTGCTCGGGCTGCCGCTGACCGAAGCGCGCACGGAGGCCTGGCAGGAGCTGGTGCAGCGGATCAAGAACCCGCAGGACACGCTGACGATCCACGTCGTCGGCAAGTACACGGGCTACGAGGACTCGTACAAGAGCCTGAACGAAGCGGTGTTCCACGGCGGATTCGCCAACCGGCTGAGCGTGAAGCTGCACTGGGTGGAGGCCGAGGCGCTCGAGAAGGAAAGCGGCGCCGCGCTGCTGCAGGACGCGCACGGCATCCTCGTGCCCGGCGGCTTCGGGTCGCGCGGCACGCGCGGCATGATGAAGGCCGCCGAGTTCGCGCGCCAGCATGGCGTGCCCTTCTTCGGCATCTGCTACGGGTTCCAGTGGGCGGCGGTCGAGTACGCGCGGAACGTCTGCGGCCTCGACGGGGCGGATTCCACCGAGGTCGACGAGAACGCGCCGCACAAGGTGATCTACAAGCTGCGCGACCTGCTCGGCGTGGACGACCTCGGCGGCACGATGCGCCTCGGGCGCTACGCGTGCGAGCTGGCCCCCGGATCGCTGGCCGAGCGCATCTACGGCGCGCCGCTCATTCACGAGCGTCATCGCCACCGCTTCGAGTTCAACTGCGTCTACGAGGCGGTGCTCGCAGACAAGGGCCTGCGGGTGTCGGGCCGCTCGCCCGACGGCAAGTTCGTCGAGATCGCGGAGCTGCCCTCGCACCCGTGGTTCCTTGCGGTGCAGTTCCACCCCGAGTTCCAGTCGAAGCCGCTCAAGCCGCATCCGCTCTTCGCGAGCTTCGTGGACGCCAGTTACCGTCACAAGACCGGCACGCTCGTCGGCGCGGGAGTGACGGCCGCATCACGGTAGGGGCACGGCGCCGCCGTGCCCCTACAGAACCGATAGAATGGGCTCGTGAATCCCGTCCAGATCGGAGGCTTCTCGATCGGGGCCGGCCAGCCGCTGGCGCTCATCGCCGGCCCGTGCGTGATCGAGAGCCGCCAGCACGCGGTGGACGTCGCCTCGGCGATCCGCGACATCGCCCGGCGCTGCGGCGTTCCCGCGATCTTCAAGGCCTCCTACGACAAGGCGAACCGCACGTCGCGGACGTCGTTCCGCGGCCCTGGCCTCGATGCGGGGCTCGACGTGCTGGCCGAGGCGCGCGCGCGGACGGGGCTCCCCGTGCTCACCGACATCCACGAGCCGGCGCACGCGGCCGCGGCGGCCGCGGTCGTGGACGTCCTGCAGATTCCGGCGTTTCTCTCGCGGCAGACCGACCTGCTCGTGGCCGCCGCGCGCACCGGCAAGCCGGTGAACGTGAAGAAGGGACAGTTCCTCGCGCCGGGCGACATGAAGCACGTCATCGAGAAGATCACGGCCGAAGGCAACCAGTCGGTGATCGTCACCGAGCGCGGCGTCAGCTTCGGCTACAACAACCTGGTCGTGGACGTGCGCGCGTTCCCCATGCTGCGCGAGCTGGGCTGCCCCGTCGTGTTCGACGTGACCCACAGTCTGCAGCTGCCCGGCGCCGGGGACGGCGTCACCGCGGGCCTGGCCCAGTACATCGAGCCGCTGGCGGCTGCCGGCGTCGCCGCGGGCGTGGACGCTGTCTTCCTGGAAGTCCACGAGGAGCCGTCGCGCGCGAGGAGCGACGCGGCCAACGCGCTCAGGCTGGATCGCCTCGAGGCGCTGATCATGAAGCTCAAACGCATCGACACCGCCGCCCGTGACCAATCCGTCGTAGCGGGCCGGGCATGATGAAGGTCACCGCCGCCGACCTGGCGCTCGCCCGCAAGGTCCTGCGGACCGAAGCCGCCGCAATCCTCGCGCTGGTGGACCGGCTCGACGAGCGGTTCGACCAGGCCGTCCGCCTGCTGCTCGACTGCCGCGGCCGCGTCATCGTGACCGGCATGGGCAAGTCGGGCATCATCGCCCGCAAGCTCGCCGCCACGCTCTCGAGCACCGGCACGGCCGCGCACTTCCTCCACCCCGCCGAAGCGACCCACGGCGACCTGGGCGTCATCCGCGGCGACGACGTGGTGATTGCGCTGTCGAATACCGGCGAGACGCACGAACTGCTGCGGCTGCTCGAGACGATCAAGCGGCTGGGCGCCGGGCTGATCGCGATTACCGGCGACTGCGCGTCCACGCTGGGCCAGGCGGCCGACGTCGCCCTCGACTGCCACGTGTCCGAGGAGGCGTGCCCGATGAACCTGGTGCCGACGGCCAGTACCACGGCCGCTCTGGCAATGGGCGATGCGCTGGCCATGACGCTGCTCGTCGCGAAAGGGTTCCGCGAGGAGGACTTCGTCAACCTGCACCCCGGCGGGCATCTCGGCAAGCGCCTGATGCGCGTCGATCAGCTGATGGCAGCGGGTGACCGCGTCCCCGTGGTCGGCGCCGGCGTGCCGATGAAGGACGTCGTCAACGAGATGACGGCCAAGAAGCTCGGCATGACGTGCGTCGTGGACGATCAGGGACGGCTGGCGGGGATCATCACCGACGGCGACCTGCGGCGGCACATGGCGGGCGCGTTCGACCTGCGCGAGCGCACGGCGGGCGACGTCATGACGCGAAACCCGATCACCATCACGCGCGCGACGCTGGCGGCCGAGGCCCTGCACATCCTCGAGCAGCGCAAGATCACCTCGATCGTCGTCGTTGACGGCAGCCGCAAGGTGGAAGGGGTCGTACACCTCCACGATCTGTGGCGCACGGAGATGTTTTAGCCGGCTGCCGGCTGCCGGCAGCTGGCTGATCATGACCACCGAGCTGTATCTGCTGGCCGTGCTCTTCGCCCTGCTCCTCGGGCTGGTGATCGGCAAGGCCTGGGAGCGATACAAGCTGCGCGACGGCCGCTGGATCGACCGCCGCCGCCTCCGCGAGACCCCGCACTACATGCTCGGCCTCAATTACCTCGTCGACAACCAGGTGGACCAGGCGATCGAGGAGCTGACGGCGGCCACGAGCACCGACACCGCCGACGCGCTCGAGATCCAGATGATTCTCGGCAACCTGTACCGCGAGAAGGGACAGGCCGGCCGCGCGATCAACGTGCACCAGGCGCTGCTGCAGCGCCCGGACCTCACGCGGCTGGAACACGCCTACGTGCTGCTCTGCCTCGGCTTCGACTTCCGCCACGGCGGGTTCGTCGACCGCGCGCTCGAGGCCTTCCAGGAAGTCCTGCAGCTCGATCCGAAGAACCGCTACGCGCTCGTCAACCTGCAGAAGCTGTACGAAGACCAGCATCAGTGGGCCGACGCGCTCCGCGTGCGCGAGCAGGTGGCGAAGATCGACGCCGGCCGCCGCCCCGACGACCAGCAGATCCTCGGGTTCCTCCGGAACGAGATCGGCACCGCGCAGACGCGTGCGGGCGATCAGGCGGCCGCCGTGCGCGCGTTCTCGGATGCCGTCGACGCCGACGCGCGCACGGTGCCCGCCTACCTGAACCTCGGCGACGTGCGCCAGGCGCAGGGCAACCTGCCGGCGGCCGTGGACGCGTGGGAATCGCTCGTCGAGGCGGTCCCCGACCGCGCCTACCTCGCCTTCGATCGGCTGGAGCGCGCCTACACCTCCCTGGGGACGCCGCGGAAGTTCGCCGATCTCTGCGAGCGGCTCATCGGCCGCGACGCGCAAGACTGGCGCACGCGCCTGGCGCTCTCGCGGCACCACGCACGCGCGGGCAATCGCCGGGGCGCGTTCGATCTCCTGCTGGACGCGCTCCCCCACCACCCGCACAACCTCGCGATCCACCAGGAGATCTGGGAAGCGCTGTCCGGGCTCTCCTTCGATCCGGCGCTCGTCCGCCGCTACGTCGAGCTGACGCGCGAAGCGGTCTTCTATCTCGACCCGCACGTCTGCCGCCGCTGCCGCTACCGGACGACGGAGCTGCTGTGGCAGTGCCCGCAGTGCCACGAGTGGAACACGTTCGTCGAGGAGCGCATCGCGCCCGCCAAAGACACAGCCGTCGCGGATGTCGGCAACTAGACGAATCGCGCTCACGGGCGGGATCGCGACCGGAAAGAGCTACGTTCGCGAACAGTTCGAACGACTCGGCGTTCCCACGATCGACTCCGACCAACTCTCGCGCGAAGCGGTCGCACCGGGGACGCCGGGCCTGGCCGCCGTTGTGGAGCGATTCGGTCGCGGCGTTCTGCAGCCGGAAGGATCGCTGGACCGCCACAAGCTCGCCGCTGTCGTATTCGCCGACAAGGATGCCCGCCTCGCGCTCGAAGCAATCATCCACCCGGCTGTTCGCCAGGCAACCGAGCGCTGGTTCAAGAGCCTCGACCCGGCACGGCATCCCTTCGCCATCGCCGACATTCCATTGCTGTATGAGGTCGGACGGGACCGCGACTTCGAGAAGGTCATCGTCGTCGCCAGCGCGCCTGAGACACAGGTCCGCCGCGTGATGGAACGCGATGGCGCGTCGGAAGAGGAAGCCCGGCAACGCATCGCCGCGCAGCTTCCGATCGAGGACAAAGTGCGCCGCGCCGACTACGTGATTCGAACGGATGGAACATGTGAAGAGACGGACCGCCAGGTCAGCGCGGTGTTGAAAGAATTGTCTGCGCTGCGCGAAGGGTGTTAACCATCAACATCGTGATCGTGAGCGGACCGACGCCGCCGGGAACGGGCGTCAGCGCGCCCGCGACGTCCGCGACCTCCGGATGCACGTCGCCGACGAGCAGCGACCCCTTCTCCCGGAATCGCGCGAGGCGCGGGTGGCCGTCGGGATACATGCGCTGGACAGCCGCGAGATCGGTGAGCGTGTTCATGCCGACGTCGATGACCGTGGCGCCGGGCTTCACGAAGTCTTTCGTCACGAGGCCGGCGCGTCCGACCGCCGCCACGAGGATGTCGGCCTGGCGGCAGACGGCGGCGAGGTCCGGCGTCTTCGAATGGCAGATGGTCACGGTGGCATCCCGGTGCAGCAGCAGCATCGCCATCGGCTTGCCGACGATGTCGCTGCGGCCGATGACGACGGCGTGGCGGCCGGCGATGGGGATCCGCTCGCGCACGAGCAGCTCGATGATGCCTGACGGCGTGCAGGCGACCAGCGCCGGGCGGTTCTGCACCATGCGGCCCACGCTCTCGGGCGCGAAGCCGTCCACGTCCTTCTCCGGCGCGATCGAGTCGTAGACGCGCTGCGCTGCGTCGGCGCCGAGCGTCTTCGGCAGCGGCGACTGGACGAGGATGCCGTCGTACAGCGGGCTGCGGTTCAGCCGATCGACGAGCGCGAGGACGTCCTGCAGCGTCGCGGTCGCGGGCAGCCGCTCGAGATCGGCGCGAAAGCCGACACCGGCCCCGGACTTCAGCTTGTTGCGGACGTAGACCTCGGAGGCAGGGTTTTCACCGACGAGCACGATGGCCAGCCCGGGCGGGCGGCCGTGCCTGCTGACGAACGCGGCGACCTGCGGCGCGATTTCCTGCTGCTGGATCAGGACGGCCAGCGCCTGGCCGTCCAGCAGCCGCGCCTTAATGGGGTCGGGAGTCATTTTTAGAGGACACCGGTTGAGATACTCCGTAGGTGTCCTCGAAAAATGACTCCCGACCCCATTTATTTGCGCGCGAGCAGTCGTCCGACGACCACCACCACGGCGCCGGCCACGAGGATCTGAATCCCGATCACGGATGCGCGTTCCGGAGCGATACCCACCTCGAACCACCGCGCGGTCGTCTCGGTCGTGACGCCGATCTGCGTGAGGTAGCCGAGCACGGCAACGAAGAAGCCATTGAAGACGGCGAGCGCCCCCAGCATCGTCAGGAAGTCCCCGGCGGCTTCGCCGGTGGATTTCGCCGCCTGCTCCGCCTTGTCGGCCAGCGGGCTGTGCTTCCGGCCGTAGAACCAGTAGATGAAGATGCCGACGTCGAGCCAGACCAGGAAGCGGACCCACGTCAGGACGGCGAGGCTCAGCATCAGGTAGAGGCACGAGAAGATGCCGAGGATCGGGATCACCGGACCGCCCCAGACCCTGAACGGGCGGTGCGCTTCCGGCCGCTTGACGCGCAGCACCATCACGGCGGTGCAGACCACCAGGAACGCGAAGAGCGTCCCGATGCTCGTCATCTCGCCGACAACCTGAATCTGCGTCAGGCCCGCGACGATCGCCACGATCACGCACGTGATGATCGTGGTGATGTAGGGCGTGCCGAACCGCGGGTGGACCTTGCTGACGCCCTGCGGCAGCAGGCCGTCGCGGCTCATGGCGAAGAAGATGCGCGGCTGGCTGAGGAGCATGACGAGCAGCACGCTGGTGATGCCGGCGACGGCGCCCGCGGACACCAGATACGAGGCCCAGTCGAGGCCGATGACGCTCAATGCGAAGGCGACGGGTGCGTTGAGGAACTGCTGCGTCAGCCCCGGATCGGCGGCCGGCAGGTCCGGCAGGATCTGCGCGTTCGAGCGGTACTGGATGACGGGCACGATGCCCGACAGGACGGCCGCCACCGCCAGGTACAGCAGCGTGCAGACGACCAGCGACGCGATGATGCCGATCGGCAGGTCGCGCCGCGGGTTCTTCGCTTCCTCCGCGGTCGTGGACACCGCGTCGAACCCGATATACGCGAAGAAGACGACGGCCGCCGCGCCCATGATCCCGGGCAGCCCGTACGGCGCGAACGGCTGCCAGTTCACCGGGTCGACGTAGCGGAAGCCCATGAAGATGAAGAACACGATCGCCACGAGCTTGATGGTGACGATGGCCGCGTTGAACCGCGCGCTCTCGCGGATGCCGATCACGAGCAGCACCATGATCGCCAGCACGATCAGGACGGCGGGCAGGTTGATGATCGCGCCCGGCGCCGAGGCGGACGGCGCGTTGGCCATCCACACCGGCAGCGTGATCCCCGCGCCGGAGAGCAGCCGCTGCATGTAGCCGCTCCAGCCGATGGCCACGGTCATCGATCCGACCGCGTACTCGAGAATCAGGTCCCAGCCGATGAGCCACGCGATCAGCTCGCCGAGCGAGGCGTAGGCGTAGGTGTACGCGCTGCCCGCGATGGGCACCATCGAGGCGAACTCGGCGTAGCAGAGGGCCGCGAAAAGGCAGGCGACGCCCGCCGCGAGGTACGACATCGTGATGGCGGGGCCCGCCTGGTTGGCGGCCGCCGTCCCCGTCAGCACGAAGATGCCCGTGCCGATCACCGCGCCGATGCCGAGCATCGTCAGGTCCCACGCGCTGAGGCTGCGCCGCAGGGCCTTGCCGCCGTGTTCCACGTCGGCGACACACTGCTCGATCGACTTGGTCTTCAGCAGGTTTGAATCCATCACGCCTCCAACCGCTCCGCGATTATAGGCCGAGACTTCGGAGGTAGGCCGCGATCCGTCCCCGCGGATCCCCCGCCGCGACGAGATCGCCGATCACCGCCACGCAGGAGGCGCCCGCCTCGAGCACGGCGGGCGCGGTCTCGAGCGTGATGCCGCCGATCGCCACGACCGGCAGCCCGCGCGCGAGGCGCGCCGCCGTCTTCACCATGTCGAGGCCGACCGCGGCGTAGCCCGTCTCCTTCGTGGACGTGCCGAAGACCGGGCCGATGGCGACGTACGTGATCGGCTCGGCGAGCGCTGCCTCCACTTGCCCGGGGCTGTGCGTGGAGAGCCCGACGATGGCCGACTCGCCCACGAGCGCACGGGCGGCGGCGGGCGGGAGGTCGTCCTGCCCGACGTGGACGCCGGAGGCGTGCGACATCGCGGCCAGATCGGCGCGGTCGTTCACGATGACCGATGCGTGGTACGGCTCCGCGGCGCGCACGACGCGGTCGCAGAGCGTGAGGAACCGGCCCGACGGCAGCTCTTTCGCGCGCAGCTGGATGAACGTCGCGCCGCCGTCGAGAAACGCGGCCGCCAGGTCGGCCGGCTCCCAGCCGGCACGGCCGGCCGTCTCGACGTCGAGAATGGCCTGGAGGCGGGGAATCAGGCGCTTTCGGCCAGGCTGCCGGGCTTGGCCGCCTTTGCCGCGTACCGCTCCATGAAGTGCGTGCTCAGGCGGCCGGCGACGAAATCAGGCTCGGCACTGATGCGCAGGTGCATCGGGACCGTCGTCTTGATGCCCTCGATGACCGTCATCTCGAGCGTCCGGCGCATGCGCGCGATGGCCTCCTGCCGGTCGCGCCCGTGCGTGATGATCTTGGCGATCATCGAATCGTAGTACGGCGACACCGTGCACTCGGAGTGCGCGAAGGTGTCGATGCGCACGCCGGGGCCGCCCGGCACGCTGAACGCGTGGATGACGCCTGGCGAGGGCGCGAACGTGTCGGGGTCTTCCGCGTTGATGCGGCACTCCAGGGCGTGGCCGGTGAAGGTCACCTCGCTCTGCTTGAACGAGAGCCGCTCCCCCGCCGCGATCCGGATCTGTTCCTTGACGATGTCGATGCCGGTCACCATCTCGGTCACCGGGTGCTCGACCTGGAGGCGCGTGTTGACCTCCATGAAGTAGAACTTCCCCTCGTCGTCCATCAGGAACTCGAACGTGCCGGCGTTCGTGTACTGCACCGCCTTGGCCGCGTCCACGACGAGGCCGCCCATCTTGCGGCGCACCTTGTCGGTGAGCGCAGGCGACGGCGACTCTTCGATGAGCTTCTGGTGGCGGCGCTGGATGGAGCACTCGCGCTCGCCGAGATGCACGACGTTCCCGTGGTGGTCGCCCAGCACCTGGAACTCGATATGGCGCGGGTGGTCCAGGTACTTCTCGATGTAGACGTCCCCCACGCCGAAGGCCGCCTCGGCCTCGCGCTGGGCGGTCCGCAGCGCGTTCGCCAGATCCGCGGGCTGGCGGACGACGCGCATGCCGCGGCCGCCGCCGCCGGCGACGGCCTTGATGATGACCGGGTAGCCGACGTCCCTGGCGCACTTGAGCGCCTTCTCCTCGTTCTCGATCGGACCGTCGCTGCCGGGCAGCATGGGCACGCCGGCCTTCTTCATCGCCCGGCGCGCGCGCGCCTTGTCGCCGAGCAGCTTGATGACGTTCGGATCGGGACCGATGAACCGGATGTGGCACGCCTCGCAGACCTCCGCGAGGTAGGCGCTCTCGGACAGGAACCCGTAGCCGGGATGGATCGCGTCGGCGCCGGTGATCTCGGCGGCGCTGATGATCGCCGGGACGTTCAGGTAGCTCTCGGTGCTGCGCGGCGGCCCGATGCAGACGTCCTCGTCCGCAAACCGGACGTGCAGCGAGTTCTCGTCGGCCTCCGAGTACACGGCGACGGTCTTGATGCCGAGCTCGCGGCACGCCACGATGATGCGCAGGGCGATTTCGCCGCGGTTCGCAATCAGGATCTTCTTGAACATGGCTATGCAGGACGGATGGCGAACAGGCGCTCGCCGTACTGCACGGCGTGGCCGTTCTCCACGTACACCTTCACCACCTCACCGTCGATTTCCGCGTTGATCTCGTTCATCAGCTTCATCGCTTCGATGATGCAGAGCACCTGGCCC
>VFYY01000125.1 GCA_016871375.1 Acidimicrobiia bacterium
AGATCGTGCGCGCGTTGTGGGGGTCGGAGCTGCCGATGGACCCGACGCACGTCTACGCGCGCAACTTCGAGATTCCGGCCGGCGGCGGCGTCGGCACCGCGCGCGCCATCGCGCGTGCCTACAGCGTGTTGGCGACGGGTGGCCGGGAGCTCGGCCTCAGGAAGCAGACGCTGGACCTCCTGGCCGCGCCGGCCGTTCCGCCGGCACGCGGCTTCTACGACGAGTGCATGCGGGCGGAGGTAGCGTTCTCCCTGGGCTTCATGAAGCCGAGCACCGGCTTCCCGTTTGGCGGCCCGAGCGCCTTCGGCGCGCCGGGCGCGGGCGGCGCGATGGGCTGTGCCGACCCGGAGGCGGGCATCGGCTACGGGTACGTGACGAGCCGGATGGGCACCCATTTGAGCGGCGATCCGCGCGACGTGGCGCTGCGCGACGCGCTGTACGGATCGCTGAAACGTGCACCGGGCGCGCGGCAGGACGCGGCCTGACGCTAGAATGCTGCGGTGCCCGCACAAATTGCCGTCATCCTGATCGCGCTGATCGCGTCCGCGGCCCCCGCTGCCGCGGCCACGGTCAGCGGCGTTGTCTCCGACCCGACCGGCGCCTCGGTCCCCGGCGCCCGCGTCGTCCTGCACGGTCTCGCCACCGGCCAGGAGACCGCGTCTGAAACCGGCGCCGATGGGCGCTACCTGCTTACGACGCCCGAGCCCGGCACCTATCTCGTCGTCGTCACGCGGCCCGGCTTCTCGGAAGCGGCGCGCACCGTCGTCATTGCCGATGCGGCCGAGACGGTGGACGTCCCCGTGCAGCTCGAGATCGGCGGCGTCCGCGCGGAGGTGACGGTCACCGCCACCCGCGCGGAGCGCGAGGTCCGCCAGATCCCGCTGCACGTCGAGACGATGAGCGCCGACGCCGTGCAGCAGGCCAACGCGCTCTCCACGGGCGACGCGCTGGCGACGGCCGCCAACATCACGCCGGTCGGCAACGGCCCGTTCGGCGTGCGCCCGCGGCTGCGCGGCCTCGACTCCACGCGCCTGCTCGTGCTCGTGGACGGCGAGCGCCTCAACACCGCGCGCCAGGCGACGGACCGCACCGGCGCCGAGGTCGGGCTGATCTCGCCCGATGCGATCAGCCGCATGGAGATCGTCAACGGCGCCGGCACGCTGCTCTACGGGTCCGACGCGCTGGCGGGGACGATCAACATCATCACCAACGAGCCGCAGCTCTCGCCGGCGTCGCGGTGGCAGTACGGCGTCAACGGCTTCTACAGCACGAACGAGAACGGCCGCCGCGGCACGGGCACGCTCGGCTACACGGGCCCGCGTGCGGCCGTGCGCCTGCAGGCGGGCGTGGAAGCGTTCGACAACTACGAGGCCGGCGGCTTCGACGTCGAGGACACGCGCCCGTTCTTCGCCAGCGGCCGCCTCGATCAGCGCGACACCATCGACGACAATTTCCCGGGCTTCCGCTTCAACGCGTTCCCGGACCCGTTCAACGCGCCGTTCGTGCGCACCGACCCGGAGATCCCGAACTCCGGCGCGAGCGGCTACTTCATCAACGCCTCGAGCATCGTGCGCCTCGGCGAGCGGCGGTCGCTGCGGCTGCGCTACCAGCGGCGCGAGATGGACGAGATCGGGTTCCCGGACTTCGCGCCGCCGATCTTCTTCAACGCGACCTCGCTCCCGCACAGCGACCTCGACCGCGTGTCCGCGCGCTACGAGGCGCAGGCGGTCACCCCGTGGCTCGCCAACCTCGCGCTGACCGGCCACTATCAGCGCACGCAGCGCGCGCTCGAGAACCAGCTGCCGATCCAGTTCCCGGCGCCGGCCGCCACCTTCTTCCCGATCAGCGTGTTCCGTCTCGACGTGCTCTCGCGGACGGAGCAGCGCGTCTGGACGCCCGGCCTCGACCTCACCGCCACGCTGACGCCGCTCGCCGATCACGTGTTGACGACGGGATTGACGATGTACCGGGATCGGAGCAGCGACCAGCGGACGACGACCACCACGACGAGGTTGCTCGGACAGGTGGCGCTCGGGCCGTTCGGGCCGGCGGCCGCGCGCCTGCCGCAGCCGGTGCAGCTCGGCCCGCCGGTCGTCGCAAGTCCCGTCCGCGTGCCGGACGCGAGCCTGCGCGACATCGCCGTCTTCGTGCAGGACGAGTGGCGCCTGCGTCCGTCCGTCTCGCTCGTCGCGGGCCTTCGCGGTGACGTCTACCGTGTGACCGTCGAGCGCACGCCCGGGTACGACGTGGCCGCCGTGGTCGCCGGCGCGCGGCCGGCGATCGACCCGTCCACGTTGCCGAACCCGGCGGGCGAGTCGTTCGGCCGGCGCGCGCTGACCGGCGACCTCGGCCTCGTCGCCAACGCGGGCGGCACGTTCAGCCCGTTCGTGCGCTACGGCCGCAGCTACCGGCACCCGAACCTCGAGGAGTTGTTCTTTGCCGGGCCCGCCACGGCGGGCAGCATCGCGCCCAACATCAAGGTGAAGCCGGAGACCGGCAACAACTTCGACGTCGGCGGCACGTTCGCGCTCCGGCGCGTGTCGGGCGGCGCCTACGTCTTCGTCAATCAGTACAAGGACTTCGTCGTGCAGGACCTGGTCGTCGCCGTGACCCCGTCGGGCGGCCTGGCTCAGGCGACCAACTACGCCGACGTCCGCATCTCCGGCCTCGAGCTCTCGGCGAACGCGCCGCTCGTCCTCCGCGGCGGCATCGTCACGCTCAACGGCGCCGCGGCGTTCACCCGGGGCACGATCACCGACGGCGTGAACCCGCTGGACAACTCCTCGCTCGACGGAGAGCCGGCAGACAACATCACGCCGCTGAAGGTCACCGGCGCGGCGCGCTTCACGCACTCCAGCGCGCGGTGGTGGGCGGAGTACGGCCTCCGCGTGCAGACCGACGTGGAGCGCGTCACGCCCACGCTCTTCCAGTCGCCGTTCCGCATCGCGCAGGACCTGCTGTCGCTGGAGGGCTTCACGGTGCACCGGCTCGGCGCCGGGGTCAGCCTGCTGCGCGGGGCCGAGCGCCTGGACCTGACCTTCGCCGTCGAGAACCTGGCCGACGAGTACTACCGCGAACACTTCCAGTTCGCGCCGTCGCGCGGGCGCACGTTCACGGTCGGGATCAGCGCGGGAGTCTTCTAGAACAAAGGGCCGACCCGAAGGTCGGCCCCTACATCGATTTGTAGACCTGCTGTTGTAGACCTACCGCGTGCCGCCAGCGCCCGCGCTGATCCTCCAGATGCGGTGGCTGCCGTCGTCGGACACGAGCAGGCTGCCGTCGCGCGCGACGGTGACGCCGACCGGCCGGCCCCAGCGCGAGATCTGCTCGCCGCCGCTGCCGTTGCTGACGAGGAAGCCGGTGAGAAAGTCCTCGATCGGCCCCGGGCGCCCGTTGTTCATCGGGAAGTAGACCACCTTGTAGCCCGACGCGACCGAGCGGTTCCACGAGCCGTGCAGCGCGACGAAGCCGCCGCCGCGGTACCGCTGCGGGAACTGGTTGCCCGTATAGAAGGTGATGCCGAGCGCGGCCGAGTGCGCCGGGAAGAGCACGTCGGGGACGACGGTCTTCTTCACGAGGTCGGGGAACGCGCCGACGTAGCGCGGGTCGTAGTTGGCGCCGATGTAGGAGTACGGCCAGCCGTAGAACGCGCCGTCCTTCACCGAGGTCGCGTAGTCGGGCACGAGATCGTCGCCGAGGTTGTCGCGCTCGTTCACCGCCGTCCAGACCGTGTCGGTGCCCGGCTGCAGCGCAAGGCCGACCGGATTGCGGATGCCGGACGCGAACACGCGGTAGCCGGTGCCGTCAGGGTTGAACTCGAGGATGGCGGCGCGGCGGCAGTCCTCGCCCGCGTTGTTGTTGCTCTGCGAGCCGACGGCCAGGTACATCTTCGTGCCCGCGCGGTTGAACACGATGTTGCGCGTGGAGTGGCCGCCCACCGGCAGGTCGAGCAGCTTCTCCGGCATGCCCTGCATCTGCATGTCGCCGTTGGTGTAGCGCACGCGGACGAGCGATCCCGTGTTGCCGATGTAGAGGTGGCCGTTGCTGAACGCGAGGCCGAACGGCGCCGCGATCGTGCCGGGACCCTTCGACGCGAACGGCTCCGGCGGCACGCAGGCCGGCGCCTTCTCCGCGAGGATCGGGCCGTTGATCGTCGGGTTGACCGGCGGCGGGGTGGCCGAGCGCGGCGGCGGCTGTCCGGGGCCGCCGCCACGGCGCGCGGCGGGCGGGTCGCCCTGCGCGTAGACGCTGCGCGTCTCGAACACGCCGTCGTTGTTGGCGTCGCGCAGCACCGTGATGCTGTTGGTCGCCGGGGAGCTCACGAACAGGTCGCCGTTCGGCGCCAGCACCATCATGCGCGGCGACTGCAGCTCGGCGGCGACGGAGACGGTGAAACCGGCCGGGACGGTCGGCATCGCGCCGGTCGGCCGATCGACCATCGCGCCGGGATTCGGCATGGCCGGGCCGACGACGGGGAGCTTCCCGGCCTGCGGCTGCGGCAGGTTCGTGTCGCGCTGCGCGACCAGGATGGTCGAGAAGATCAGGACGCCGGCGGCGAGGGTGACGGCGATACGCGTCATGGGCGCTCTCCTGTACGTAGGCCGGGTTCCATCGCGCGCCTGCGTCACGCGCGCGATGGACCCGGCATTAGCGCCCATGATGGTATCGCAAAGAGTCAGCGGCCGATGGTGTCCCCGGCATCTGCGGAGCAGGGTCCCCGCCAGTGCCGGGGTAGGCGGCTCAGCGCGAGCTGAACAGATAGTCGGCGGCGAGATGCGCGAGCGTGCGCACGCCGGTGACGAGCGCCGCTTCGTCCACCATGAACTGCGGCGAGTGGTTCGCGGCGGCGGTGCCGACCTGCGCGGGCGGCGTGATGCCGAGGAAGACGAACATCCCGGGCACCTGCTGCTGGAACCTGCTGAAATCCTCCGCGACCGTGTTTCTCGTCACCTCGACCAGCTTGTCGCCCGCGACGCGCTGCAGCGTCGGCATCATCTGCCGCGTGAGCTGCGGGTTGTTCACGGTGACGGGATAGCCCAGATCGATCTGCACCGTGGCGGAGCCGCCCGCGGCCGCGGCGATGCTCGTCGCCGTGCGCGTGACGCGCGCGTGGATGTCCTTGCGCATCGCCTCGTCGAACGTGCGGATCGTGCCGACCAGCCGCGCCGTGTCGGGAATGATGTTGTTACGCGTGCCCGACTCGAACTGGCCGACGGTGATGATGGCGGGCTCGGCGGCGGTGTTGACCTGGCGGCTGACGATCGTCTGCAGCCCGAGAACGATCTGCGATCCGATCACGATCGGGTCGATGCCGGCCCACGGATTGGCGCCGTGCGTCTGCCGTCCGCGCACGATGATTTCGTACTGGTCCGCGGCGGCGAGCATCGACCCGCTGCGCCAGCCGATCGCGCCGGTGGGAATGTTCGCGAACACGTGCAGGCCGAAGATGGCGTTGACGTCCGGGTTCCTGAGCGCGCCGTCGCGGATCATCAGCTCCGCGCCGGCAGGCTCCTCGGCGCGCGGCACGCCTTCCTCGGCGGGCTGGAAGACGAACTTCACGCTGCCGCGGAGCTGCGGCCGGAGATCGGTGAGGATGCGCGCCGTCGCCAGCAGCATCGCCATGTGGGTGTCGTGGCCGCAGGCGTGCATCACGTCCACCGGCCTGCCCTCGTATTCGCCGCGCGCCGTGCTGGCGAAGGGGAGCCCGGTGGCTTCGGCCACCGGCAGCGCGTCCATGTCGGAGCGCAGCGCGACGACGGGTCCCGGCATCGCGCCCTGCAGGGTGGCGACCACGCCGTTGCGCCCGACGCCCGTCGTTGGCGTCAGGCCGAAGCTGCGCAGCTTCTCCGCGACGTAGGCGGCCGTCTGCGTCTCGCGGTTGGAGAGCTCGGGGTTCTGGTGCAGATGCCGGCGCCACGCGAGCATCTCCTGCTCGATGGCCGCCGCGCGGCGGTCGATCTCGGCCGCGAGAGGGGATGCGGTGCTCTGTGCCTGCGCGAGCGCGGGCAGCAGCAGAAGGGCGGCAACGGCGAGCTTCCTCATGCGCGTCACTATAATTCAGCGTATGCGGTTCCGTCTGACGCTCGCCTGTGTCCTGTTGGCGCTCTCCACCGTTGCCGCGCAGGAGGCGCCGCGCACCTGGCGCCTCGACTTCTTCCAGACCGGCGGCCCAGGCACCGAGGTCTACAGCTTCGATCGGCTCGTCGTCGAGCCGCTCGCCTGGCCCGGCAATCCCGCCGCGAACGTCGAGCCGCGTCCCACCGGCAACTACCGCTTCGAGGTGATCGATGCGTCGGGGAAGGCGATCTTCTCGCGCGGCTACGACCCGGCGTTTGCCGAGTGGGTGACGACGGCCGAGTCGAGGAAGGTGAGGCGCACGTTCGGCGACTCGCTGCGGTTCCCGGCGCTGACGGGGAAGGCGGAGGTCGTCCTGCGCAAGCGCGACGCCGGCGGCGGCTACGACGAGGTGTGGCGGCACGCCATCGACCCCGCCGATCCCTTCATCGATCGATCGCCGCCGCCGCGCCAGCAGGCGATCGAGGTGGAGCGCCACGGCGCGCCGCAGGCCAAGGTGGACATCCTGCTGCTCGGCGACGGCTACACGGCGGCCGAGTGCGGGCGGAAGTTCCGCGCGGACACGCGGCGCATGGTCAATGCGCTCTTCGCGCAGGAGCCGTTCAGGTCGCGGCGAACTGATTTCAACATCTGGGGGCTCTGTCCGCCGGCGGCGCAGTCGGGCATCTCGCGTCCCTCAACCGGCGTCTACCGGCGCGCGCCGGCCGGATCCAGCTACGACGCGTTCGGCGCCGAGCGCTACATCCTGACGTTCGACAACCGCGCGTGGCGCGACATCGCGGCGTGGGCGCCGTACGAGTTCGTCACGATCCTCGCCAACAACAACACGTATGGCGGCGGCGGTCTCTACAACGTGTTCTCCACGGCCGCCGTGGACAACGACTTCGCGGACTACCTGTTCGTCCACGAGTTCGCGCATCACTTCGCGGGGCTCGCCGACGAGTACTACACGTCGCCGAACGTCTACGAGCCGCCCGACACGATCGTCGAGCCGTGGCCGGGGAACGTGACCGCCGAACGGGATCGCGGCGACCTCAAGTGGCGGGATCTGCTGGCGCCGGGCACGCCCGTGCCGACGCCGTGGCCGAAGCAGGAGTTCGAGGCGCTGCAGAAGACGATCCAGGCGCGGCGCGTGAAGCTGCGCGCCGACAACCGGCCCGAGTCAGAGATGACGGCGCTCTTCCGCGAGGAGCTGGAACTGACGACGACGCTGCTGTCGAAGGCGGAGCACGCGGGGAAGGTGGGGCTGTTCCAGGGCGCGAACTACGACGCGCAGGCGTTCTACCGGTCGGAGATCGACTGCATCATGTTCACGCGCAACCGCGTGCCGTTCTGCCGCGCCTGCCAGCGCGCGTTAGGCGAGATGATCGATCGGCACACCCGCTGAGGAACCGGAGGGGCGGAGCAACGGAGGGGGCGGAGGGCACGGACTTCACACGGAGGCGCGGAGCAACGGAGACGCACGGAGGCGCTTCCGTGTGTCCTCCGTGCCTTCGTGTCTCCGTGTTGACCCGTTGCCTCCGCCGCCTCCGTTGTCTCTAGGCCGTCGGGAGCGGGGGCATCGGCAGACTCGGCGTCGCGAACACCATCTCCGTGATCGCCTTGATGCTGCGGTTGCCGTAGCGGAACGGCACCACGAGGCGCAGCGGCGCGCCGTGGCGCGGCGCCAGCGGCTGGTCGTTCATCATCCACACCAGCAGCACCTGCGGGTGCCGCAGCGTCGTCATCGCCTCGTCCACGTAGTGGCGATCGGAGGCGACGAAGCGGCAGTAGTGCACGCCGGCGTTCAGCCCGAGCAGGCTGGCGAAGTCGCTGAAGCGCACGCCGGTCCACGTGACGATGCCGCGCGGGTTCGGCGCGCCGCACTGCATCAGGTACGTGCCCGAGACGCGCGGCAGCTTCTCGAGGTCCTCGAAGCGCAAGGTGCCGGCGAGCTTCGCCAGCCCGCGCGTGTCCACCTTGATCGCCATCTTCCGGTAGTCGAACTCGATCTCCGGCGCCTGGCGGTTCGGCGTCCGCCACATGAGCGGGTCGGTGATCGGCCCCGCGGCGCTGGCCGGGTGCTCGGGCGCCGAGCCGTCCGCGTTCAGCGGGAGCGGCGCCGGGAAGCCCGCGCGCAGCGGGCGTTCGACCAGCCGATCGGGCCACGGCTCCTGCGCGGCGGCGGCCTGCGCCCGAAGCTGTTCGGGCGTCAGCAGGCCTGACAGGCCGGCGATGGTGGCTCCGGAGATGCTGCAGATGGCGTCGCGGCGGGTGATGGACATGGGCGGCTCCTTGTCGGTGACAAACCTATCACGTACGCTGGATAGGATGTCCTCTTCTGTGAAGAGCCTTGCAGAGCAGCTCCGCGAGGCGATCGAGCTCCTCGAGGCGATCGCCCAGGACCGGACCGTCCTGGAAGGCGTGCCCGAAGAAGAGCGGAAGCGGCTGCTGCAGGCGGTGGCGCTCGTCTATCACCCCGACCGCGTGGAGCGCCGCCGCATGGCGAACGCCGTGGCGCGCGAGCGGCGGGCGGCGCGCATCGAGAAGGATCAGCGGAAGCGGGCGGAGACCGGGATCCAGACGCTGCGCCGGAAGCCCGTGTTTCACACGCCGAACGTGTTCCCGCCGGTAGAGCCGGCTGAAGCCGGCCCCCACGACAGCGGCCCACACGCCGACGAGTCGCAGCATTGCTACGTCTGCAAGACGCACTACACGCTGATCCACCACTTCTACGACCAGCTCTGTCCCGAGTGCGCCGAGCTCAACTTCGTGAAGCGCACCGAGCTGGCGAACCTGCGCGGCCGCGTGGCGCTCGTCACCGGCGCGCGCGTGAAGATCGGCTACCAGGCCGGGCTCAAGCTGCTGCGCTCGGGCGCGCACCTGATCGTGACGACGCGCTTTCCGCAGAACGCCGCGATGCGTTACGCGCAGGAGCGCGACTTCGACGACTGGAGCAACCGGCTCGAGATCGTCGGCCTCGACCTGCGCCACACGCCCAGCGTGGAGGCGTTCTGCCGGCACGTGCTCGCCACGCACGACCGGCTCGACTTCATCGTCAACAACGCGTGCCAGACCGTGCGGCGTCCTCCCGGGTTCTACGCGCACATGATGGAGGGCGAGAACGCCGCCGCGAAGGCCATGCCGGTCCACGTGCGCGCGCTCGTCGCGCCCGGCCTCACGCACTCGGCGCAGCTCTCGCAGATTCCGCTGCTGCCCGAAGAGTTCTCCGTGCAGAAGGACTTCTTCCCCGAGGGCCGCCTCGATCAGGATCTGCAGCAGGTGGACCTGCGCGGGCGCAACTCGTGGCGGCTGCTGATGGCGGAGGTGTCCTCGGTGGAGCTGCTCGAGGTGCACCTGGTGAACGCCATCGCGCCGTTCGTCCTCAACGCGCGCCTCAAGCCGCTGATGCTCCGCACGCCGGAGCGCGACAAGCACATCGTCAACGTGTCCGCCGTGGAAGGGCAGTTCTACCGCCGGTTCAAGACGACGCGCCATCCCCACACCAACATGGCGAAGGCGGCGCTGAACATGATGACGCGCACGGCGGCGACCGACTACTGCAACGACGGCATCCACATGAATGCGGTGGACACCGGCTGGGTGACCGACGAGGATCCGGTGCAGATTGCCGAGCGGAAGGTCGTCGAGCAGCGGTTCCATCCGCCGCTCGACATCGTGGACGGCGCGGCGCGCATCTGCGACCCCATCATCGCGGGGTTCAACACCGGCACCCACGTGTGGGGACAGTTTCTGAAGGACTACACATCTACCGACTGGTAACGACTTTATGGCGAGTCTGCTGGAAGCAATCGAGATCAAGCGCAAGATGTTCTTCGAGCACGAGGGCGTGCCGTATCACTGCATCGACGTCGAGGTGTCGAAGCCGACCGCGCGCGGCGGGCAGACGCTCGTCCGCATCAAGATGCGGAACCTGCTGACGCGCGCCGTGTTCGACAGGACCTTCAAGGCGGGCGACAAGTTCCAGGAGCCCGACCTGGTGATGAGCGCCGCCACGTTCCTCTACTCGGACGGCGACGGCTTTCACTTCATGGACCAGGGCAACTACGAGACGCTGACGCTCGGCGGGGACCTCCTCGGCGACGACCGGTTCTTCCTTGCCGACAACCTGCAGGTGCAGGTGCAGAAGTTCAACGGCAACCCGATCGGGGTCCAGTTCCCGAACATCGTCGAGCTGACCGTCGCGCACACGGAGCCCGGCGTGCGCGGCGACACGGCCAGCGGCGGCGTGACCAAGAGCGCCACGCTCGACAGCGGGCTCGAGATCAAGGTGCCGCTCTTCATCAAGGAAGGCGAGAGGGTGAAGGTGAACACCGACACGCGCGAGTTCGCCGGGCGCGTGTAAGTGAACGACGAGCTCGACGTCTATGCCATGGTCGGCGAGGAGGGGTTCGAGCGCCTCGTCGCCGCGTTCTACCGGCGCGTGCCGGGCGACGACATCCTGGCGCCCATGTATCCGCCGGACGATCTTGCCGGCGCCGAGCAGCGGCTGCGCGACTTCCTGGTGGGGCGGTTCGGCGGGCCGCCGCGCTACATGGAGCAGCGCGGGCACCCGCGGCTGCGGATGCGCCACGTGCCGTTTGCGATCGACACGGCCGCGCGCGAGCGCTGGCTGCAGCACATGCGCGCCGCGCTCGACGAGGCCGCGTTTCCGCCCGAGGCCGACGCGATGCTGCGCGGGTTCTTCGACGCCGTGTCGCAGATGTTGATCAACAGGGAGGCCTGATGAGCGCCGACAACAAGACCGTCGTCCGCCAGATCGGCGCCATATGACGCTGAAGACCTACCTCATCTCGCTGCCGGAACGCGTGCTGCGCTCCACGTTGGGGCTCAGCGCCGGCGTGGTGCGAGAGGCGGGCGAGGTCGTCCTGCCGGCAGGCGTTCGCCGGACGCAGCTCTATCAGACTCTCGTCGAGACGACGCTGCGGTATGTGATCGAAAACGTCGGCGGGGCGGAAGGCGTGTACCAGCCGGACGACGCGCTGCCTCGGGATTTCCTCACCCGCCGCGCGGCCGGCAACGCCATCGAGCTGCTCGGCATCGTCGCCTTCCGCGCATCGCCGGTCTGGGTCCTGGCCGCGCTGGCCGACGCTGCCGGCATGGGGCGGACGCTCATTCCGGACATCGCGGCAACGCTGAAAGCGCAGGGGCTGCTGGATCGTGACGCGCAGTTCACGAGCGTCGATGAGATCCTCGACGGCCTGGAGCGCACGTCGTCGCGCGTGGCCGCCGCCATCAACACGCCGCCGCTGGACGTCGCGGGCCTGCGCCAGGAATGGCAAGCGATTCGAGGCGAGGCGCGGACGTTGACGCCGTCGGCGCCGCCATCGCCGCAGGCCATCGCCGACGCGTGGCGGCAGCTGACTGCGGTCGCCGCACGCCAGAACCGGTCCGTGTTCGAGCTCTCGTCGATGATGGCGTTGTCGGCTGCCTCGCGGACGGGACAGCTCGTCGGCTCGGCGCTGCTCGAGCACTATCGCGAGACGCTCGACGAGATCCAGCAGACGGGATATGCCGCCTACGCGTCGCGCCAGCTGCAGCCGTACCTGCGGGCGGCCGCCGCGCAGTTTTCACCGAAACGCCGTACCCTGACGGAACGCGTACTGAGCCGCTTCTGAATCGAGCGTCGCCATGACCGCCATCGCCATCTCACGCCCGCAATCCGACGAGTTCGCGCCCTACTACGGCAAGTACATCAACGACGTGGCGCCCATCGAGGACGCCGTCGGCGTGCTCACCGTGCAGAGCAACCGCCTGGTCCGCCAGCTCGCGGCGCTCTCCGACGCGCAGGCGAACTTCCGCTACGCCGAGGGGAAGTGGAGCGTCAAGGAGGTGCTCGGCCATGTGTCCGATGCCGAGCGCATCTTCGCGTATCGCCTGCTGCGGATCGCGCGCGGAGACGGGACGCCGATGCCCGGCTTCGACGAGAACGAATACGTGCCCGCCGGGAAGTTCGACGCGCGGGCGATGGCCGACGTCCTCGAAGAGTGGATCGCCGTGCGCACCGCGACGACGGCGCTCGTGCGGGGAATCCCGTCGGAGGCGTGGACCCGCCGCGGCGTCGCCAACGGCCAGCCGGTGAGTGCCAGGGCCATCCTCTACATCATGCTCGGGCACATCGACCATCACGCGACGATGCTGGAAGAGCGGTACGGTATCGCGCGGTGATCGTTCTGAGGTAACGGAGGGGACGGAGGGAACGGGTTTACACTCCGTGCCTCCCTGTTACACCGTTTCCTCCGTAATCTCCGTGGCTTGGACGCTAAACACCGAACGCCTGACACTCCGGCCGCTCGGGCGCGCCGACA
>VFYY01000126.1 GCA_016871375.1 Acidimicrobiia bacterium
CGCTGAAGAAGATGTTCGAGCCGATCAGGGGCAAGGTCAGCATCGACCGCGTTGATCTGCTGAACCCCTCGGTCCGCCGCCATGGCGATCTCGCGGTGCTGTCGGCGAACCTCGTCAGCCGCGGCGGCAGCTTCGACGGCAGCCCGAAGCGCGATGTGCCCTGGAATCTCACCGAGGTCTACCAGCGCATCGACGGGCAGTGGAAGATCGTGCACTCGCACTTCTCGCACACCACGCCGCCGCAGGCGCAGCCGCAGCAGCCGTCATGATCGTCGTCCTGATGGGCGCGGCGGGCGCCCTCGGGTGGCCGTTCATCGACGCCGACGACCTCCATCCGCAGGGGAACGTGGACAAGATGGGGCGCGGCATCCCGCTCACCGACGAGGACCGCGCGCCGTGGCTCGCGCGCGTGCACGAGCGCATCGAGCAGGTGTCGCGCCGCGGCAGCGCCGTCCTCGCGTGCTCGGCCCTGCGGCCGCACTATCGCGACGCGATCGCCGCCGGCGTCGCCGACGTCCGCTGGGTCCTGCTGGCCGCGCTCGAACCGCCCGCGGACGCCCTCGTCGTCGCCGCGGATCGTCCGGTGCCCGCGATCGTGGAAGCGATCCGGCAGGCCGTCGGCGCCCCGTGACGGGGCGCCCTACGACTCGCGTTCCGCAAACGTGATCGTGTAGCCGTCCGGGTCCTCGAAGGCGAACTCCGTCATGCCGTACCACTTGACCTCGAGCGGCATGACCACCTTCACGCGGCCCTCGAGCGCCGCCCAGGCGTCGCGGATGCCGGTGACGCTGATGAACAGCGTCAGCGTGCCGCCGACCGGCCGATCGCTGAACGCCGGATACTCGGCGGCCGCCGCCGCGCGCGAGTTCAGCATGACGCTGACGTCGCCCGACTGGACCCACGCGAACACGAGCTCGCCGCCCTCGGGCGGCACCGTGGCCGTGACCGAGAACCCGAGCACGTCCCGGTAGAAGACCAGGCTCCGCGCGACATCGGAAACGACGAGATTGGCGGTGAGGCTCTTGAGCTGATGCGGCATCTGGACACCTCTTGTCTAGGAACACCGCTAGAGCGGTTTCTGAAACGTCGAAACCGCGCTAAGGCGTTCCGGTAGACGGCGTTCGCTGATGCCTACATCCACGAACCCGGCGAGAACGGGTTGGCAGGTAGGGACTCTGACTGAAACCGGCGAGCCCCGCTAGGTACGCGGCGAGAATATCACACTCACCCGCCGACGACCGCGTCGGCCTCGATCTCGACGAGCATCTGCGGATTGATCAGCGCGCGGACTTCCACCATCGCGGTGGCGGGCCGGATCGCGCCGAACACCTCACCATGCGCGCGGCCGATGGCTTCCCAGTCGCGGTCGATGTTCACGACGTACATCCGCGTCCGGACGACGTCCTTCATCGCCGCGCCCGCACGCGTCAACGCCGACTCGATGTTCTTCAGCGTCTGCACCGCCTGCGCATACGCATCGCCCACGCCGACGATATCGCCGTTCTCATGCGTGGCGGTGGTCCCGGAAACCCAGACGGTGTTCCCGATGCGCACCGCGCGCGAGTAGCCGACGATCGGCTCCCACGGCGTGCCGGTCGAGATGTTCTGTCGTGACATGGGTCGGCCGAGTGTGGTCCGGCTGAAGCCGGACACTACGTACAACAAAAAGGCGAGCTCTTCCTACGACCTACGACCTACGACCTACCACCTACCACCTAGGTCGTGGGCTTGCACGGCGCGGGGCTCCACTTCGCGCCGTCCGGCTCCTTCTTGAAGTGCGTGCTCGTCACGAACGGCTGGTTCAGGTACATCGCGTCCTCGACGATCGTCGTGACCACGAGCCACTGGTCGCCGTTGGGCGCCTGGAAGCGGTCGAAGTACTCGTTGACGGACGCGTTCTGGCTGTAGGGGACGCCGTTCTTGCGCAGCCAGCCGGCGGTGAGGTTGTTGGTGACGACCTTGAGGTTGCCGCCCTGCGGCGCGGCGCCGCGGCCGCCGCCCACGCGCTCCCACTCGGCCTTCGAGAACCCCTGCAGCGAGCGCGCGCCCGGCTGCGCGTCGGCGGCAAACATCAGCCGCCGCGTCTGCACGCCGGCGTCCATGTCGATCTTCAGGATGTTGTCGGCCTCCCACGTGACGTGCAGCCGCGTCGGGTTGCGCATCCCCGCGCCGGCGCCGTAGGCCAGGCACGAGCCGTCGCTGGCCGGATCCCACGAGTCGGCGACCTTCCGCGCGGCGTCGTTGAGCGGCACGCTCGCCACGTCGCCCTTCGGCGGCGTGACCATGCGCCAGCGCCAGTCCTCGTTGACGACGGACACCCAGTAGCCGGTGAGATCGATCGGCGCGGTCCCCCACGGTGATCCCTGCGGCGGCTGGCCGCCGCCCGGCCCCTGCGCGGACACCTGTGGAGCAGTCAGGGCGACCGCGGCCGCCACCGTCGCCGCGCCGACGAACAGGAGCGCCGCGCGCCCCGGCAGGAATCTGTAGCTCATTACCTCCCCCTCCTCGTTCCTTCTCGATCCTTCACCCTGTCTTCCGGAACGACTTAACGTCGTTCCTCGGTCCTTATCTCTGGCTCACGTTCGCCGCCGGCTGGCTCAGGCTGCGGTACGCCGCCTCGATGAACGCGTCGGTCGTCCAGAACCCGCTCGTGGAGCCGTAGCGTCCTTCGTAGTCCAGCGTCAGCTTCGCCGCCTTCACCTGCTCGAGCGTCATCTTGTTCTTGATGGCGTCGGCAATGCGGTCGCGGATGATCGTGCTCATGTCGCGGAACTCGACGACGTCGGCCTCGTCCACGAGGCGGCCGTGTCCGGGAATCACGTAGGTGCCGCCTTCCTGCTTGTCGCGCGGCACCGTGAGCTCGATGATCGTGTTCAGCGCGTTGAGCAGGCCGTTGTAGCTGCCGCCCTCGCTGAGGTTGAAAATCGGGAAGGACGTGTTGACGTAGATGTCGCCGGCGACGATCACGTCGGACTTGCGGAAGAAGACGAGCGAGTCGCCGTCGGTATGCGCGTTCGGCATCGACAGCAGCTGCACGGCCTCGCCGTTGAAATAGATCTCCTTGCGATCCGTGAAGTAGGCGTCGGTCGGCCACGCGGCCACCGGGATGGCGGCGGGCGTCCCCTCGGTCTTGGTCATCCGGTGCAGCGCGTTCTCGTGCGCCCAGATGAACGCGCGCTCCGCCTGCGCCGCGCCGGCCTGGCCGGCGAAGTTGCCGGCGACGACCGACTGCCCGGCGTCGGCGACCTTGATGTTGCCGCCGGTGTGATCGCGGTGCCAGTGGGTGTTGAAGACGTAGCGGATCGGCTTGTTGCCGGCGACCTTCTGAATCGCCGCCAGCAACTTGTCGGCCAGCGGCTCGACCAGCGTGTCCACCACCAGCACGCCGTCGTCGCCGACCGAGAACGCGGCATTGAACGGGCCGCCGACCGCCATCCAGACGTTGCCCTGCACGTGCAGCGTCTCGACGTCGACGTTCGCGAAGTTGTTGGCCTGCTGCGCGGACGTGACGACGAGGCCGGCCACTACGAGCGCCGACACCGCGGCCGTGAGCTTCAACTGAGAACTGAACATGCTGAGCCCCTTCAAGATCCCTGATATGACGGCTTACTGTCCGCCTCCGGAACCCGCACGCATCCGCCTCATGTACTCCGGGTACGCGGTCTCGGCGCCGCCCCTGGCCGCTTCCACGGGCAGCTTGTGCTTCTTCGCGAACTCCTCTTCGTACCCGCTCTTGCCGGGCAGGAAGTGCGGGACGTCGCCGCGCGAGTGCGCGACCTCGACGGCCGGGAGGCACGGATAGGGCTGCACGGTGATGGCGTTGGTATTCAGCTGGAAGCCGTTGGTGCGCACGATCGGCTCCGTGAAGTAGACCGGATCCCAGATGTACGAGGTGTGCGTCAGGTAGTTGCCGTGGCGGAAGAACCGCTCCTGCATCGTCGCGCGGTCGCTCAGCGCCATGCCGTTGCGGCGGATCCAGCCGGCCTTGAGATGCGTGGTGTTGACGACGAGCACGTTGCCCTCGAACCGGCCGGTCGAGAAGCCCTGCCAGGTGTGCGCGGCGTAGGCGGGCGGATGCGGGCGGCCGTCCATCCAGATCTCGCGGAACTGCTCCATCCACTGGATCTGCGCGTCGATCTTCACCAGGTTCTCGGTCGTGTTGTCGTGGTGAAAGCGGATGCGCATCCCGCCGACGCCCCGCGGCCCGTAGGTGGACGGGTGCGGCTTGCAGGTGTGCTCCGAGAGCGTCAGGATGCTCGCGTTCCACGTCTCGCCGCGCATGCGCCCGGCGTCGTTGATCGGCAGGCCGAGGTAGTCGCCGACCTCGGGACCCGGCGCGCGCTCTATCTGGTCCTCGTGCATGATCGGGTTCCAGACGCCGGTCAGATCCATCTGCGCGAACGCCGGCGTGCTGGCACAGGCGAGCAGCACGAACAGCAGTCCGGCCATGCGTGACGCGTTCAGGTTGTTCATCGTGGTCCTCAAAGCGCGGACAAGTGCGGAGGGAATTTTAGCACTTCCGCCCGTTCCAGCACGGCGGTTTTCGTGGGATGGAGCTCGCTGAGGAGGACGTCGGCGCCGCGCCGGATCTGCAGCTCAGGTCCGGCGCAGCAGCGCAGCAGGACGCAGATACGCGCGGGATCGGCCGCGTCCTGCCATATCAGCTCGTAGACGTTTTTATACGGGCACTTCGCGCAGGCCACGCCCGCGACAACGGCCTACGACGCCGTGCAGCGGGCCTTCACGCCGCCCTGCTGCGGGGTCTTCTCGCGGTAGACGTCGTGACAGTTGCCGCACGCGCTGGCCACGGCGTCGGCCGCCTCGGTAATGCGGTCCACGTTCTTCGTCTGGGCCGCCTTGAGCACCGTCATCCCGGCGTCGCGCAGCCCCTGGACGAACTTCTGCCAGTCGGCGTTGGTCACCGGCGCCTGACGGCCGTTCGAGCAGGCGCGCGGGATCGTGAGCAGGTTCGCCGACTCGGCGAGCGCCACCCCCGCGTTCTCGACGGCCAGCCACTGGCCGTACGAGCTGGCCAGCGGGTTCGGCGACGTGGACGGGTCGTCGGCCGGCTTCACCGTGGCGGGATCGTCCTGCGCCACGAACACCACGTTCGACGCGGGATACACGATCCCCCGCATCATCTGCAGCATGTTCCCGTGCGCCTGCGGCTTCTGCTGCGCGCCGACGACCGCCAGACCTGCCAGGAACAGCACACCGAAAGCAACGCTACCAGCTTTCATGACCCCGACTCGTTTCATGGCACTCACCTCGAACAGATTAGAAGTCGCCCGGGACCGGCTGCAGGTACGCGATCAGCCGTCCCGTGATGATGACGCCCGCCCAGCAGAGGATCGACGTCCAGGCGAGCATCCTGCCCTCCGCCGGCACGACCCCGGTCTCGACCTGCGGGTTGCGGAGCACCCGCCCCCGTATCCGGACGAGCAGCACGACGCCGATCACGACCAGGAGAAGCTTGATGTAGAAGTCCGTGTTCCGGCCGTAGGTGCTGGCGTCCTTCATGAAGATCGAGACGCCGGTGAGCACCTCGATGCCGAGGCCGATCCACAGCAGCGTGTAGAAGCGCTCCAGCGGCTTCAGCGGCGCGCCCTTCGGCCACATCCCGAGGACGGCGAAGCAGATGATCGCGGCGCTGCCGGCGAAGATCGACATCCCGAGCGTGTGGATGTAGAGGAAGATCGGAAACGACAGCAGCGAGCTCGACTCGCGCAGGAACGCGCTGAACTCGAGGTTCTCGACCCAGAGGAGGAAATCGATCATCGCTCGCGCCTCGCGAAGATACGGTCGACGATCACGCCGATGACGGCGACCAGGATCAGCCCGCCGAACACCGCCATCGTCACGTTGATGCCCAACTGCAGGTTTTCGGACATGTCTCGCCCCTAGAAGGCCTGGCCGAGGAACGGCAGCATCGTCCCGAAGAACATGACGCCGACCCACAGCACGAGCGCGCTCACCGCCAGGGTCTTGGACCACGCCGGCGCCGGGCGCTCCTCGCGCATCCAGGTTTCATCGAAGGTGAAGAGCAGCGTGTTCAGCCCGGCCGCCATCAGGAACACGAGCTTCCAGTTGAACGACGGGTTGCCCACGTACTGATTGGGCGCCGCCACGAAGAACAGCATCCCGGTCACGGCGTTGAGGCCGAAGCCGAGAATCCCCCAGGGCAGCATCCGGTCGAGCGTGGCGTAGGGCACCCCCGGCAGGAACCCCAGCACCTTGAGGTCGATCAGCAGCACGACGCCGATGATCAGCGAGAGGCCGATCATGTGGAGCGTCTCGGCGGAGGCGAACGTCCACGGCGTGGTGGCGATATAGGTGCCGATCACGCGCGAGATCGGCGGCTCGGTGGCTTCGGCCGTGATGCGAATCTCCGGGTGGCTGATCTCGCCGCCGATGTTCGCGGCGTTGGCCACGAGCGCCATCGTGATGAAGGCCATGACGACGATGAGCGCGCTGTTGAGTGCCGGGATCTGCGTGAACCGCCGGTACTGCCACAGCGCGAGCCACGCCAGGCCGCCGGTGACGAACATCGCGTACATCGCGATGAAGGCGGCCCCTTCGTGCATCTCGATGAGGGTGCGTGACAGCGCGGGGTTCGTCTCACACGGCCCCGGCACCTCCAGCGGGCCGCAGATCTGCGCCTGCGCGCCGCTGCCGGTGGCGTAGACCGGAATCGTCAGCACGGCGATGCCGACCATGACGACGAGGCTGCCCACCTTCAGGTGGTCGCTCTTGGCGGCCAGCGCGACGATGAACAGGCCGACCGCCACGATGAAACCGACGGTCGGGAAATGGTTGATGAGGAGATGGACGTGCGCCGCGGAGAAGTCAAAAGGCATCAGGTTGTGTCCTTGGGACCGAGCGAGCCGGACGCATTCTATCCGAATCGTCTCTGAAGTATTTCTGAAGAAATCGTCAGGCCTGACCGGCGTGCGCCTTCGCGGTGCGCGCCTGCAGGTCGCGGAGCACGGATAATTCCGCGCCCGTCGGCGGCGCCGTCGTGGACACCTGCGGCGCCACCTCGAGCGGCCAGCCGGTCGCCTTCTTCACCTGCTCCACGTCCACGCCCGGATGGACGCTCGTGAGCGTCAGCTCCTTCGTCTGCGGGTCGGGCGTCAGGATGCCGAGGTCGGTGATCACCGACGTCGGGCCCTTGCCGGGCAGCCGCAGCTTCGCGCGCCCGTCGCCGCCGTCCACGTGGCCGACCGACGTGATGAAGTCCAGCTTCTCGACGAACGCGCGCGGGCTGTGCCGCAGCGTGATGAGCACTTCCTTGCACGACGCGGCGATCTCGGGTGCGCCGCCGGCGCCGGGCAGGCGCGTGGACGGCTTGTGGTAGTCGCCGATGACGGTGGTGTTGATGTTGGCGAAGCGGTCGATCTGCGCCGCGCCGAGAAAGCCGAGGTCGATGCGGCCGCCCTGCAGCCAGTAGGCAAACATCTCCGGCACCGCGACGACGGCGTCCGCCGTCTCCGCGAGCTCGCCGTCGCCGATGGAGAGCGGCAGCACGTTCGGCTTGGTGCCGATCGTCCCCGACTCGTAGATCAGCACCGTGTCGGGCGCGTGCGTGAGCCGCGCGAGGTTGGCGGCCGCGCTCGGCAGCCCGATGCCGACAAACAGCGCCGCGCCGTTGCGCACCATGCGCGCGGCGGCGATCGTCATCATCTCGTCGGCCGTGTACGGAGTGTCCGGCTTCAGCGGGACGGTCTCGTCAGACATTCAGCGGGGTCCCCTCGAGGCTGCGGCGGAACTCGGCGAAATCGGCCGTGCCGCGCACGTGGCGGTCGATCCAGGCGTTGAAGGTGTCGCGGTCGCGCGCCACGTGGTCCCACTGCTTGTAGAACGCGTTGTTGCGCGGGTAGTAGCCGAGCGCATACGACGGGAACGCGCCGCCCTTCACCTCCGCCACCGAGCGCACCACCCAGTTCGGCAGGATGACGACGTTGGGCGCGTGGCGCGGCGCCTCGAGGCGATCGACGATCTCCTCGACGGTGACGACCGCCCGCCTGGCCGCCAGCACCGCTTCCTTCTGCACGCCGGTCACGCCCCACAGCATGACGTTGCCCTTGCGGTCCGCCTTCTGCGCGTGAATGACGGAGACGTCGGGGCGAATCGCCGGCAGCGCCGCCAGGCGCTCCCCGGTGAAGGGGCACTCGATGAACTTGATCGTCGGGTTGAACTTCGGCAGGTCGCTGCCGAGATACCCCCGCAGCAGCCCGAACGGCAGCCCCGAGGCGCCCGCGGCGTACGCGGTGGCCATGCCGGCGTGCGCGTGCTCCTCGAGCGCGAGCGGCCCGGGCCAGCCCTTCTCCACCGCGTCGCGCAGGCGGTGCAACGAGCCGACGCCGGGATTGCCGCCCCAGGAGAACACCAGCTTCGACGCGCAGCCGGCGCCAATGAGCTGGTCGTAGATGACGTCGGGGGTCATGCGCACCAGCGTCAGGTTGCGCCGGCGCTGCCGGATGATCTCGTGCCCCGCGGCGAATGGAATGAGGTGCGTGAACCCTTCGAGCGCGACCGTGTCCCCGTCGCGGACGGCGTCCGCGATCGCCTCTTTCAACGGGAGAATCTGAGCCAATTCGTGTTCATTCTATACTTTGGGCGTGCTGATATTTCTGATTGCGGCCGCCACGCTGGCCCTCGTCCCCGATGTCGCGCTCGCGCACGGCGTGTCGAGCCGCGACGCGGCGTTCGTCCAGTCGATCGACGGGCCCGCGATCGGCCCGTTCCTGTACCTCGGCGCCAAGCACATGGTCACCGGCTACGACCATCTGCTCTTTCTCGTCGGCGTCATCTTCTTTCTCTACCGCCTCAGGGACGTGATCCTGTACGTCAGCCTCTTCACGCTCGGCCACAGCCTCACGCTGCTCGGCGGCGTCCTCGGCGGCATTCAGGCCAACGCCTACATCATCGACGCCATCATCGGGCTCTCCGTCGTCTATAAGGCATTCGAGAACATGGGCGGCTTCCAGACGGTGTTCGGCGTCACGCCAAACACGCGCGCGGCGGTGACGATCTTCGGCCTCTTCCACGGCTTCGGACTGGCGACGAAGCTGCAGGAGCTCGCGCTGCCGCAGAACGGGCTCGTCGCCAACATCGTCAGCTTCAACATCGGCGTCGAGATTGGCCAGATGCTGGCGCTGACGGCGGTGCTGCTCGCCTTCACGTGGTGGCGCGCGCGGGCCGCCTTCCTCGCGCACGCCTTCGCCACCAACACGGCGCTGATGGCGGGCGGCTTCGCGCTGATGGGATATCAGCTCGTGGGGTACTTCGTCGCATGACGCCGGACGTCAGCGCGCCGAGGGCGGCGACCGAGGGCCGCGCGCTCGGTACGGCCACCCTCGTCGCCCTCGTCGTGGCGGCGATCGTCCTGGTCCTCGCGGTTCTGCCGGCCGAGTACGGCGTGGACCCGACGGGGGCGGGCGAGGCGCTCGGCTTGACCGCGCTGTACCAGGCAGGCGCCGGGCTTGGCGATCCGGCGCCCGCCGTCATCACCGCGGATCCGGCCGGGCCGCTGGTGCCGCAGAGAGCCGACTACAAGGTGGACGCGATGGCGTTCACGCTGGCGCCGAACCAGTCCATCGAATACAAGTACGAGCTGGCCGAAGGCGCCGCGATGGTCTACACGTGGAAGGCGACCGGCGAGGTGGACTTCGACTTCCACACCGAGCCGGCCGGCAAGGGCGCCGCGGGGTCGGAAAGCTTCGAGAAGGGCACGGCCACGGCCGGCCGCGGATCGTATCGCGCGCGCTATCCAGGGATCCACGGGTGGTACTGGCGCAACACGACGCGTGACGAGGTGACCGTGAACCTCGTCACCTCGGGGTTCTACACGGAAGGACGGCAGATCCGCGAGGACGGCACCACGCGGTCCAAGTACCTGGACGACGTTACGATCCCTTGATCTTCTGAGGTCTGTGATGACTACACGCAGCATTGCGATTGGCATGGCGGCGGTCCTGATTTCGTCCGGCGTGGCGGCCCAGCAGAAGCCCGCGGCGCCGCCTCCCCCGCCGGCCTCGCCGACGGTCGTCTACAAGCCGCAGGCCGCGCGCCGCGGAGGCCCGCTGACGCCGCGCACCGCCGGCTACAAGGTGGACGCGATCGACCTGACGCTCATCCCCGGACAGACGGTGGAATACAAGTTCCGCCTCGACCGCGGCGCGACGATGGTCTATTCGTGGAAGGTGGTGGAAGGCGCGAACGTGAAGTACGACTTCCACACGGTTCCCGACGGCAAGCCGATCAGCGCGTCCGAGCGCATGGAGGCCGCCGAGAAGAACCAGGCGCACGGCGTCTACGTGGCCCCGTATGCGGGCCTCCATGGCTGGTGGTGGGAGAACTCCAGCAACGACATCGCGACGATCCGGATCAACGCGTCCGGCTTCTTCACCGAAGCGGTGATGTTCGCGCCGGAGCCGACCGAGATGGAAGTCCAGGATCCGCCGCCGCCGCCGGAATTCTAGGCAGCCGGCAGCAGGCAGCGGGCAGTCGGCGATAATCCCGCACGTGGAGCCGTCGGCCTTCGACGAACTGGCGTTCTTCCGGGCGCTGGACGACAGCGCCGCGCGGGCGCTGCTGATCGGCCGCCGCGCGCTCGTGCTGCTCGGCCTCCCCGTCCTGACGGCGGTCTATGATTTCTGGATCGCGATCGACGACATCGAGGCCTTCAACGGCGTCGGCGCCCGCTTCGGACTGCATCCGACACGCACGCCGGACGAGGCGCGACGCTCGGGCCGCTATGCGGTCGAGAACGACGAGCACGTCGACGTGCTCGTGGCCCGCTCGGTGCCGACGGTCGATGGCGAGGCCGTCGAGTTCGAGACGCTGTGGGATCGGCGCACGGTCGTGCAGGTGGATGGCAGCCGGGTGTGCCTTCCCTGCCTCGACGACCTCATCCTGACCAAGCGCATCGGCGCCCGTCCCAAGGACCTCGAGGACATACGGCTACTGAGAATTCTGCGGGACGCGCGATGACCCGCGAGGCGATCGACCGCACGCTGCAGCGGACCGTCACCAGCGAGGAGCTCCGCCACGCGCTCCACGCTCCGGTCGCGCGCCAGGAGCGTGAGGAGGTGCTGGCGCTGGTCCGATGGTTTACGGCGCGGTATCCCGCCCCCGAAGATCGCCTTGCGTACGTGCGGCAGGCGTACGCACGGTGGCGGACGCACATGGCCCATCGCTGACCGGCAGCCCTACGAGGATTCGCCAGGAATCTGTTGAAGGATCTCGACGGGAACACGGCTCCGGAGTTCGGGAGCCACCTCGAGGATCCTCGCGATGTCGCTCAGATCCTTGAGCTGTCTGCTGGCGCGCCGCGTCGTATCGAGCGCCGCCCAGATCTCTTCCTGCAGCACATCCTCGATACGTGCGACGGGCAGTCGCAACCCCATCACGTCGCGCATCGTAGCGCGGGCGAGAAAGTCACCGTAACGCGGATCCGTCTGGATCTGCACTCGAACGTCGGAATCTGGCGCCGATACGTTGATGCTGTGAGGGAACCGCGTGACCGTGAATTCGCGCGCGAGTCCGGCGGCCAGCGTCTCGAGCGTATCGGCGGCGACCACGATGTCCAGATCCTGCGTCACCACGGGGTAGGAATAGGCGTTGACGCCCGTCCCGCCGATGACGCAATACCGCATACCGGCGTCCTGCATGAAGGCGAGAAACCGCTCGAGGAGATTCGCTCGATCCACCAGCACCGCCTTCCAGAACGCCGAGGCCTGCACCGGGCCATTATAGGTGCCGGATTCCAGGGAAATGTAAGGACTCTCGCGTTTCGAAAACAATATTTTGATTGATCAAAACAAAGGTTTCGCACATCCTCATAGGATGCGAACCTCAACGCTGACCTTCTGGGCGCTGGCCGCTGCCGTGGTGGCCACGCCCTCGGTCGCCGAAGGCACCCCCCAGTTCGCCCGTGCCTACCGGGTGGACTGTTCGTACTGTCACTCCCTTCCTCCTCGTCTCAACGAGCGAGGCCTGAACTTCCTCGCCGCCGGGTACCGGTTGCCGGAACCACGGTCGTCCACGTTCCCCGTGGCGGTGTGGAACACCGTCGATCTCGAGGCGCGGTACTCCGCCGACCTCGTGAAGGGCTTCCCCAGCCGGGTCGAGCTGATCTCGGCGGGGCCGCTCGGCGGCAGCCGCGCCGCCTACTTTGCGGAGTGGCGCGCGCTCAGCCAGGGCATCGGCGGCAACCGCCGCCTGCTCGACCGCTCGGGGAGATTCGAGGATCTCTTCGTGCGGACGCCGGTCACGCCGGGCGGCG
>VFYY01000127.1 GCA_016871375.1 Acidimicrobiia bacterium
CCGTCAGGTCGTCGCCGTGCAGCTCGAACGACCCGATCGTGACGTGCCCGGCGCCTAGGACCTGTCCCAGCCGGATGACGGTGGCGTGGCTCAACATCGCGACCGACGGCACCCGCAGCCGCTCGAACGCCAGCAGCCGGTCCTCGCGCGCGATCGCCGGGACGCCGAGCGCCAGCAGGTCGTCGCTCAGCGCCACCGCGGCGCCTTCGCTGATCCAGTAGCCGCGCGCCTCCTTCGTGGTGTTCTCGAACGGCATCACGAGGTGGCGCTGCAGCGGCGCCGGGGCCGGCGTTTGCGCATGCGCGGCAGCGGCGGCGAGCCCAACGAGCAGCGCGAGACTCAGCTTCTTCATCCTGATGCGCCCGCCGGGCGGACGAGGACCGTCATCAGACATTGTCCCGCACCCGTGGCCCGGCACTGCTCGGTTCCGACCTCGACGTCCAGATTGAAGAGATACATGAGCCGGCGGATCGCGGACGCGTAGAACTCGCACAGCGGCTGTTCGACCTTGTCGCGCACCTCGCAGAAGATCGACCCGCGGAGGTCCACCGCTCCCCTCCCCTTCCTCCATCGTACGATGGCGCGGCTGCCGCGGTAGGTGCTGCGCACCATGGTCCGCGCCACGCGCATGACGAGGCGGACGCGAATGGCGGGCGGCGCGGCGCGGATCACCGTGCGCCGGAACGCGGGCAGATCGGCCACGGTCCACTCCGCGGTGTATTCGCCCGCGCGGGCGGCAATCAGGCGATACGGCTCACCTTCGAGGCGGAGGAAACTGAGCACCGCGGCGAGCGGCGCCAGGCCGATGGTCCCGTGCCGCAGGCCCGCCGGGTTGAGCCAGGCCTCGTAGAACTCGAGCCGCGTGGGCAGCAGGTCCGCGATGCCCTGGTGCAGGCTCGCCACGAGCAGTCGTCCGATGCCGGCGTCAACCATGATTAAATGGAAGAAAAGGGGTCGGGAGTCATTTTTCGAGGACACTCGCGGTTCCGAGACATCCAGTTGCGCGAGTGTCCTCGAAAAATGACTCCCGACCCCATTTCAGCAGCCATCCTCGCGGGCGGCCGGGCGCGGCGCCTTGGCGGCGTCGACAAGAGCGCGCTCGCGGTGGGCGCGGGCTCCATCCTCGAACGCCAGCTGTCGCTGCTGCGGGATCTCACACCGCACATCCTGATTGTGGGCGCCGACCGTTCGCGCGTGCCTGCCGGCGGCGTGCGCGTGGTCGCGGACCGCCTTCCCGGCGCCGGCCCGCTGGGCGGTCTCTATACGGCGCTGATGGAGGCGCCCACGGAGCAGGTGCTGGTGATAGCCTGCGATATGCCGTTCCTGACGGCGCCATTTCTGATGCGATTGGCTGCACGCGGCGTGGATGTCGATGTGGCGGTGCCTCGCAGCGCCGCGGGGCGCCACCCGCTGTGCGCGTCCTACGCGCGGCGCGCGGCCGGCCACCTCAAGGCGCGAATCGACGGCGGGGATCTGCGCGTGCGCGAGGCGCTCGAGGGACTCGACGTTCGCGAGCTCGGACCGGACGAGCTGGCCGGCTTCGATCCCGATGGCCTGCTGCTCCTCAACGTGAACACGCCCGATGACTACGCGAAGGCCCGCACCGCGGCGCTCACGCCGCCGCCCACCGCGTAAGAAGCGTACCGCAGAATGATTCTTCCCGTCCACGACCGGATTCGCGCGCACGTCGCGCACCTGCTCGCCACGTTGTACGGCCTCGACGAGACCTCGGCCCCGTCGATCGCGCTCGAGTACCCGCCCACCCGCGAGCTCGGCGATCTCGGCACGCCGGTGGCCTTCGAGCTGGCGCGCCGCCTGCGGAAGGCGCCGAAGGTGATCGCGCAGGAAATCGCCGGCGCGTTCGGCGCGCTCGACGGCCTCCGCAGCGTGGCCGCCGCGCCGAACGGCTACCTCAATTTCTTCCTCGAGCGCCGCCGCTTCCTGCTCGATCGCCTGAACCCCGACTTCCACGCCGCGCCGCGGGAGTTCGAGGGCAAGGCGATCGTCGAGCACACGGCGATCAACCCGAACAAGGCGGCCCACATCGGCCACCTGCGCAACTCGGCGCTCGGCGACACGCTCGTCCGCGTGCTGCGCTTCCGCGGCATCCCGGTCGAGGTCCAGAACTACATCGACGACACCGGCGTCCAGGTCGCCGACGTCGTCGTCGGCTTCCGCGTGCTCGAGGGCAAGACGCTGGCCGACGTCCGCGCGCTCGCCGACGCGGGCCGTTTCGACTACTACTGCTGGGATCTCTACGCCCGCGTCACCGAATGGTACGAGGGGGACACGTCCCGCCTCCAGCAGCGCGCCGACACGCTGCACGACATCGAGCACGGCGGCAACGAGAACGCCGAGATCGCCGCGTTCATCGCCGACCGCATCGTCCGCTGCCACCTGAAGACGATGGGACGGATGAATGTGGATTACGACCTGCTGACCTGGGAGGGCGACATCCTGCGCCTGAAGTTCTGGGCGCAGGCCTTCGACGTGCTGAAGGCGTCGGGCGCGGTCTATCTGCGCGAAGAAGGACGCCTGGCCGGCTGCTGGGTGATGCCCATCCAGGAGGACCTGGATTCAACTCCCAATGAGCCAACTTCCAATTCCCAAGACGAAGACACGGAGGAAGAACGGGAGAAAGTCATCGTCCGTTCCAACGGTGTGGTCACGTACGTCGGCAAGGACATCGCCTACCAGTTCTGGAAGCTGGGCCTCCTGGGCAAGGACTTCAACTATCGCGTCTTCACAGCCCGGCCGCACGGGCCGCTGTGGGCCACGACGTCGTCGGACGGCGAGCGCGACCACCCGCTGTTTGGCGGCGCGGCCTCCGTCTACAACGTCATCGACGTGCGGCAATCCTACCTGCAGAAGCTGCTCAAGCAGGCGCTCATCGCCGCCGGCCACCCGGAGGGCGCGGCGCGGTCGCATCACTTCTCCTACGAGATGGTGGCGCTGTCGCACGCCACCGCGCGCGAGCTCGGCTACGCGCCCGCGCCCGATTCCGAGGAGGCGAAGCGGCCGTTCGTCGAAGTCTCGGGACGCAAGGGGCTGGGCGTGAAGGCGGACGACCTGCTGGACACGCTGATGAAGAGCGCGGGCGCCGAGGTCGGCACGCGCAACCCCGAGCTGAGCGACGCGGAGCGCGAGCGCATCGCGCAGATGATCGGCGTCGCCGCCGTGCGCTACTTCCTCGTCAAGTTCTCGCGCGGAAAGGTCATCGCCTTCGATCTCGAGGAGGCGCTCAGCTTCGAGGGCGAGAGCGGCCCCTACGTGCAGTACGCCGTCGTTCGTGCGAACAACATCTTCCAGAAACTGCAGCAGCGGGACGGGCTGAACGAGGCCGCGCTGCTCGCGTCGTTGACCGACGTGTCCGCCGCGGAGCTGACGGGCGAGCACCCCTCGACGTCACCCGGGGCAGGCGGCAGCCACGAGCTGTGGGCGCTGGTGCTGGAGGCGTCACGGCTGGACGAGATCGTCGAGCAGGTGGTCCGCTCGCTCGAGTTCTCGGTGCTCGCCAAGTACGCGTTCGCCCTGGCCCAGGCCTTCAACGCGTTCTACCATCGGTCGCAGATTCTCAACGAGGAGCGCGACGAGGTGCGGCGGTGGCGGGGCGCGGCGGTGATCTACCTGCGCAACCAGCTCACGCGCGCGCTCGACCTCATGGGCATCGCGGTGCCCCCGAGAATGTGATGGCCGTCATCGCGATCGCGCCCTGCAGCAAGCTGCCCGACTACGAGGAATCGGTGCGCCGCGCCGGCGGCGCGCCGCGCGTGCTCCACTACGCCACCGACAGCCCCGCGGACGTCGTGCGCGGCGTGGGCGGACTGCTGCTCGCGGGCGGCAACGACGTGCTGCCGTCGATCTACGGCGAAGCCGCGCACCAGACGTTCGAAGCGGCCGAAGCCGGCCGCGACGAGTACGAGCTCGAGCTGGTGCGCCGGGCCAGGGACGCGGACCTGCCCGTGTTCGCCATCTGCCGCGGCATCCAGCTCCTCAACGTCGCCCACGGGGGCACGCTGATTCAGGACATTCCCTCCCAGCTCACCGGCGCGCTCGAACACAGGCTCGCGGTTCCACCGCACCAGCCCTTCGACCTGGCGCACGAGATCTGGATCGAGAAGGACTCACGCCTGGCGAAGGTCCTTGGGGAACGGCTCGAAGGCAGCGACAGCTGCGAGGTGAACAGCCGCCACCATCAGGCGCTCAAGACGCTGGGCGAAGGCCTCGTCACCACCGCCACGGCCCCCGACGGGGTCATCGAAGCCGTCGAGGATCCGACCCGCCGCTTCTGGCTCGGCGTCCAGTGGCACCCCGAGAACTTCTGGCGCACCGGCGAGTTCCGCTCGCTGTTCGAAGCGTTCATCACCGCTGCAAGGCGGTGATGTGACCACACGCGGAGGCTGGAGCGGTTTCTGAAACGTCGTAGTGTCCGGCTGTAGCCGGACCAAGTTGATCGGCACCGCCGTGTGTGGTCCGGCTAAAGCCGGACACTACGAAGCAGTCGAAACCGCGCTAAAGCCGGACACTACGAAGAAGTCGAAACCGCGCTAGAGGTCGCGGGGGAGCAGCTTCGGCGCGCCGGGAATGCTGACGGCGGCGAAATGGCGCAGATCGAGCGTGGCGATCGCGTCGGCGCGCACGCGGGCGGCGATGGCGATCACCACGCCGTCGACGAGGCCCATCCGCAGGGACCTGTAGCGCTCCGCCAGCCGCCGCGCCTCGTCCAGATCGCGCTCCTCGCCCCACGCGACATTGAAGACGTCGTCCGCAAGGTCGGCAAGGAACGCCTCCTGCGCCTTCGCGCCGACGTGCGCGCCGATCAGGTAATCCACCTCGGGGAGAATCGCCCACGGCAGGAGCCACGCCTCCGGGTCCCGTTCGTACACCGCGCGCAGGGCCTTGTGATGTCGATCGGCGCGATCGATCAGCGCGACGACGGCGCCGGTGTCGGCGACGATCATCGATCGGAGAGGCCGCCGAGCAGCTCCTCGGCGCGCTCGCTCACGTCGCCGCGACGGCTCTTGCCCGCGCCGATGCTGCGAGCGCGGCGGGGCGGCGCCTCATCGGCCGCATACCGGGCCACTGCCTCACGGACGAGCTGCGCGGGCGCACACCGCCGGGCGCGGGCGAGCGCCTTCAGGCGCCGGTAGTCGGCGGCATCGAGGTAGACGGTGGTCTTGAGTACGTCTGCCATATGTTCTGTTATATATGGTAGAAGACGTGCTCTTGCCGGTCAACCGGCGTTGCGCGCGAACGTCGCCACGCTTTCGACGTGCGCGGTGTTCGGGAACAGATCGATACCCGTCAGCTGATCGAGCGAATAATCCGCGTCGAGGAGCAGCCGCGTGTCTCGCGCGAGCGTCGCGACGTCGCAGGAGACGTAGACGAGACGCGCGGGTCTGGCGCGGATGATCTCGCGCATCGCGTCACGTGACATGCCCGTGCGCGGCGGGTCGACGACGTACGTGGGGCGGGTCCCGCGAGCAGAAGGATCCGCGCGCAGCGGACCCGCCAGAAACGCCTCGACGCTCCGGCGCTCCACGCGGACACGGTCGCGGAACGGCTCCGCATTCCCCGCCAGGTCGGCGCCGCTGATGGGATCGCCCTCGACGAGCGTCACGTGCTCGGCGCCGGCGGCCGCAAGCGACAACCCGAACAGCCCCACCCCTGCATAGAGATCGACCACCGGTCCGGGCGGCACGAGCGCGAGGACGTGATGGACCAGGCGCTCCAGCAGATACCGGTTGCCCTGGAAGAACGCGCGGACGTCGCGGCGAAGGCGGAGCGCCGTGGACGAATCTCCCTCGCGCGCGTGCAGCACGTCGGTGACGCTCGTCCGCTCCGTGACCAGCACTTCATACGGGCGCGGGTCCACGCCCTCGCGCAGCTCGACGTGCGTCGCGCGCTCGTCGGCCGGGATGTTCTCGGCAATCTCGAGGGCCAGCACACCGTCGAGGCGCCCCTCGCGCAGCACCGCCTGCGCCGACTCGATCCAGGCGATGGTCGTGGGCAGCAGCTGCCCCGTCGGCCCCGGCGCGCAGAGGTCGTGCGTGCCCTCGCGGTAGAACCCCAGCCGGTCGCCTCGTGCGTGCAGCCGGGCGCGCATCCGGTAGCCCTGCTGCGGCGAGCCGATGACGCGGGGCGTGGACGTCAGCGGCAGGCGGCCGATGCGCCCGAGCGCGTCGCGGAGGATCTCGCCCTTGAGCTGCAGCTGGCGGTCGTAGGCGACGTGCGCGAACACGTTGCCCCCGCACCGCCAGTCGGCCGGCCCCACGTCCACGCGATCGGGTGAGGCGTCGAGGACCTCGACGGTCTCCGCATAGAGCACGCCCTTGCCGGGACGCTCCACGCGCGCCTTCACGCGTTCTCCGGGCACCGCGCCCCACACGAGCACCACCTGCCCCTGGTGGCGCGCGAGCATGCGCCCGCCGGCCGCCGGCTTCTCGATGGTGAGCGTGAGGAATTCGTTACTCAAACGCGATCACGGGAAGCTTCTCACGCTCGCGCAGTAAACGATCCACGCAGGCCCGCCGCGAGCGGGCATACGACTCGGGCGGCATCCGGGCGCGAAACGGCGCCAGCTCCGCGTCCGCCTCGGCGCCGAGCGCGTCGAGCGTCGCCGCGTCGCACGCCTGCCGCGCGGCGGTGACGAGCTCCGCGTCGAGCGCTCGAAGACGGTCGAGGAACGCCGCGCGCGCGTCACCTCGAATGCCCTTCGCCGCGGCCCGCGCGGCGTCGAGCTCGCGGACGATCTCGTCCACGGTCGCGTCGAGTGTGGTCCGGCTGAAGCCGGACACGACCGACGACGAAGCACGGAGCGCGGTCAGCCGCGCGACGACGCGCTCGAGATGTGCCGGAAGCGTGTCCTTGCGCACCCCAGGCACCCCAGGCACGATTGGCACCCCAACCGCCCGGCGCCATTCATCGAACACGTCGAGCACGTCGTGTTCACAGAATTCGATGCGCACCGGACGACGCTGCGGCCCCTTCGCGTAGTAGCGCTCGAAGTAGCGATCGACGCCACGATAGACGACCGCCAGCGGCACGCCCTTCTCCGCCCAGCCGAGGACCTTCTCGAACGCCGGGCCGACGATGCGGACAAGATGGCCGTCGTTCTTCTTCTGCAGGTAAGTCTCGACCTGACGGCAGTACGCGTGGCGCTCGTCGGCCTCGCCGGTCATATCCACTGCACTTCGCCTGAAATCAACCGCACCGGTCCACCTGGGGTGCGGACGATCAGCGCTCCGGTGTCGTCAATCCCCTCGGCGACACCCTCGTGGCCGGCGGCCCAGCGCACGGGCCGGCCGACACTGCCGGCGGCGCGTCGCCGCCACGCGTCGAGCACCGCCCTGGCGCGTCCCTCCTGCACGTCCTCATAGCTCGTCGCGAGCGCCGCAAGGCACTCGGCCAGCACGAGACCACGATCGACGGGCCGCCCGAGCTCGCCTTCGAGACTGGTCGCGCGGCCCGCCACCTCAGGCGGATACGTCGCGGGAAGCACGTTGACGCCGACGCCGAGCACGACGAACCCGGATCCGCCCTCGGCGAGGATGCCCGCCAGCTTTCGGCCGCTCGCGTAGACATCGTTCGGCCATTTCAGCTGCGTGGACAAGCCGGTAGCGCGCTCGACGCCTTCCGTCACGGCGACGCCTGCGGCAATCGTCAGCAGGTGCACGTCGCGACGGGGCCGCAACACGACGGAGAAGTACAGGCCGGCACCCGCCGGCGACACCCACGCGCGGCCGTGGCGTCCGCGCCCGGACGACTGCGCATCGGCGACGACGACCCGGCCCTCGTGCGCGCCCTGCTCCGCGCGCGACAGCGCGACGTCGTTGGTCGAGGAGATGTCGGGAAACCAGAGTGGCTCGCCGCTGAAGATCCCGAGCCGGCCGGCCGCCCGCGCCAGCCCTTCGGCGAGCTCAGGGGGCAGGCTCGATCTCAAAGCTCAGATCCACCGCGGGCGCGGAATGCGTCAGGGCGCCAATCGAGACGAAGTCGGCGCCGGTGGCCGCCAGCTCGCGCATGCGCGCCAGCGTCACGCCCCCGGAGATCTCGGTCTTGGCGCGGCCGCGGCAGCGCCGCACGGCCTCGGTGATGTCGGCGGTCGAGAGGTTATCGAGCAGGATGATCTCGGCCCCCGCGGCGAGCGCCTGGTCCACCTGCTCGAGGCTCTGCGCCTCGACCTCGGTGGGCATCTCGCGGTTCGCCTTGCGCATCCGCGTCACCGCGCCGGCCACGCCGCCGGCCAGCCGCACGTGGTTGTCCTTGATCAGGATCCCGTCGTCGAGGCCGTTGCGGTGATTGGTCCCGCCGCCCGCGCGCACCGCGTACTTCTCCAGCGCGCGCAGGCCGGGCGTCGTCTTGCGCGTGTCGAGGACGATGATGCGGCCGGCGGCGGCGTCCACGAACTGGCGCGTCAGCGTGGCGATGCCGGAGAGCCGCTGGAGGAAGTTGAGCGCGGTGCGCTCGGCGGTCAGCATCGGCGCCGCATCGCCGTGATATTCCGCGACGACGGTGCCCGGCTCGCACGTCTCGCTGTCCCGGCGGTGGGCGGTGACCGTGACCGCCGGGTCGAGCTGCCGGAACGCCTCCGACGCGATGTCGAGCCCGGCAATGACGCAGCGCGCCTTGGCCATGATGACGCCGTGCGCCTTCTGGCCGCGGTCGATGACGGTCTCGGTCGTGACGTCGCCCCAGCCGAAGTCCTCGGCCAGCGCGCGCCGCACCAGCTCGCGGTACACGCCGGGGTCGAGCGGCTCGAACGGAACCGGCTTCACGCGCGCGTCTCCGGCGCGGCCGCAGGCTCCTCGGCGAACTCGAGCTGCGGCTCTGCCACGTCGCCGAACGACAGCTCGCGGATGTGGGTGGCCGCCTGGAAGTCGCGCGCCGCGGGCTTCAGCGCCTCGTAGGCCGCCGGCAGGACCGCCTTCGCAATCACGGCCTTGACCGGCTTCTTCAGCATCGACTTGATCCGCCGGACATCCGCCAGCGCCATCTGCGTGGCCTCGCGGACGGCGACCGCCGCCTCGTCGCGCCCGCCCGTCGGCGCCACCACGTCCTCCGGCGCCGGCCACGGGGCCCGGTGGACCGATCCCTCGTGCCACCACGACCACACTTCCTCGGTGACAAACGGCAGGTAGGGTGCGAACAGGCGAAGCAGCGTGGACAGGGCGACGAGCATCGCGCTGTTGGCGGAGGCGGCGCCGCCGGCGCCGAAGTCGCCGTACCGGCGCGCCTTCACGAGCTCGAGGTAGTCGTCGCAGAACGCCCAGAAGAACTGCTCGGCGCGCTCGAGCACGCGCGCGTAGTCGTAGGCCTCGAGATTCTCGGTGGACTCGGCGACGAGGTCCGACAGGGCGGCGAGCATCCCGCGGTCGAGCGATTCGGTGATGGGTCCGCGCGGCTCGGCCTGCATCAGCGCGAAGCGCGCGGCGTTCAGGATCTTGATCGCCAGCCGCCGCCCGACCTTCATCTGCCCGGGCTCGAATGCCGTGTCCGCGCCAGGCCGGCCGCTGGCCGCCCAGTAGCGCACGCCGTCGGAACCGTGCTCCTCGAGCAGCGCCATCGGCGTGACGACGTTGCCCCTGGACTTCGACATCTTCCTGCGGTCGGGATCGAGGATCCATCCGGAAATCGCGGCGTGCTTCCACGGCAGCGTGCCGTGCTCGAGCTGCGAGCGCAGGACGGTCGTGAAGAGCCAGGTGCGGATGATCTCGTGCGCCTGCGGCCGCACGTCCATCGGGAACACGCGCGCGAAGAGATCCGGATCGTCGAGCCAGCGGCCGGCCACCTGCGGGGTCAGCGAGGACGTCGCCCAGGTGTCCATGATGTCGGGGTCGCCGGCGAAGCCGTTCGGCTTGCCGCGCTGCCCGGGCGTGTAGCCGTCCGGCGTGTCCGTGGACGGATCGATCGGCAGGCGCGACTCCCCGGGCAGGAGTGGATGCGCGTGGTCGATGCTGCCGTCGGCGCCAATCGGGTACCAGACCGGGAACGGCACGCCGAAGAAGCGCTGCCGGCTGATGCACCAGTCGCCGGTGAGCCCGTTCACCCAGTTCTCGTACCGGTGCCGCATGTACTCCGGGTGCCACTGCAGCTCACGCCCGCGCTGCAGCAGCGCCTCACGGAACTCCATCGTCCTGATGAACCACTGGCGGCTGGTGACGATCTCGAGCGGCCGCTCGCCTTTCTCGTAGAACTTCACCGGGTGCGTGATCGGCCGCGGCTCGCCGACGAGATCGCCCGACTCGCGCAGCAGCTCGACGATGCGCGTGCGGGCCTTCGCGGCCGAGAGGTTGGCGAGCTGCTCGTAGGCCTGCTGCGCGCGGACGGTGTCCGCCGATTCCCAGCCCGGGCTTCCCCACACCACGGACCGCAGGGTCCCGTTCGGCGAGATGATCGCGCGCACCGGCAGCGACAGCTCGCGCCACCACGTGACGTCGGTGAGGTCGCCAAACGTGCAGATCATCGCGATGCCGCTGCCCTTCCCGGGATCCGCGAGCGTGTGCGGCTTCACGGGCACGGACACCCCGAACAACGGCGTCGTCACGTTGGCGCCGAAGAGCGGCTTGTAGCGGTCGTCGTCGGGGTGCGCGACGAGCGCGACGCATGCGGGGATGAGCTCCGGGCGTGTCGTGTCGATCTCGACTGCCTCTCCGGTCTCACGGCCGAAGCGGATGCGATGGTACGCGCCCGGCTGCTCGCGGTCCTCGAGCTCGGCCTGCGCCACGGCCGTACGGAAGTCCACGTCCCACAGCATCGGCGCTTCGAGCTGGTACGCCTCGCCGCGCTTCAGCGAGCGCAGGAACTCCGTCTGCGAGACGCGCTGTGAGCTCTTGTCGATGGTGGCGTAGGTCATCGTCCAGTCGACCGACAGCCCGAGATGACGCCACAGGTGCTCGAACGCCTTCTCGTCCTCGACGGTCAGCCGGTTGCAGAGCTCGACGAAGTTGGGACGGGAGACGGAGATCGGCTGTTTGCCGGGCTTCTCCGGCGGCTGGAAGCCCGGGTCGTAGGGCAGCGAGGGGTCGCAGCGCACGCCGTAGTAGTTCTGCACGCGCCGCTCCGTCGGCAGGCCGTTGTCGTCCCATCCCATCGGATAGAACACCGCCTTGCCGCGCATGCGGTGAAAGCGCGCGATGACGTCGGTGTGGGTGTACGAGAAGACGTGGCCGACGTGCAGCGATCCGCTCACCGTCGGCGGCGGCGTGTCGATCGAATAGATCTCCTCGCGCGGACGCGTGCGATCGAAGCGGTACGTGCCGTCACGCTCCCACCGCTCGTTCCATTTGACCTCGAGTCCCTCGAGGGCCGGCTTGTCGGGAAGACTAATCGCCCGGGTCGTGTCGTGCGGGTCGGACATTCACTGACATTCTAGTCGGCAGCAGGCGGTACGCCGTAGGCAGGCGCGTTTCTGCTTACTGCTTACTGCTTACTGCTTACTGCTTACTCCTGAGGCGCTCGATTTCTTCGCGCACGAGCCGCTCGGCGACTTCGGCCACGACGTCCCGCACGAGATCGCGGGCGGCGTCGGGCGCCAGGCGCTCGACCACCTGCTGCGCAATCTGATCCACGAGCGCGGGCGTGACCACCGGGCCCTGGAAGCCCGACGGGATGAGGACAGGTGCTGCGCCGGGCTCCCCTTCCTCGACAGCGAGCAGCGCCGAAAACGCATCCGCCACGACGTTGCGGGATGACGGTTCCGGCGGTTCGACCGGAGGCAGCTCGACCGGAGGCGGTTCGACCGAAGGCGGTTCAACCGGGGGCGCTTCGGCGAGTACCTGATCGAGCGTCGGCACGGATGCTGGTTCGTCGGCCGGCTCGGGCGCGGGCGGTGGCGGCTCGGGTGCCGGCGGCGCCGGCGCCTCCAGCGCCGCACCCAGCCGCGCGAAGTAGTCGTCGAGCGACTCGCCGTCGCCAAAGGTCGGCATCTCGCTCGCCGGCTCGAGGTCTGCCGCCGGCGGCGCAAACTCCGGGTCCGCCTGGAACTCGGGCGCGGGCGGGAAGTCCGGCGTGACCGGCAGCGAGCCCAGCACGTCATCGACCGGCGCCACGTCGGCTTCCGCGGGCGGCGCCGGCCCGTCACGCCGCGGGAACTCGAGCGTGCGCGGCGAGGCGAGCCGCTCCACCGGCCGGCCAACATCA
>VFYY01000128.1 GCA_016871375.1 Acidimicrobiia bacterium
CGCGGCTCATCACGACACTCGCGGGCGGGCGCCGCGCCACCTGCGTGCTCGTCGGCAGTAAGGCCGATCGGCGAACCACCGGGCCCATCCGCGCCGCGCTCGACGCGCCGGCCCGCCCCCGCGTCATCGATCTCGCCGGCGAGACGACGCTGGAGGAGCTGGCCGGAATCCTGCGGCTGGCGCAGGGGTGCGTGTCCAACGACTCGGGCGCGATGCACGTGGCCGCCGCGGTCGGCACGCCGCTCGTGGCCGTGTTCGGACCCACACGTGAACGCGAGACGGCGCCGCTGACGCGCGCCGGCGGCCGCGCGGACGTGCTGACGCATCCCGTCTGGTGCCGGCCGTGCATGCTGCGCGAGTGTCCCATCGACCATCGCTGCATGACCGGCATCGCCCCCGAGCGGGTCGCGGAGAGCCTCGACCGCATGATGACGGCATGAGCCGCCCTGCCGTGTTTCTCGACCGCGACGGGACGCTCATCGAGGAGCGCGGCTACCTCGATCGGCTCGACCTCCTCGAGATCTTCCCGTTCACGATCGACGCCGTGCGCCTCCTGAACCGCGCCGGGTTCGCCACCGTGGTGATTACCAACCAGGCGGCGATCGGCCGCGGCATCATCGACGAACCGTTTCTGCGTCAGGTGCACGAGACGCTGGACGCGCGGCTCGCCGCCGGCGGCGCGAGGATCGACGCCTACTACTTCTGCCCGCATCACCCCGACGCCGCCTGCGCGTGCCGGAAGCCCTTGCCGGGGATGATCGAGCGCGCCTGTCGCGAGATGCAGCTCGATCCGCGGCGGTCGGTGATGGTGGGCGACCGCTGGCTCGACGTCGCCTGCGGCCACGCCGCCGGCGCCCGGAGCGTCCTCGTGCGCACCGGGCACGGCGGGCACGAGGAGCAGCATGTTCCGGAGGCGGCGCGCGCCGATGCTATCCTCAACAATTTGATGGAGGCCGTCGGGTGGATTCTGCGCACCTCCTCGCGCTGACGGGCGCGCTGGCGGGAAAGAAGGTGGCTGTCATCGGCGACGTCGTCGCCGACGAGTTCGTCTACGGGCGCGTGGCGCGCGTCTCGCGCGAGGCGCCGGTACTGATCCTCGAATACGACTCCACCGAGATCGTCCCCGGCGGCGCCGGCAACGCCGCCAACAACGTGGCCGCGCTCGGCGGCCGCGCGGCGCTCGTGTCGGTGACCGGACGCGATGAGCCGGCCAGGCGCCTGGTCGCCGCGCTGCACCGCCGCGTGGACGCCCGGCACGTGGTCCGTGCGCCGGGGAGCGCCACGCCGGTCAAGACGCGGATTCTTGCCGGCGGCGTGCATTCGGCCAAGCAGCAGGTCGTCCGGATCGACCGCGCGGTGGGCGGTCCCTTCACGTCACGGGTGCGTCAGGCATTCGAGCGCGCGGTGTTCACGTCCGCGCTTCGCGCGGATGCGGTGCTCGTCTCCGACTACGGCTCCGGGCTCGTGACGCCGGCGCTCGTCGGACGACTGCGGCGGGAGCTGCGACGCGCGCACCGCCCCATCCCCGTATTGATCGACAGCCGCTACCGGCTGCTCGACTACTCGGGCCTGGCGGCGTGTACGCCCAACGAGTCCGAGGTCGAGCAGGCGCTCGGGGTGCGCATCAACGACAACCGTCGCGTGCTCGAGCGCGCCGGCCGCGAGATCCTGAGCCGCACCGGGATGGAGGCCGTCATCATCACGCGCGGCAGCCGCGGCATGGCGCTCTTCGTCGACGGCCAGGAGACCGTCCACATCCCGATCTTCGGCACCGACTCGATCGTGGACGTCACCGGCGCCGGCGACACCGTCGTCTCCACCGTGACGCTCGCGCTCGCGGCCGGCGCGAGCGTCGAGGCCGCCGCGCGGCTGGCGAACTATGCCGGCGGCCTCGTGGTCATGAAGCGCGGCACGGCCACCGTCTCCGCCGACGAGCTGCGGACCGCGATCCGGAAGAACAACCTGTCTCGCCGAAGCGATGGGGCGAAGCGGAGCGCGAAGGCGGATGGGTGAACTCCTGTCCCGCGACGCGCTCGTGGCTCGCATCGCCCGCGAGCGCGCCGCCGGCCGAACCATCGCCTTCGCCAACGGCTGCTTCGACCTGCTGCACGTGGGGCACCTGCGCTACCTCGAGTCGGCCGCGCGCGAAGCCGACGTGCTCGTGGTCGCCATCAACGACGACGAGTCCGTGCGGACGATCAAAGGGGAAGGGCGGCCGGTTCTTGCCGCGGAGCACCGCGCCGAGCTCGTGGCCGCGCTGCGCTGCGTGGACCTCGTCACGATCTTCCCGGAGCCGACGGTCGGCCCGCTGCTCGAGGCGCTGCGCCCGGACGTCCACTGCAAGGGGACCGACTACACGCTGGACTCGGTGCCCGAGCGCGACGTCGTGAAGGGCTACGGCGGCCGCGTCGCCATCGTCGGCGACCCGAAGGACCATTCCACCCGCGATCTTCTCGCCCGCATCGCCGGATGCGATTCCTGATCGTCCGCCTCGGCTCGCTCGGGGACGTCATCCACGCCATCCCCGCCGCGGCGGCGCTGCGCAACCACTTCCCCCAGGCGCAGATCGACTGGATGGTGGACCCGCGCTACGTCGAGCTGCTGCAGCTCGTCGAGAGCATCGACCAGCCGATCGCCGTCGACCCGCGGCAGTCGGTCGACACGTCGAGCGTGCTCGGGACGATCACCGACCTGCGGCGCGCGCGCTACGATGCCGTCCTCGACCTGCAGGGGCTGCTGAAGTCGGCGGTGCTCGCGCGGCTCGTCGGCGGGCGGCGCACGATCGGCTTTCCCCGCCGGCATCTCCGCGAGCCTGTCGCGCGCCTCTTCTACAGCGACGCGACGGACCCCGGCGCCGCCACCCACGTCATCGACAAGAACCTGGCGCTCCTCCAGGCGCTGGGGGTGACCGATCGGCGCGTGCACTTTCCCATTCGCATCCCGCACACGCCGGTCGTCGAGTCGGTGACGGGCCGGTTCGGTCCCGCCGGTTTCGCCGTGCTGAACCCCGGCGCGGCGTGGCCGAACAAGCGCTGGCCGCCGGAGCGGTTCGGGGCCGTGGCCGCGGCGCTGCAGCGCGAGCGCGGCCTGCGCTCGCTCGTGCTGTGGGGCCCGGGCGAAGAGGCGCTCGCCTCGGTCGTCGCGGCCTCGTCGGGCGGGAGCGCGGAGCAGGCGCCGCCCACGTCGATCGCGGACGTGGTCGGCATCGCGCGACAGGCGAGGCTGATGGTGTCCGGCGACACCGGGCCGCTGCACATCGCCGGCGCGGCCGGCACGCCCATCGTCGCGCTCTTCGGCCCCACGTTCCCCGAGCGCAACGGCCCGTGGTCGCCGCGCGACATCGTCGTCTCGCGCGTGGCGCAGTGCGAGTGTCACTACGAGCGCCGCTGCCGCCGCCGCGGCCGGCCGCCGTGCATCGAGGACATCACCGCGGACGAGGTGATGGACGCCGTCAGGCGGCGCCTCGCGGATGGGTAGCGCGCAGGCGATCGCGCGCAAGCGCGTCCCGCTGGGGTTCGCGGTGGCGGCGATGACGCTCGTCGCCGCCGACCCCACGTGGGAGTCGTGGCGCGCCGGCCTTCTGGTCGCGCTGGCCGGGGAGGCGCTGCGCGTGTGGGCGGCCGGCCACCTCGAAAAGAGCCGCGAGGTGACGAGGTCGGGTCCGTATCGCTGGCTCGGCCACCCGCTCTACGTCGGCTCTTCGCTGATCGCCATCGGCATCGTCATCGCCGCGCGGCACGTCGTCGTCACGGCGGTGGCGTTGGCCTATATGATCGTGACGCTGGCGGCGGCGGTGCGGACCGAGGAGTCGTTCCTGCGGGAGCGCTTTGGTGAGACGTACGACAGTTATCGCGCCTCGCGCGCGGAACCGATGCAGCGGCGTTTTTCGCTCGGGCGCGCGCTGCGCAACCGCGAACACCGCGCCCTGTCGGGCCTGGCGGCAGGGTTTGCGCTCCTTGCGCTCAAGATTCTCGGAAACCTATAATTAGTTGTTTGTAGGGCCGGGGCCGGCCCCGCCGTAGCCTTGGCGGAGGCGGGCGGTTAGCTCAGTGGTAGAGCACCGGCTTTACACGCCGGCTGTCGCAGGTTCGAACCCTGCACCGCCCACCACGTTTCGTCGCTTGGGGTCGTAGTTCAGTTGGTTAGAACGCCGGCCTGTCACGCCGGAGGCCGCGGGTTCGAGTCCCGTCGACCCCGCCATTCGACTCGGGCGCTTCGCGCCCTCGCTCATGGCAAGCCAGGGAGAATGCCCTGAGCGAGCGTAGCGAGTCGAAGGGCACCCAAGCTCACGTCGTTCGCTCGTGTAACGACGAGACTCACCGATCTACGCGTCGGCCGTCTCCAACATGTCTCCACGCGCTGGTAACGCTTCGACCGTTACCGGCGGTACGTAGTGTCCGGCTTTAGCCGGACCACTCTCCAACAACCGAATCGCGCCCTCGATCGCCGCCGGGCCGCCAACGAGCGCGGCCGATTGACAGTCTTCTCACGACGATGCCATCGTCGTCGACGAACATGTCCACGATATCGAACAGCGCTCGACGGCCGTCCGGAACGTGCCGCGCTGGTAGGAATGCTCGGCAGTCTCGTGTACGGCAACGCGGAGCTCCCACGCGAGGAACAGATTGTGAATGGGATGAGGCATTATCGAGCCGAGCGACAACGCCAGCGGGAAGTGCACGCGGCCATCCTCGAGCTACGCGCCGCCCAGCGTACAGGGCCCTGACCGTGCCGACGTGATGTATTCTGGTCTGAGAGGCTTCCATCGGCCAGGATGCGAGCAACCGACCCCGATTGTTCGGGGTAGCTGACGCTTCGCGTCAGCTACTTGGCTCGAGTCCCGTCGACCCCGCCAACTTAGTGCCGGCACCTAACGTCGACGTCGCGTCGCCGTCTTCGGACCGCAGTACGTCGTCGTGGTCCGCGCTCGTGCTGGGCGCGTCGCTTCCGCTCCTCCTCGCCATCTGCTTCGGTCTCTGGCGGACGCCGTTTCCGATCGGTGAAGCCGTCGCGCTCCTGGCCGACTACGTCGGCGTCGCCCCCGCGACATTCTTCGATCCGACGACCCGGTCGTGGTACCGGCCGCTGTACCACCTGACCTGGTGGAGCGTCCTGCAGGGCGGCGGGTCGCTCGAGACCGCCCTGGTGTGGTTCATGTGGCTCGAGATCGCCGCGGTGGTGCTCCTCGTCGTGTTGTTCATCCGGCGTCTCCGGCCGCGGAGCGCGGCCGACGCGGCCGCGGCGATCCTGGCGGTCGCCGTCCTGACCGGCACGCCGGGATTCAGCGACAACCTCGAAGTGCCGCTGCTGATGACACTCGTCGGCATGCCGATCGCGCTCATCGTCTGGATGCTGCTGGAGGCCGAGCACCGCGCCTGGCACCCGCCGCTCATCGTCGCGCTCCTGCTCGTGGCCGTCGGCTTCAAGGAGCAGGGCCTGGTCATTGCGCCGGTCGTGGTCGTCGCGTGGTGGATGAATGCCCCCGGCGCGCGGTGGACGACCGCCGCCGCGGTCGTCGTGACGGTGGCCGCCTACCTCACGATGCGGCTGGCGACGAGCGGCTCCTGGCGGCCGTTCGAGCAGGACGTCGGCCTCGGCTTCACCATGCTGTCGGCGGGCGAGGCCTCCGACCGGTTCGGCGCATTCCCCTTCTGGATGTACGCCTACAACGCCGCCGCCACGATCCTCAACCTCCTGCTGTCGGAGCCGACCGATGGGCGCTTCACGATCACGGCCCGCGCGCTCCAGGGCGAGCTGCCGGTGATGGACGTCACGCGGCTGCTGTCGTCGGCGCTGCTGACCGTGGTGATCGCGTGGTGGGGTATCGGCGAGGTGAGGCGCGGCACGTGGAAGTCGTGGACCGCCGAGGGGCGGGTCTTCGCCGCCGCGGTGGTGTCGGTCGCGGCCTCCGGCGCGCTCGGCTTCAACTACTCGCGCGGCCGCCTCGGCGGGATGGCGGTCGTGTTCTGTGCGCTGGCGGCGTACCCGACGCTGCGCGCGGTCATGGCCCGCGCACGCACGGCGTCGCCGCCACGCCGCGTCGCGTACGCCGTCGCGCTGGTGGTGCTGGCGATCGCGTGGCCGGTCCGGGCGCTGGGCACCGTCGAGGACGTCCGTTCGCGGGCGGCGCGGAATCATCGCGAGTGGATTACCGATCTGCAGGAACGCCGTGTCGACTTCGCCGACTATCCGGCGTACGTGCAGGTGCTCAACGCGATGGCGGCGCAGGGGCTCAGGCCGGCCTCAACGGTCACGCCGTCGATGTCGTTTGCCGCGGCCGTGGCAGAGGGAGCGGTCGAGGAGGCGTACGCACTCATCCAGCGCGGGCGGGATCCCAACGCGCCGGTGAGCTACCGGCATCCCGACGTCACAGGGGAGCGCGAGGTGCGCGTGACGCCGCTCATGCTGGCGATCGCGACCGGTCGCGACAACTCCGTCAGCATGCTGCTGAGCGCCGGCGTCCGATTGGACGCGCCAGGCAACGAGGGCGCCCTGTGCCTGGCTACGCAGCTGGCACACGAGGACATCATCGAGATCCTGATGCGCTACGGCGTCCCGATGCCCGCGGCGTGCACCGCGGCGCCGCCGGCCACCACCCCGCCGCTCCTCGCCTTCGTCGACTGAAGGCCCTCAACCCTCGTGCAGCTGTCGCTCGAAGACCTGAAAGCTCCTGCTGAGCGATGAGGCCGTGCCGCGGGGCGTGAAACCCCGGTTCCTGTAGAAGGCCAGCGTCGGGTTCGACGGATCGGCGACGGTTTTGACTTCGTAGGCGTCGATGCCGAGACCGCGAAGGTGGGACTCGGCGCGCCGGATCAGCGACGTGGCGCGGCCGCGGCCCCGCTCCTCCGGCGACGTGTAGATCAGAATCAGCTCCGGTAGGTTCGAGCGTCCGCCCTCCGGCGTGCCTGGAGCCACCGCTCGCGCGAACAGGCCGCGCCCGTGCCTCAGCATGTGCCGCAGCAGCGGCGTGCCGAAGACGAGCCGGCGCGGAAGCGTCGCCGGGTCCAGGCTGATCACCGCGGCGGCCGCGATGTGCCCGGCCGCGTCGCGATCCACGATCGTCAGCTCCCTGGCGGAGGTCGTCACGTAGCGGTAGAACGCGCGCGCGTACTCGGCGCCGAGCACGCTGACGTTCGAATCGGGTAGCGACGTCCGGTGGAGCTCGGCGAGGCGTTGGACGTCCCCGTCGCTGAAGCGCTCACCGCGGCCGGCGAGGAATCGACCGATGGCGGCGATCGTCCGCAGGACCGATCGCTCGCCGTAGCGCGGATAGTTCGGCAGCAGCACGACCTGCGCGGCGGTCGCCTCCGCATTCGGGCAGTCGCGGTGCTCCGGCGCGAACGACGGCAGGCCGGCGCAGTTCTTCAGGTGCTGCACGGCCAGGTCGCGCCGCTGCTGCATCGCCGACCGGACGAGCGCGGTCCGCGGGTGATATTGAAGCGGAAAGTAGTTGTAGACGTACGACCCGTCGTCTCGAAACGCCGGCACGATCACGTCCGGCGCCGACGACAACGCCTGGTGGTAGAGGCGCGCGTAGGCAATGCGGACCGCCGCGTCGGCATCGACACGCGGCAGCTGCCGCAGCACCATCCGCGCCTGCACTGGCAGGAACCGCCGCAGGTAATCAGCCGGCATCGCCTGCTTCCTCGCCGTGTCGAGCTCGACCATCACGTGCTTGTTGATGGCGCTGATGTCGTGCAGATAGCCGAAGCGGAACAGCCAGTACACGCACGAGTTGAAGAGCAGCGGGCTCGTCACCACGTCGGTGACGAGCGCCTTCAGCGCCTTCGCCGCGACCACGCGCCGCGACATATACGGCGCCGCGTCGAGCTCCGCTCTCACGGCGCGGTACAGACGCTCGTCGGGCGTGACGATCATGCCGCCGTAGAACGCGGTGACGTTCTTGTACATGCCGAAGCTGAAGACGCCGGCGCCGCCAAACGTGCCCACGGCCCGGCCGTGGACGCGGGCGCCGAACGCCTGCGCGGCGTCCTCGATGAGCGGCACCTGGCGGCCGCGGCAGATCTCGGCGATTCGCTCGATGTCACACGACAGGCCGTGCAGGTGCGTCACCATCACCGCGCCCGTGTCGTCGTCGATCAGGCGCTCGACCTCCCCGGCCTGGATGTTCGTCGACGGACGGTCGATGTCGGCGAACACCGGCCGCCCGCCCGCGCAGATCACCATGTTGATGACGTCGGCGATGGTGTACGGCGACAGGATGACCTTCTGCCCGGGCGTGATGCTGTGCTTGACGGCGAGGTAGACGCCGACGCGTCCCTGCGGCAGGCAGACGGCGTACGGGACGTCGAATCGTTGGCAGATGTCCCGTTCGAGACGCGCGGCGTCGTCCCCGCGCGTCGCCCGTCCGAGCAGGAGATCCCTGAACAGGTGCACGTAGTCCGAGCCCCGCGTGTACAACCGGAAGCGCGGCATCGGCGCTAGCTCGAACACGAGGCCTCCGCGATGCGGAACGCGTTCGCCATGACCGTGAGCGTCGGCGGTGCGGCCGGCATGGCCGGAAACGTCGTCGCATCCACGACGTGCACCCTGGAGAACCGGGTCGGCACGCCCAGCGCGTCCGTCTCGAGCGGGCCGGGGCGCCGCCGCATGGGAAAACTGCCGCCGACATGGACGCCGCTGCCCGGCGGTCCCTTGCGCAGCCCAAGCTGGATTGGCGCCGCGCCAATCTCGCCGCGAGCGCGTGACAGCAGCCGCGTGACCGCGCCAATCACGCGATCCGACGCCGGGTTGGGCACCGCGGTCAGGCGCAGCCGTGCGTCGCTGCCCGGCTCGAGCGTGGCGCGAATCCCCGCCGACTCGACGGAGTGCAGATAGCCCTTCACGACCGCCACGCGGTCGATGAGCCGTCGCACCGCGGGCGCCAGCAGCGGATACAGCGGACCGAGCTTGTCCTGCGCCATCCGCGGATACAGATCGTTGTAGGTATAGACCTACAGGTGCACCCCGCGCCGCGACACCTCCGGATCGAGGATCTCCAGGAAGATCTGGCTGAGCGTGTGGAGCCGCTCCCGGTCGGCGCCGCGGGGCGGCTGCCGCAGGCGCAGGGGCAGCAGGAAGTGATCGCTTTGCGCGAACGTCACCGCGCCCGCGTCCTCGCGCAAGGACGCCAGCAGAATCGCCGTCGATGCCAGCGGTCCGGTCGCCAGGTAGACCCGCGTCCCGTCGAGACGCTGCGGCTGCCCGGTGCCGCGCGAGAAGCCCTCGATCGTGACGCGGCCCTGTTCTTCGGTCAGCGTCCGCACCACGACGCCCGGCACGTAGCGGAACAACTCGGACCTCACGAGCCGCTGGAGAAGCGTCGTGCGCGCCGAGTAGATGAGCCCGTAGGGGCAGCCGTACAGGCACATGCCGCAGTGCACGCACGAGCGGATGTCTCCCGGCGGTTGGCCAAACGCCAGCCTGGCCTTCCCGAAGTACACGTGCCGCTGCCGCAGCGCGTCGGCGTGCTCCGTCATCCGGCTCAGGACGGCGCGGGCCTGCGCGCTCGTCTCCACCGTGGCGGTGGGTGGCATGTGCAGCGGATACAGCCGCGCCAGCCCGTCCTCGGCCGCGGCCAGGCCCGTCAACCGCAGCGCGGACACGTAGTGGCGGTGCATCTCCGCCGCTGTCACCGGCCACTCGTCGAAGTCGGCGTCTGCATACGGCAGGATGGCGGCGCCCCACAGGACGCTGAGCCCGCCGGCGGCCAGCGCGCGGTAGGCATCGACGCCCTCGGTGACGACCGGCTGCAGTGCATCGACGTCCCGGTACACGTAGTCGGAGCCGAAGAGGAGCTTCAGGGGCGCGCCCTCGCTGTTGTAGCGCAGCGGTCCGCGCAGCGCGTCACGTTCCGCCGTCGTCCACTCGTCGGGCAGGCGCTTCGACAGCGCCTCGACGCGCGCATCGATCGGCGCCTCGAGCTCGCCGCCGGCATCGAGCATCGTGACCGGACGGCCCGCGTCCAGGAGCGCCGTGGCGGCAGCCACGCCCGCCGGGCCGGACCCGATGACGTAGTTCACGTCCGCGGCGCCGACCGGCGGCGGAGTCCGAGGAAGCTCAGGAGGAAACTGAGGAAGACGATTTGCCCGCCGAGACAGATGCTGGCAGCCGCGGGGATGGCGACGAGGAGTCGCGCGCGCGGGTCGTCCATGCCGAGCACTGTCGGATCCGCCACCGCGTAGACGGCGCCTCCAAGGCCGAAGAGGAGCAGCACCGCGCCGGCGGCGAGCCCCGTTTCGAGCGTGAAGTACCTGAACATCCGTTCGAGCGGACGATCCTCGGGGAGCAGGCCTTCGGTCAGCGCGTAGATGCGCGCGCAGAAGGCGAAGGCCACGCCCTGGAATCCCAGAATCACGCCGGCCGCCGCGAGCAGGAGCGCGTGCGCGTCCGCCTCGACCGGCGGACGCCCGCTCAGCGCGCGCATCAGCACGGCCGCGCCGACGATCACGCCCGCGGTGACGAGCGCGGCGCCGGGATACAGGAAGAGCCACCGCGGACAGTACAGGAGCATGAACCGCACGTGGCGCCACGCGTCGCGCCACGGGCGGAGATGCGGCGGCCGGCTCCGGCCCGCCGGATCGAGCGTCGTCGGCACTTCGACGATGCGCATGCCGAGGAGGGTCGCCTTGATGACCATCTCCGACGCGAACTCCATGCCCGTCGTCTGCAGGTCCATGCGGTCGAACGCGCTGCGCGACAGCGCGCGCAGGCCGCAATGAAAGTCTCCGGCGGGCGACCGGAAGAACAGGCGGCCCATGGCCGACAGCACCGGATTGCCGACGTAGCGGTTCTTCCACGGCATCGCGCCGGGCCGCAGGCCGCCCAGGAACCGGTTGCCCATCACCAGGTCGGCGCCTTCGCGCATCTCCTCGACGAACGCGTCCAGGCGCGAGAAGTCGTAGCTGTCGTCGGCGTCACCCATGATGACGAAGCGGCCGCGGGCGGCGAGCATCCCGTGGTACAGCGCGGCGCCGTACCCCCGCACCGGCACGTCGATCACGCGCGCGCCTTCGGCGGCGGCGATCTGCCGAGAACCGTCAGTGGAACCGTTGTCGGCGACCAGCACTTCCGCGGCGAGGCCAAGGCGATCGACGCACGCGCGCGCCTTGCGGATGCACGTTCGCAGGGTCTCTGCCTCGTTCAAACAAGGCATGAGCACCGTTATTTCAGGGCTGTCATGGAGCACGCTGCAGCCGTGAATTATCCCACGCGGCGAACCCCGTGCGGCTGATCGAAAACGCGGCGGGCGCGTCGTCGAATCCGAAATCGATGGTGGTCATGTCGCGCTTCAGTTTGTGGAAGTGCACGTACATGATCTCGGTGCCGGCTGCCGTGAACGTCTTGCCGTCCCGCCAGCATAACGGGCCCATGTCGCCATGCCCGATGCTGTGCTGGAGCCCGGCGCTCGTCGTCCATTCGTGCTGCCAGTAGACACGGGGCCATCGGCGGAAGCGGTGCTCGTCCATGTACTGGCGCAAGTGGCGCGTCAGCTCGTGCTCGTCCAGGTGGAGGTAGCGCGGCTCCGCGAACGCGGCCGCGACATTCGGAATCAGCTCGAACGCCCGGTTCGTCGCTGGGGTGTTGCGGTACAGCGTGAAGTGGCCCGACAGCCGATCGGGACGCGATGAGATGATGTCGTGCCCGCGGAGCAGCGCGGGCGTCAGGAAGTGCCGGACGTCGCCCCAGACGATGTCGAGGTCCGAACATGCCCAGAAGTCGTAGCGCCGGAGATCCTCGGCGAAGATCACGCCATAGGCCGGCTTCAGGTCGCACGCCTTGCGCAGGTTGATCCGCAGGCGGCCGTTCGCGTCCGCCTTCTCCGACGTCCGCAGCACGTTGATGGCCGCGCCGAGCACGTCCGACGCGCGCCGGTTGAACTCGGGGATGTCCAGCCGCTTGACCGACACGTTCGGCGGCAGCGTGTCGGCGACGTCGAAGTCGCAGTAGACGATCCACTGCACGTCCGGGTTGTGGCGGCACGAGAGGAGGAAGGCGGGCAGCCAGAATGGGCGGCCGCCGAAGAAGACCACGACAATCGCGATGCTGGGTGCGCCGGCG
>VFYY01000129.1 GCA_016871375.1 Acidimicrobiia bacterium
CAAGGGCCAGGTGACCGGGCTGCCGATGCCCGCGGCCGCCGAGGTCGTCATCGAGGGCTGGCTCACGCCGGACCGCATGATGCGCGAGGGCCCCTTCGGGGAGTGGACCGGCTACTACACGGGCTCGCCGAGGCCCGTGCCGGCGATCCAGATCGAGCGGCTCTACTACCGCAACGATCCGATTCTGCTCGGCGCCCCTCCGGGCAAGCCGCCCAACGACTACTCCTACATGCGGGCGCTGCTCAAGTCCGCGATGATCCACGACGAGCTGGCGAAGACCGGCGTCCGCGACGTGCGCGGCGTGTGGGCGCACGAGACCGGCGGCGGGCGGCTGCTCATCGCCGTCTCCATCAGGCAGCGTTTCTGCGGCCACTCGCGACAGGCCGGCTACGTCGCCGCGCAGTGCCAGGCCGCCGCCTACATGAACCGCTTCGTCATCGTCGTGGACGATGACGTGGATCCGATGAACCTCGAGGAGGTGATGTGGGCGGTGAGCACGCGCTGCGAGCCGGCCGAGGACATCGAGATCATGCGCAAGTCGTGGGGCAGCCGGGTCGATCCACTGCTCAAAGATCCGTCGGCGCCTTACAACACCCGGGCGCTGATTGACGCGTGCCGCCCGTACGAGCGGCTCGACACGTTTCCGCGCGTGGCGCAGGCCAGCCCGACGCTGGTCCGCGAGACCGTGGCGAAGTGGAAGGCCGTGTTCTCCGACGGGCGATTCGCCCTGCCCGACAGCGCCATTCCGTCCGCAGCGGTGGGGGAAGCCGACACCGGCGGCGTGACCCCCATGGACAAGAAAAGCTAGGTGGAGATCTTCGGGTCGGCGCTGCTGCAGGTGCTGGCGCCGCAGACCTTCGGCGTGATGCTCATCGGCATCGCCGTCGGCATGGTGGTCGGCATCCTGCCGGGCCTGGGCGGCGCGGCGACGCTGGCGATGATGCTGCCGTTCGTCTACCCGATGGACGCCGTGTCGGCGTTCGCGTTCCTCCTCGGCATGCACGCGGTGACCGCGGTGGCCGGCGACATCACGTCGGTGCTGTTCGGGATTCCCGGCGAGGCCACGGCCGCCGCCGCCGTCTTCGACGGCTATCCGATGACGCGCCGCGGCGAAGGTGGCCGCGCGCTCGGCGCGGTGCTCACCGCGTCGCTCGTCGGCGCGCTGCTCGGCGCTGCCGTGCTGGCGATCTCGGTTCCGGTCATGCGCCCGCTGGTGCTGCAGCTGGGTCCGCCGGAGTTCCTGATGCTGACCGTGCTCGGCCTGAGCTTCATCGTCTCGCTGGCCGGGCGGAACCTGCTCAAGGGCTTCATCATGGCGGCGTTCGGCTTCCTGCTGGCGATGGTCGGCCTCGACCCGCAGAGCAGCATCCAGCGCTTCACGTTCGGGCAGCTCTATCTCTGGGACGGCATCAACGTCGTTCCGGTCGTCGTCGGCCTGTTCGGCGGCGCCGAGGTGCTGCAGCTGATGATGACGAAGCACAGCATCGCGACGCAGAGCGGCGATGCGCGGATCTCGCGGGTGATGCAGGGCGTGCGCGACGTCTTCGATCACTGGTGGCTGACGCTGCGCGCGGGCGCCATCGGCGTGGGCCTCGGCGCGATTCCCGGCATGGGGGGCGCGGTGGGCCAGTTCATCGCCTACGCGCACGCGCAGCACACGTCGAGCCGTCCGGAGACGTTCGGGCGCGGCAACGTCGAGGGCGTGATTGCCACAGGGGCGGTCAGCAACTCGCGCGAGGGCGGCACGCTGATTCCAACCGTCGCCTTCGGGATTCCCGGCAGCATCTCGATGGCCATCCTGCTCAGCGTCTTCCTGATCAAGGGCCTGGTGCCCGGGCCGGCGATGCTGACGACGAATCTGAATGTGACCTACGCGATGGTGTGGGTCATCGTGCTGTCGAACATCATCGCGGTGTCCGTGTCGTTCCTGTTCCTGAACCAGTTCGTGCGGCTGACGCACGTGCGCGCGGTGCTGCTCGTGCCGTTTCTGATGGTGCTCACCGCGTTCGGCGCCTACACGGCGCACAACAGCTTCGCGGACATCCTGATGATGCTCGGCGCGACCGTCGCCGGCGTGGCGGCGGTGAAGTGGGACTGGCCGCGGGCGCCGCTGCTGCTGGCGCTCGTGCTGGGCGACATCGCCGAGCGGTATCTCTTCCTGTCGTATTCGCTCTACGAGTGGGCGTGGCTGACGCGGCCGCTGGTCCTCGTGTGTGCGGCCGTGACCGTTGCCGGGCTGGTCTGGCCGCTCGTGCGGCGCCGCCATGCTGGCGGGCCCTCGAGCACGCATCGCGCCGACGTGCCGATCACGATCGGGTTCGCGCTGGTGGCCGCATGGGTGCTCTATCAGGCGTGGCCCTGGCCGTTCCGCACGGCCGTCTTCCCGCTGGCCATCGGCGGTCTGCTGTTGTTGTGCGCGCTGCTGAAGCTCCTGACGCACGTAGGGCGGGTCCCGCGAGCCGCTGAAGCCATGGCGAGCGGACCCGCCGACAGCGTGGATGTGCCCGATGTGTTCGCGACCGCGTCGAGGGTCGAATGGCTGTCGGCCACTGCGTGGATGACGGCCTTCTTCGTCCTGCTCTGGCTGGTTGGCGCGCTGATCGCCGTCCCGCTGTTCGCGGTTGCGTACCTGATGGCCGTCGCGCGTCAGCGCATCGTGCCGGCCGGCGTGTACGCGCTCGCCTCGTGGCTCTTCGTCTACGGCCTCTTCGATCGCGCGCTGCGCATCCCCTTGCCCTGAGCGAGCAAAGCGAGTCGAAGGGTGACACATTCCGTCCGCATCACCGTCAACGGCGAGGCCTATGAGGGCGACGTCGAGCCGCGCGCGCTGCTCGTGCAGTTCCTGCGCGAGCAGCTCGGCCTCACCGGCACGCACGTCGGCTGCGTGGTGGGCGAGTGCGGCGCCTGTTCGGTCCTCGTGGACGGCGTGCTCGTGAAGTCGTGCCTGATGCTCGCCGTGCAGGCGAACGGCCGCGAGGTGACGACCATCGAGGGTCTTCGGCGCGGCGGCAGGCCGCACCCGGTTCAGGAAGCGTTCGTGAACGGGTTCGCGCTGCAGTGCGGCTTCTGCACGCCCGGCTTCGTCATGGCCGCGCACGCGCTGCTGGCGCGCAACCCGAACCCGACCGAGGAAGAGATTCGCAGGGATCTCTCGAGCAACCTCTGCATGTGCACCGGCTACGTGCAGATCGTGGAGGCCGTGAAATCGGTGGGGTCAGACCCCGGAACGGGACGTCACCGGGGTCAGACCCCGGAACGGGGCGACTCAACCCCATGACACGCTCCGACTCAAGGTACGTCGGCGCCAGCGTGCGCAGCAAGGAAGCGCCACGGCATGTCACCGGCCGCGGGCGCTTCGTGGACGACCTCGTCCTGCCGCGCATGCTGCACGCCTTCGTCCTGCGCAGTCCGTATGCGCACGCGCGCATCGTCTCGGCGAACGCCGGCCGCGCCGCGCACGCCACCGGCGTCTACGGCGTCATCACGCCCGACGACGTCGTCAGGCTGACGACGCCGTTCAAGCCGGGGCGATATGCGGCCGGGCTGCGCGTGCCCGTGCCTGAGTACGCGACCGCCGTCGGCAAGGTGCGCTACGTCGGCGAGCCGGTGGCAATGGTGGCCGCCTCGTCGCGCCCGGAGGCCGAGGACGCGCTGGAGCTGATAGACGTCGAATACGAACCCCTGCCCGCGATCGTCACGACGGAGGCGGCCGCCGCGCCAGACGCGACGCTGATCTACGACGAGCTCGGCACCAACGTCGCCTGGCAGGGTCATGTCTCCTTCGGCGACGTGGACGCGGCGTTTGCGCGCGCCGACCGCGTCGTCTCGGCGAACCTGGGCATTCATCGCTACAGCTCCACGCCGCTCGAACCGTTCGCCTGCCTGGTCGATCCGACGCCGGAGCGCCTCACCCTCTACTGCAACTGCCAGAACCCGGAGGTGGTCTACGAGGCGATCACCGAGGCGCTCGGCATCGACGGCGTGCGCGTGGCCGTCCCCGACGTCGGCGGCGGCTTCGGCCAGAAGATTCACCTGATCCGCAAGTACGCCGTGCTGACCGCGCTGATGGCCGTGCAGACCGGCCGCCCCGTGAAGTGGATCGAGGACCGCAGCGAGCACATGATGGCCGCCGGCCACTCGTGCGATCAGGAGTTCGACGTCGAGGCCGCCGTCAGGAACGACGGCGAGGTGCTCGGGCTCAGGATTGCCGACACCGACGACGTGGGCGGGTCGGTGAGCACGCTGACGATCCACTTCACCAACAAGCTGAACAACCTGTTCAACACGTACCGCGTGCAGAACCTGCGGCTCGAAGGCCGGTCCGTGCTCACGAACAAGTGCCCGGTGGTGCCGAACCGTGGCATCGGCAAGCCGGGCATGTGCTTCATCTGGGAACGGATGATGGACGCCGTCGCGCAGGAGCTCGGGCTCGACCCGATTGCCGTTCGCCGGCGCAACCTGGTGACGCAGGACCAGTTCCCGTACACGACGCCGAACGGCAACATCATCGGCAGCGGCGACTACCAGGGGCTGCTCGATCGCGCGCTGAAGAACATCGGCTACGAGGACATTCGCGCGCAGCAGAAAACCGGGAACGATAGATTGATCGGCATCGGCGTCGTGATCGGCCTCGAGCCGGGCGGACGCAACGCCGCCCGCGACATGGCGATCTTCCCGAAGTCGAAGCAGATGCCCGGCGCCGGCGGGGTCGAGGGCGCCACGGTCAAGATCGAGAAGAACGGCTCCGTCGTCTTTACGTTAGGCGCGCCGAGCTGCGGCCAGTCGCACGAGACGACCGCGGCGCAGATCGTCGCCGACGTCCTCGGCATCCCGCCGGATCGGATCTCTGCCAGCGGCGGCTGGGACTCGTCGCTCTCCCCGTGGGGCGTCTCCTGCGCGAACAGCGGCAACAACTTCCATCTCTACGACATCGGCGCCGTTCACGGCGCCGCGATGCGCGTCCGCGAGAAAGTCCTGACGCTCGCCGCGCATCTGCTGAAGGTGGATCGCAGCGCGCTCGACCTCCGCGACGGGATCGTAGGGCGGGTTCCGTCGGCCGCGCCGAATTCGTCGGCCGACGGCCCCGCCACTATTACATTTGCGGAGCTCGGCAAGATCGCCTACGCCAACCAGGCGCTGCTGCCTGAGGGCTTCGAGGGCGGCCTCGAGGCGACCTACTACCACAGCCACCCGCACGCGGACCCCGGCATGCTCCCCGACGAAACCGGCCGCGTGCGCGCGCAGTACACGTTTGGATCGGCCGCTCACGCGGCACTCGTCGAAGTCGATCCCGGCACCGGCCGCGTCAAGGTTCTGCGCTATGTCATCGTCAGCGACAACGGCACGATGATCAATCCGTCGGTGGTGGACGGCCAGATCTATGGATCCGCCGCGCACGGCATCTCCGTCGCGCTCGGCGAAGGGTTCGTCTACGGCGACGACGGGCAGCTGCTCACGCTGACGCTGCTGGACTACGGCAAGTCCACCACGCTGGAGACGCCGCGCATCGAGATCGAGCACCATCCCGTTCCCGATCCCTACACCACCCTGGGACAGAAGGCGGCGGGGGAGGGCGCGGCGATTCCGTCGCCCGCGGCCATTGCCAGCGCCGTCGAAAACGCGCTCTCGCCGTTCGGCGCCCGCGTCCGGCGCCTGCCGCTGACGCCCGAGCGCGTCTGGAACCTGATGCATGTTTCCCGCTGACTTCGACTACGTCGTGCCGCGCAGCGTGGACGAGGCCGTCGCGATGCTCGTGCACTACGGCGACGATGCAAAGGTGCTCGCGGGCGGGCAGAGCCTCATTCCGATGATGAAGCTGCGGATCGCGTCGCCGCGCGTGCTCATCGACGTGAACGGCATCGCCGAGCTCGCCGGCCTTCGCCGCGACGGCGATCGGCTGGTCCTCGGGGCGCTGTGTCGTCACGCGGACGTGGCGGCGTCGCCGCTCGTGCGGGAGCACCTCCCGCTGATGCACGACGCCGCGCAGCTCACGGCCGACGTCCAGGTCCGCAACCGCGGCACCGTCGCCGGCAGCCTGGCGCACGCGGATCCTGCCGGCGACTGGCCGGCGGCGCTGCTCGCGCTCGACACGCACGTGACGGTGGCCGGTCCCGACGGCACACGCACGGTGCCGCTCGCGGCGTTCCTGGTCGATGCCTACACGACGCAGCTCGGCGCGAACGAGCTCATCACGCAGGTGGCGGTGGGGATCCCGCCGGGCCGGACGGGTGGCGCGTATGCGAAGTTCGAGCGCCGCGCGGGCGACTTCGCCGTGGCGAGCGCCGGCGTGCAGGTGACGCTCGACGAGGCAGGGCGATGCGCCGCGGTGGCGATCAGTTGCGGGGCGGTCGCGCCGTCGCCCTTCCGCGCGCGCGCGGCGGAGGCGATGCTGGCCGGCCAGGCCCTTTCAGAAGACCTGCTCGCGCAGGCGGAGCACGCCGTCCGCGACGAGGCGAGTCCGTTCGCGGACACGCGCGGCAGCGTCGAGTACAAGCGCCACCTTGCCGGCGTGCTCGTCCGCCGCGCCTGTGTCGCCGCTCTTGCGCGCGCCCGCGGTGAACGCGTGGACACGCTGCACCTTTAGGCACTCCGGGCACTTTAGGCGCCCCAGGCACCCTGAGATGCATCTCGAAGGACACTTCACCGTCAACGCGTCCATCGACACCGTCTACGCCTTCCTGACCGATCCCGCTCGGGTGAGCCGCCATATGCCCGACGTGCGGGACGTCATCATCCAGGACGCCGATCGCTTCACCGTGACCGCGCGCGTCGGCGTCTCGCACATCAAGGGAGACGTGGTGATGAAGCTGGAGATCCGCGACCGGCGGCCGCCGGTCAGCACGACCGTCGTCGGCAGGGGCGCCGGCCTTGCCAGCGTCGTGGACATGGTGACCAGCTTCAACCTGGAAGTAGGACAGGGCGGCGAGACCCTCGTCCATTGGCGTGGAGATGTGACGATCTCGGGGAAGCTGGCTGCGTTCGGCCCTCAGGGCCTGCTCGACCGCATCGCGCGGAAGAACATCGACACCTTCATCGACGGCATCCGCAGCGGCCTCTCGGCGCGTACGTAGTGTCCGGCTTCAGCCAGGCTTCAGCCGGACCACACCAGAGCGGTTTCTGAAACGTCGTAGTGTCCGGCTTTAGCCGGACCACGTTGATCGGCACCGCCGTGTGTGGTCCGGCTGAAGCCGGACACTACGAAGAAGTCGAAACCGCGCTAATTCGCCGCGAAGCAGTAGAACAACCCGACGCCGCCGCTGGCGACCAGCGCCCGCTGGCTGCAGCCGGTGGTCGCGTGCGACGAGTTCCACGACTGGTTGCCGTTGCCGATGCGGTCGGAGTGGCCGACCTGCGCGGAGCCGGCGCCGTTGCTCGTCCAGTCGTTGCACGTGCGATCGACGCCGGGCGGGAATGCGCGGCCGTCGGGCGTGGAGCCGGTGAGGATGTCGTGGCGCGTGGGCAGCGGATCGCCGATGCCGTTCACGAGCTCGCCCTTCTCGGTCAGCGCGAACTCCTTGCTCATGTTGCTGCCGCGCTGCGCCTCGAGCAGCGTGTCGCCGTGAATCTCCGACTTCACGAGCGGCCGGCTCAGGCGGCGCTGGAGATAGTCGAGCAGCCGTTCCTTCGGGTGGAACCAGGGGCCGTTCCCGATACGGTCGCGCGCGTTCACCGCGGGCTGGCCGGGGCGTTCCTGCGTGCTGAGGTACGCGCGCCAGGTGCGGTCGCCGATCCCCGCGGCCGTCGCCAGCTTCTGGCAGTGCGCGTCCGCCCCGGCCAGGCCGCCCAGGTTGCCGCCGTCGCCGATCGGCTCGCTCGTCACGAAGAACGTCGTCAGGCTCGAAGGGATGTTTTCAGACGCCGGCATCGGCGCGCCGCGCTGCGCCAGCGGCGCGTCCGCGGAAGCGGTTGCCGCGACGAGGACCGCGAATGCCCACGGGGCCAGGTTCTTTGTCATCGTCGGTCTCAGTTGATGGCGAAGCAGTAGAGCATGCCGATGCCGTGCGTCCGCACGAGCGCGGTCTGGCTGCACCCGTTGGTGCCGTGCGACGAATTCCACGATCCGTTGCCGCCGCCGTTGCGGTCGGGGAACCCGATCTGCACGTTCGGCCGGTTCGGCGCCGCCTCGAGCCCGCCCTGCGCCTGGCCGGGCTTCGGATCCTGGTTGCTCGTCCAGTTGTTGCAGGTGTAATCGAGCTCGGGCGGGTACGCGCGGCCGTCGGGCTGCGAGCCGGTGAGGACCTCGTGCCGGTTGGTGTACGGCGTCGTCTTCACGTACTCCCAGTCGGTATCGCGGGGATGCTTGTGGTCGTTGAGCCCGGGCACGATCTGGCCGTGCTCGGTGAGGCCGCTCCGCTTGTGCAGGTTGTTGCCGAGGCGCGCCAGCTCCAGCGTGTCGCCGTGGAGATGCGCGACGTCGCGGGCGATCATGACGCCCTCGTAGTTGTACCAGGGGCCGGTCCCGATGCGATCGCGCGCGTTGACGGCCGGCTGGCCGGGCCGCGCCTGCGTGCTCAGATACGCGTGCCACGTCTTGCCACCGGCGCCCACCGCGGTCGCCAGGCGCTGGCAGTGCGCATCCGCACCTGCCAGTCCGCCAAGGTTGCCGCCGTCGCCGATCGGCTCGCTGGTGACGAAGAAGGTCATCGGCGTGCCGCCCGGCATGCCCTGCTGCGCCGCCGCGCCCGTGGGCTCCAGCGCCGATACGGCCAGAATCGCGGCCGCGAGAGAAAGCGTTCTCATGGGTCCCTCGCTCGAATGTCCGCGCAGATCATAGCCGAGCCGCGAGCGGAAGGCTCGATGACCGCGAAGGAGTTCTCACCGCGCTGCGGGGAATTCCGGCCGGCGCCTGGATGCCGGCTCACCTGGACACGAGGGCAGCCGCGCCTCGCGCTGGCACTGGACCTGCACGACCCCTCTCGTTCGGACCACGAGCACGCCGATCACGAGGGTATCGATATGACGCGACATGTTCACGCGACGAAAGCCCCGCCGATTCCGCAGGCAGCAGTCCCCTTCGGACAGCGGGTGGTGCAGTACCGCAGGCTGCGAAGAGCCGCGAAGATCGACTTGTTGCACCTTGCGAACAGTTACGGCGTCACGGTTCCTGCCAACCACATCGTGGTCGGCGACCCCAGCGACCCGGCGGTCGCTGCCGCAGTCGCGCCGGCGGGAACGCCGCAGCCGCTCAGCAGGGCCGAGCGGGCCGCGATCGCGCGGATTCTCCGCGCGCGCACGTCGAAGAAGCTCCTCGAGCTGCACACGGTGATTCCACCGTCGGTCTACGCGTCAGGGCCGGTGTCGGCGTTCGAGAGTGCGCAGGGCCGGCTGATCGTCGCCGATCTCGAACGGGAGAACGCGTACAACAACTACTGCGTGAAGATCGGCAGGCCCCTGCCTCCCGGTGTGAAGCCGGGTGCGAGCAAGCCGCCGTCGGACTACAACACCGTCACACAGGGCGTGTCGACGGACTTCTGGGGCGCTCCGCTGGCGGACGCCGGCGGCACGACGAATCCTGCCGGGCACCTGGAGTGCGGCGCGCCGCAGACCGGGCACGGCGTGCAGGGCCAGCCCTGCAACTGCCGTCTCGGGGAAGACCTCATCTGCCACTACCACCCGTAGGCCGAACGGGGGGCTGGCGCCGCCGCGCCGCCGCGCGCGACTGCCCGTACTGCGCGATGTCTATTCCGCTGTCAGCGAAGCGCTGTCCTCACTGCACGTCTTCACTTACTTAGCAGCGGGATGCTGTCGACCGGCTTCGGCGCCGGGCGCGTCTGCAGGTACGCGTAGATCTTCTGCAGGTGCGCGTCCGCGAGGATCTTCTCCGTGTACGGCGGCATCTGGCCCGCCGGACGGCGGACGTAGCGGGAGAGGCCGGCGTAGGGGAGCGGGCGCGGCGCGATGCGCGGACCCGCCGCGCCGCCCTGTCCCTCGTAGCCGTGGCACTGGTAGCAGCCGTAGCTCGCGAAGATCTTCCTGCCTTCCTCGACGGTCGCGGGCGAGGGCTGGGCAGGCGGCGCGGGCGCCGGCGCCTGCGCGACAGAGCCGACAGTCGCGGCCATCAGCATAGCGAGAACGATGTAGGGGCGACGCACGCGTCGCCCGTAAGGATGCACGTTGCGGGCGAGGCATGCCTCGCCCCTGCGATTCAAGGAATCCATGGCCTGTCTCACCGCGGCTGCGTGACGACGTCGAGGAGCGCCGGCTCGCCCTTCTTGACCACCGCGAGCGCGCGGCGGATGGCCGGCCCGAGCTCGTTGGGACTCGCGATCGGGCCCTCGGCCCACACGCCCATGCCCTGGGCGATCTTCGCGAAGTCCACGTTCGGGTTGTCGATCGTCGTGCCGATGTTCCACCGCGTCGCGCCGCGCTGACGCCGGTTCGCCATGCGCTGCAGGTGCATCGTCTCCTGGTGGTAGGCGCGGTTGTTGTGCATCAGGGTGAGCAGCGGGATCTCGTGGTGCGCGGCCGTCCAGAGGACGCCCGGCGCGTAGAGCAGGTCGCCGTCGCCCTGGATGTTCACCGAGAGGCGCCCGTACTTCTTGTTCGCCAGCGCGCCGCCCACCGCGGCCGGCGCTCCGTAGCCGACGCCGGCGCCGCCCGAGTCGCCGAGATGCTGGTAGTGCCTGGTGAAATCCCAGAGCCGCTTCGGCCAGCCGCTCATGTTGCCGCTCTCGGAGACGAGCGACCAGTCCTCGGTGCGGATCTGCTCCCAGAGCTCCGCGCAGAGGCGGGCCGTGCTGATCGGCGACGCGTCCCACGCGTAGGCCGCCTCCTCGCGCGATGCGCGCACCAGCTTCGTGTGCGCGTCGGCCAGCGCGCGGCGGCGCTCGTCGAACACGCGCTGCCGGTCGCCGTTCACCAGGCGCTTGCACGCCTCGATGAGCGCCGGCAGCGTGGCCTCCGCGTCGGCGGCCATCGCCAGATCGACTTCGGGGTAGCGCTGGAAGTCCTGGTAGTTGGACTTGGTGAACAGATCCGACGCGGTGATGCTGATCAGCTTCGCGCCCTGCTTCACGAACGAGCGCGACGTCCGGTGCAGCGAATCGCGCAGCGTGTTCGTCGTGCCCCAGAAGTCGAACAGCTCGAGGCCGAGGATGACGTCCGCGTTGGTGACGAGCTGGCGCGCGCTGTCGCTGTGATTGAGCGGGTGGCGCGACGGGAAGTTCATGCGCCCGCCCTGATCGACGACCGGCGCCTGCAGGGTCTCGGCCAGCTCGATGAGGAGCTTCAGCCCGTTCGGCGTGCGCGCGAGGCGGTCCGCGATGATGACCGGGTTCTGCGCGCTCACCAGCAGGCGCGCGGCTTCGGCGACCGCGCCCGAATCACCCTGCGGCGGAGACGTCGTCGTCAGCCGCGGCACGCGCAGCTTCGCGTGCTCCTCCGCCGACACCGGCTCTTCCTGCAGGCCGCCGTCGCAGACGATGGCGACCGGCATCATGGGCGGGGTCATGGCGATCTTGTAGGCGCGCACGGCGGACTCGGCGAAATGGGCGAGCGACACCGGGTTGTCGTCCCATTTCACGAAGTCGCGCACCATGGCGACCGCGTCCTGCACGCTGTGCGCCCACTCGACGCCGGGACGTCGATGCGTCGCGTCGAGATGATTGCCCGCGATGATGTAGACCGGCACGCGGTCGCAGTAGGCGTTGTAGATCGCCATCGCCGCGTGCTGGATGCCGACGGTGCCGTGGCAGAGGATCGCCATCGGCTTGCCCTCGGCCTTGAAGTAGCCGTGCGCCATCGCCACCGACGACTCCTCGTGGCAGCACGTGATGAATTCGGGTGCCACGTTGTTGCCGTAGGTGATGATCGACTCGTGGATGCCGCGGAAGCTCGAGCCGGGGTTCGACGCGATGTAGTCGAACTTGAGCGACTTCAGGATGTCCACCATGAAATCGCCGCCGGCACGCTCGCCGGGCCCGAGCACCTCGGTGTTCGGCGCCGGGTCCGCTTCGCGCACGGGCCCCGCCGGCGGAGCCGCCTGCGCGGCCTGCCCGCCCTGAGCCGCGTCGAAGGGCTGGGCGGCC
>VFYY01000130.1 GCA_016871375.1 Acidimicrobiia bacterium
CTCGGTCGTGGCGTTCGATCGCCGACGCGACACCTCCGCGGCCATCGCCGGGAGCGGCGACCGGCAGCGTGAGCGCGCAGCACGAGAGAATATGACTTTCACCGCGATTACTCGGACGGACTCCTAGCGCAACAAGTGCGCGACGGCGGCGACCCCCGCCTTCGCGCACGCCTCGTCCTGCTCCTGGCTCGAGCCGGAGCTGCCGACGCCGCCGATCGTCTCCGCGCCAATCTGAATCGGCACGCCGCCGCCGAGCGCGAGGATGTCGGCGATGTCGCGCTGCGCCGCGAACGCCGGATCCAGCGTGCGCTTCTGGAACTCGGACGTCGGCACGCGGAACATCCGCGCCGTATACGCCTTGCGCCGCGACATCTCCAGCATCTGCGTCGTCGCGGCCTCGTCGCGGAGCAGCACGATCACCTGGCCGGCGCGGTCCACGACGGCCGCGGCGGTGTTGAACCCCTTCGCCTTGCACGCGGCGAGCGTCGCCTCGGCAATCGTCTTGGCCATCGGCAGCGAGAGATTCCGCTGCGTCACCAGACCCTGCGCCGCCCCCAGGGACGGCAGCAGGCACACACACGCGGCCAGGAAGAGTCGCGGCATCACTTCTCCACTTCGTCCAGCACGCTGCGGACCACGTCCACGAGCCGCGCCGGGGTGAACGGCTTCTTCAGCAGCCGGGGCCGATGGCCGCCCGCTTCGCGGGGCGGTATCTGTTCGCTGAACCCGGACACATACAGGGTGCGAATCGACGGCCAGCGCACCGTGAGCTCCGCCGCCAGCTGCGGTCCGGTGAGATGCGGCATGACCACGTCGGTGACGAGCAGGTCGATCTGCCCTTCCTCCTGCACCGCGATGCCGATGGCCTCCACGCCGTCGCGCGCGACGAGCACGCGGTAGCCGCTCGTCTCCAGCGTGCGGCGCTCGAGCTCGCGCACCGCCTCGGCGTCCTCGACGAGCAGCACGGTCTCGCGCCCGCCGCGAAGCTGGACCTCCTGCGCGACGGGCCCGCGCTCGATCGGTTCGCTGGTCGCCGGCAGGTGGATGGTGATCGTGGTGCCGCGCCCCATCTCCGTGGCAACCGAGATGTAGCCGCGGCTCTGCGTCACGATGCCGTAGACGGTGGACAGGCCGAGGCCGGTGCCGCGGCCGACGTCCTTGGTCGTGAAGAACGGCTCGAAGGCGCGCGCCTCGGTCTCGGTGTCCATGCCCGTGCCGGTGTCGGTGACCGACAGGCGCACGAACGGGCCGGGCTGGAAGGTGGGATCGTCCGCGGGCGGCTCCTGCAGCACGACGTTGGCGGTGCGGATGATCAGCGCGCCGCCGTCGGGCATCGCGTCTCGCGCGTTGAGCGCGAGGTTCAACAGCACCTGCTCGAGCTGCGTCGGGTCCGCCTTCACGCGGTGCAGCCCGGTGTCGAGCTCCGCCGAGGTGGCGATGTGCTCGCCGATGATGCGCGGCAGCATCTTCAGCAGCCCGGTCACGGTCTCGTTGATGTCCATGACGCGCGGACGCAGGATCTGGTTGCGGCTGAAGGCGAGCAGCTGCGCGGTCAACGCCACCGCCCGCTCACCCGCCTCGCGGATCTGCGCCAGCTCGCCGTGGACCGGGTGCTTCGGCGGCAGCTGCATGGCGGCGAAGTCGGCATACCCGAGTATCGCGGTCAGCAGGTTGTTGAAATCGTGCGCGATGCCGCCCGCGAGCCGGCCCACGGCCTCGAGCTTCTGCGCCTGATTCAGCTCGTACTCGAGCAGCTTGCGCTGCGTCACGTCCTGCGTGACGCCGAGCACCACCGACGGCTGCCCCTTCTCCGCCGTCGCCGGGTCGAACGGGACCGCGTGCGTCTCGAGCCAGCGCTGCGTGCCGCGCAGGCCGATGATGCGGAACTCGGCGCGCGCGGGCTCGCCCGCGCTGGCGGCGCGGATCGTCTCCCTGAAGCGGTCGCGATCGGCGGGGTGCACGAGGTTGACGATCTCCTGGCCGATGACCTGCGACAGGTCGTCGGCGTCGATCATCTGCAGGCCGGCCGGGTTCATCTCGAGCAACCGCCCGTCGGCGCTGACGAGCTTCACGCAGGCGGGCTCGGTCTCGAAAATCGTCTTCAGCCGCCGCTCGCTGTCGCGCAGCGCCTCCTCGGCCGCCTTGCGCGTGGAGATGTCCGCCACCATCGTGAGCACGCCGGACACGTCGCCGTCCTCGTTGTGCAGCGGGCTGCTGTTCATCAGCGACCACACCACCGTGCCGTCGCGGGCGGTGAGACGGACTTCGCGGGACCAGGTGGCGCGGTCGGCGAGCGCCCGCGCCAGCGGCGCGCGCTCGACCGTGAACTCGTCGAGCGCGTGGCCGATCATCTGCGCCGGCGCGTAGCCGAGCATCGACGCCATGCGGCCGTTGACGAACACCGTGCGGCCGCGGCCGTCGGTGACCCAGATGCCTTCGTGCGCGCTTTCGACGATCTGCCTGTAAAGCTCCTCGCGCGCCGGAGTGGACAGCACGTCCCATTCGGCGGCCGCGCGGAATCCTTGTTTGACCACGGCCGGATTCTACTTCGACGGGAAGGCCGAGCGTTCGCAGGCACACGCCGGCCAGATCGACGGATCGCAGCGCACGCGGCAGGCGGAATGGGACTCCAGCGCAGACGACAGGACTCAGCGAGTCGAGAGCGTGCAGCGCGCCGCGAACTCGCACCGGGGCCGGACGGTGACCCGGATGTCGCCGGACGCGTGGACCGCTGACGCGGTAGCGAGCTTCATCCCGCTCGTCGTCGCGCCACATGATCAGATCGATGAAGATCGTGCAGGCCGTCCGCGAGGCCAGCCGGCGCGCGCCCGACGCGCTGGCGGCTACCGCCGGGGCGGCGGCCGGGTCACCTCGCACCCGAACATCTCGGAGCAGATGCAGTACCGCTGGCAGACGGGCGGCGGGGGCGCGGCCGGTGGTCCCATCTGCAGGCGGTATTCGGGCAGCATCGTCTCGGCGCCACCGCGCGTGGCGCCGGCCGGCAGCCCGTACCACTCGGCAACCTCCGTCAGGTAGCGGTTCGTGCCGGGCAGATAGTGGGGCACGGCGTCCGGCGTGCTCGCGACGACTTCGGGCACGTACTCGCACGTCGCCACCCGGAGCTGCTGCCCCGGATCGAGGAACCAGTTCTGGCTGAGCACGAGCGGCTGCGTGAGATAGACGGGATCCTCCACGACGCTGACGACGGTCAGGAACTCGCCGTGGCGCGTCCAGTATTCGGTGGCCTTCCGCCGGTCGCTGCTCGGCACGCCGTTGCGCCGGTAATAGTTCGTCTTCAGGTGCGTCGTCGTGACGACGAGCGTGTTGCCGTCCCACGTGCCGGTCGAGAACCCCTGGAAGGTGTGCTCGGCTTCCGCGGGCGGGTGCGGCCGGCCGTCCATCCAGATCGTGCGCTCGCTGCCCCACGCGGGCATGAACGTGCGAAAGGCGACGAGCGCCTGGTTGACGGGATCGATCTCGCGCCACACGCGCAGGTTGCCGAGGCCGCGCAGCCCGTAGTCGGAGGAATGCGGGCGGCACTGATACTGCGTGACGACGGAGAGGCGGTTGGCGTCCCAGCTCTCGGCCGCGAGGCGGCCGGCGTCGCTGAGCGGCAGCCCGGTGTAGTCACCGAGCTCGGGACCGGGCAGCCGCTCGGGCCGGTCCTCGTGGTAGAGCGGACCCCATTCGCCGCTGAAATCCACCTGCGCCATCGCCGTTCCGGGCAGCATCAGCAGTGCGGCGATCGTCCAGCCGTAGACACGCATGCCTATCGCGCCTCGCAGGGGGCGGGGCGCCAGCCCGCCGTGGCAGTGTCCTTCCGGAAGTCGGAGCTCGTGACGAACGGACCGTCGAGATACACGGGATCGCGCACGATCGTCGTCACCGTGAACCACTCCTCGCCGTCGGGATGCCGCCGCACGTCGTAGAACTCGGTGACGACGGCCTGTTCGCTGTGCGGCGCGCCGTTCTTCCGCAGGTACCCCGCGCGAAGCCGGGTCGTCGTGACCTCGAGCGACTTGCCGCGCGGAGCCGCACGGCCCGCGAAGACCGGGATCGCGTTCTGCGGCGCGGCGCCCCGGAGCGGGCGCTCCCAGTTCGCCACCGAATAGCCCTGCCAGCTCGCGGGCGTCTGCGGAGGCACGGCGCCCGTGAAGTGAAACCGGCGCGTCTGCATGCCGGTGTCGGTCTCGAGCTTCAGCGTGTTGCCGTCCTGCCAGGAGATCCGCACGCGTGTCGGGAGACGCATGATCGCGGCGGCGCCGTAGCCGCGGCACTGCTGTCCGCCGGCCTCATCCCGTGCCGGGTCCCACGCCTGGCCCGCCTTGATGCCGGCCATGTTCAGCGGCAGGCTGGCGAAGTCGCCCCTGATTGGCGTCACCATGCGCCAGCGCCAGTCCTCGCTGATCACCGACACCCACTGTCCCGTGAGATCGACCGGGGCCGCCTCGCGCGCCGAGCGCGGTCCCTGCGCGACGAGCGCGGCGGGCGCGATGGCGAGCGCGACCGCGACGACCGTCCGCCTCACGACGCACTCCCCTTCGTCAGGCTTGCGTAGACGGCGTCGATGAACCGCCGCGGGTCGCCGTAGCTGCCGTCGTAGTCGAGCGTCGGCCGCGCGGCCCGCACCTGCTCCAGCGACGACCCCTTCCGAATCAGATCGGCGATGCGGTCGCGGACGATCGTGACCATGTCGCGGTACTCCACGACGTCGGCTTCGTTGCAGAGCCGTCCGTGGCCCGGCACGACACGCGTGCCGCCGTCCTGCAGGCGCTCGGGCACCGCGAGCGCGAGCACGCGGTTCAAGCCGTCGAGCAGCCCCTGCACGCTCCCGCCGCGCTCGAGGTCCGGCACCGGGTAGCGGTCGGGCGTGAAGATGTCTCCGGTCGCGATCACGTCCGAGCGCCGGAACAGCACGATGCTGTCGCCGTCGGTGTGGGCGGCGGGCACGTGGAGGACGAACACCGCCTCGCCGTTGAACGAGAAATCCTTCGACGGGGTGAAATACTCGTCGTTCGGCAGCCCCGGCTGTGGACCGGGGGTCGGGCGCGCCAGGCGCTTCACGACGTTCTCGTGCGCGATGACGGTGGCGCCGCCGCCGGGCACCGGGCGCGCACCGGTGGCGCCCATCGCGCCGAGCGCGGCGTTCCCGCCGACGTGATCGGCGTCGAGGCTGGTGTTGACGATGAAGCGGATCGGCAGCGCGGTGAGCGCCTTCACCTGCGCGGCGATCGCCTGCGCGGCGTCCTCGCCCATGGTGTCCACGAGGAGCACGCCGTCTCTGCCGGTCTGGACGGCGACGTTCCCGCCGCTGCCGACGAGCATCGACACGTTGCCCTGCACCGGAAGGAGACGAACCGGAGACGCGCCGCCGGCCCCTCGACCAGGCTCGGGGCGGGCGGGCGCCTGCCCTTCGACGCTGCCCAGGGCAAGCGCGCCAGGCGACGCATCAATCAACGTCAATAATCCGGCCAGGACCACAGCGCAGGTACGCGTCACGCCCAGGATGCTACCCGAGGATTATTGGGCTTACAATTCGCGGGATGCTGAGGCGCGCGGGCGCTAGGGCAAGCGGCGCGGCGCTGGCGGGGGCCCTCGCGTGGACCGCGCTCCAGGCGGCGCCGGCGCCGCAGTCCACCGCGACGGTCTCCCCCAGTGCCGGTGACGGGCGCGCCGTCATCCAGCAGTACTGCCTCACCTGCCACAACGATCGACTGAAGACCGGGGGCCTGTCGCTCGAGGCGGTGGACTTCGCCAACGTCGCCGCGCACGCGGAGCTGCTCGAGAAGGCGACGCGCAAGATCAAGGTCGGCATGATGCCGCCGCCCGGCGCGCCGCGCCCGGATGCGGAGACGCGCGGGGCGCTCGTCGCGTGGCTCGAGGCGTCGCTCGATCGCGCGGCGGCGGGCACGAAGGACACGGGCCGCCACCTCATGCACCGCCTCAACCGCACGGAGTACGCCAACGCGGTGCGCGATCTCCTCGCGCTCGACGTGGACGCGTCCTCTCTGCTTCCCCCGGACGACGCGGCGTACGGCTTCGACAACATCGCCGACGCGCTGGGCGTCTCGCCGGTGCTGCTGGAGCGCTACCTGGCGGCGGCGGGCAGGGTGAGCGCGCTCGCGGTGGGCGACCCGCAGACGGCGCCCGAGGGCCAGGTCTTCCGCATCCGGCAGGACGCGTCGCAGGACGTGCACCTCGACGGCATGCCGCTCGGCACCGTCGGCGGCATCCGCGCCGGCGTCACGCTGCCGCTCGACGGCGAGTACGACTTCTCGATCCGCCTGTTCCGCACGAACCTCGGCGTCGTGCGCGGGCTCGAGTACGCGCACCAGATCGAGTTCACCGTGGACGGCATCCGCGTGCACGTCTCGCCCATCGGCGGCGAGGAGGACTTCCGCGCGAACCTGAAGAACATGACCAAGGCGGGCGACGACGTGGAGGCGCGCGCGCGGGTGCGCGTGCCGCTCACCGCCGGCCCGCACGTGATCACCGCGGCGTTTCTCGACCGCGGCGCGGCCGCCAACCCGCTGCGCCTGCAGCCGTTCGTCAGAAGTTCCAACGACACGCTCGACACCATCGGCCACCCGCATCTCGACACGTTCACCGTCACGGGGCCCTTCGCGCCGACGGGTGCCGGCGACACGCCGAGCCGCCGCGCGATCTTCACGTGCCCTGCCTTCGCCAAAGGCTTCGGCGAGGCAGGCGCGCAGGAGAACTGTGCGCGGCAGATCCTGTCGCGCCTCGCCGACCGCGCGTACCGGGGCGCGTCCACGCCCGCCGATCTCGACCGCATCATGGAGTTCTACGCGGCGGGACGGACGGCGCGCGGCTTCGAGGGCGGCATCCAGACGGCGCTGATGCGCATCCTGGCCAGCCCGAAGTTCGTCTACCGCGCGGAGCCCGACCCGTCGACCCTTCGACAAGCTCAGGGTCGTCCCGAGCAACGTCGAGGGACGAGCGACCTCGCGCTCGCCTCCCGCCTCTCGTTCTTCCTCTGGAGCAGCATTCCCGACGAGGCGCTGCTGCAGGACGCGAAACTGGGACGGCTGCGGACGCCCGCGGTGCTGGAGCGCCAGGTGCGCCGCATGCTCGCCGACACGAAGGCGCGCGCGCTCGTGGACAACTTCGCCGGCCAGTGGCTCTACCTGCGCAACCTGAAGAACTTCCAGCCGAACTCGCTGGAGTTCCCCGACTTCGACGACAACCTGCGGTCCGCGATGCAGCGCGAGACGGAGCTCTTCTTCGCCAGCGTCATGCGCGAGGATCGTCCCGTCACCGACCTGATGACGGCCGACTACACGTTCCTCAACGAGCGGCTCGCCAAGCACTACCGCATCCCGAACGTGTACGGCAGCCACTTCCGCCGCGTCACGTTGACGGACGAGGCGCGCCGCGGCCTCCTCGGCAAGGGCGCCATCCTGATGGTGACCTCCCACGCCGACCGCACCTCGCCCGTCGTCCGCGGCAAGTGGGTGCTGGACAACCTGCTGAACGCGCCCCCTCCGCCGCCGCCGCCCGTGGTGCCGCCGCTCGACGAGAGCGCGAACCGCGGCGGAAAGATCCTGACGATGCGGGAGCGGATGGAGGAGCACCGGCGCAACCCGGCGTGCGCGAGCTGTCACCGGCTGATGGATCCGATCGGCCTGTCGATGGAGCCGTTCGACGCCGTCGGCGCGTGGCGCACGCGCGACGGCGGCACCTACGGCAGCCCTATCGACGCCTCCGGCGAGCTGCTCGACGGCACGACGGTGGACGGCCCCGTGGCGCTGCGGAAGGCGCTGCTGAAGAACCCGGACCTCTTCGTCGCGACGGTCACTGAAAAGCTCATGACGTACGGCCTCGGCCGCGGCCTGACGTCGTCCGACATGCCGCAGGTGCGCGCCATCGTGCGCGCCACGAAAGCGGGCGGCCACCGCTTCTCATCCATGGTCCTGGGCATCGTGAACAGCCCGTCGTTTCTCGGGCGCGGATAACAGGAGAAGGCTGATGTTCGTCACCAAGATGTCGCTGTCGCGCCGGACCGTGCTGCGGGGGATGGGCGCCACGCTCGCCCTGCCGTTCCTGGAGTCGATGGTGCCCGCCTTCGCCGCGCCCGCGCAGTCGGCGGCGGCCGCGCCGCGCCGCTTCGGGATCGTCTTCGTGCCGCTCGGCGAGCGGCCCGGCTACTGGACGCCCGCGACGGCCGGCGCCGACTTCGCGTTCACGCAGATTCTCAAGCCGATGGAGCACCATCGCCAGGCGCTGACGATCGTCTCGGAGACGTGCGCCCCGATCGACGGGCACGCCGTCACCGTCGCGGCCTGGCTGACGGGCTCCATCCCGAAGCGGACGATCGCCGAGGACGTGCGCGCGGGCCAGTCGATCGACCAGGTCATCGCGAAGAAGATCGGCGGGGAGACGGTGTTCCCGTCGCTCGAGATCGCGACCGAGGACTTCACCGGCTACATCGGCGGGTGCGACACGCAGTACGCCTGCGCGTACATGAACACGCTGTCGTGGGCGAACGAGACCACGCCGCTGCCGATGGAGATCAACCCGCGCATCGTGTTCGAGCGGATGTTCGGGCGCGCCGCGACGGCGGCGCAGCGCGCGGAGCGGCTGCGGACCGAGCGCAGCATCCTCGACTCGGTGCGGGCCGACGTCGCGGATCTGCAGTCCGGGCTCGGGCCGCGCGACCGCTCGCGCCTGTCCGATTACCTCGAGCACGTGCGCGAGATCGAGCAGCGCATCCAGCGCGCCGAGGCGCAGACGGCGAGCGCGGTCGCCGTGCCGGCCGCCCCGATCGGCATCCCCGACGACTTCGAGCAGCACGTGGCGCTGATGTTCGACCTGATGGCGCTCGCCTACGAGGCCGACGTGACGCGCGTGTTCACGTTCATGATGAGCCGCGACGCGAGCCAGCGCGTCTACCCGAACATCGGCATCGCCGAGCCGCACCACTCGATGTCGCACCACGGCAACAACCCGGAGAAGCTGGCGAACCTCGTGGCGCTGAACACGTACCACATGTCGCTCTTCGCGAAGTTCATCGACCGGCTGCAGGCGACGCCCGACGGCGACGGCTCGCTGCTCGACCACTCGCTGATCCTGTTCGGCAGCGGCATGAGCGAGAGCGACACGCACTCGCGCCTCAACCTGCCGATCGCGCTGGTGGGCCGCGACGGCGGCCGGCTGAGGGGCAACCGGCACATCCAGGCGGCGCCGGAGACGCCGCTCGCGAACCTGATGCTGTCGCTGGCCGATCGCGTCGGCGTCGAGGCCGACACGTTCGGCACGCTCAGCACCGGACGCCTGGAGCTCTGATGCGCAGGGTCGTGCTCGCGGCGCTGCTGGCCGCCGTGCCCCTGCCCTTCGACGTTGCCCAGGGCACCCCGAGCGAGAGTCGAGGGGTGCAGGCGGCCGACAGCGGCACCGACCTGATCGAGGCGGTGAAGGACGGTAACCGCACGGCGGTGCGCGCGCTGCTCGCCCAGCGCGCGAACGTCAACGCCGCCGAAGCCGACGGCATGACCCCGCTGCTCTGGGCCGTGCGCGGCGACGACCTCGAGACCGCCCGCCTCCTCGTGCGCGCGGGCGCGAACGTGAAGACGGCGAGCCGCTACGGCATCACCGGCCTCATGCTCGCCGCGCAGAACGGCAGCGCGCCGGTGCTCGACCTGCTGCTCGAGGCCGGCGCCGACCCCAACGCCGCGCTGCCCGACGGACAGACCGCGCTGATGACCGCCGCCCGCACGGGCGTGCCGGCCGCGATCAAGACGCTCGCGGCGCATGGCGCGAAGGTCAACGCCGCGGAGCAGTGGCAGGGACAGACGGCGCTGACGTGGGCCGCGCACCAGAACCACGCGGAGGCCGTGCGCACGCTGGTGGCGCTCGGGGCGGATCCCAACGCGCGCTCGAAGGAGCTGTCGTTCCCCGAGTTCAAGTGGGAGACCTCCGGCATGGTCGTCACGATCCTGCCGCGCGGCGGCTGGACGGCGCTGATGTACGCGGCCCGCGACGGGGCGATCGACGCCGTGGCCGCGCTCGCCGACGCGAAGGCGGATCTGAACGCGCAGGATCCCGACGGCGCGACCGCGCTCATGCTGGCGATCATCAACGCCCACTTCGACACGGCCAACGTGCTGCTCGAGAAGGGCGCCGACCCGAACGTCGCGGACAGCACCGGCACCACGGCCCTCTACAACGCGGTGGACATGCACACGATGGCGCCGATGCTGAGCCGTCCGGCGCCGAAGCTCGTGGACGCGCTCACGGCCCTCGACCTGGTGAAACGGCTGCTCGCCAGGGGCGCCAACCCGAACGCACGCCTCGCGCGGCCGACGATCGGCCGTCACCACACGCCCACCGGCGACGCGGCGCTCGGCGAAGGGACGACGCCGCTGATGCGCGCGAGCAAGAGCAACGACCTGCCGGTGATGACGGCGCTGCTCGAGGGCGGCGCCGACCCGACGCTGACGCTGAAGGACCGCACGACCGCGGCGATGGTGGCCGCCGGAGGCGGCGCCGTGATCGGCGCCTACGCGAACGCGATCCCGGTCACCGAGGACACGTCCATCGAGGCGATCCGGCTCCTGCTCGCGAAAGGCGTGGACGTCAACGCGTTCAACACCGCCGGGCAGACGGCCCTGCACCTGGCCGTCCAGCGCGGCGCCGAGAAAGTGGTCCGCTTCCTCGCGCAGAGCGGCGCGCGGCTCGACATCCGCAACAAGCAGGGGCGCACGCCGCTCGAGATCGCGCAGACCGGCGTGGGGGGCCGCGGCGGCCGCGGCGGCGCCGCCAGCCCGACGATGACGGCGCTGCTCAAGGAACTCGGAGCGCGGCAGTGACGCGCGTCTTCACCGCCCTCGTCGCCGCGCTGTGGGCTGGATCGCTGGCCACGACGTACGCGCAGGACGCACGCGAGCGCGAGGTCTGGGACGGTGTCTACACGGCCGCGCAGGCCGCGCGCGGCAAGGAGCGCTTCGCCACCACCTGCAGCCGCTGCCACAACAACGAGCTGACCGGCTCCGAGCGCGGCCCCGCGCTCAAGGGCGACGATTTTCTCGGGCGCTGGAAGGACGAGAGCCTCGGCGCGCTGTTCACGCTGATCCGCGACACGATGCCGCGCGACGGCGCCGGCGTGCTCGCCGACGACGTCAAGGTGGACGTGCTCGCGTTCCTGCTCGAGGCCAACCGCTTCCCCGCCGGCCCGACGGAGCTGACGCTCGACCCGCGCGCGCTCGAGGCGATCGCCATCACCAGCCAGCCCGGCGCGCGCGCGGGGCTCTCCAACTTCGCGCTCGTGCAGGTGGTCGGGTGTCTCGCGCAGGGGCCGGGCGGCGCGTGGCTGCTGCAGCGGGCGACCGACCCGGTCGCCACGCGCGACGAGGAGCCGACCGCCGCGCAGGCGGCCGATGCCGGGCGCCGCGAGCTGGGCGGCCGGCAAGTGCACCTGCTGAGCGCGAGCGGCTTCACCCCCGCCGCCACGCAGGGACAGAAGATGGACGCGCGCGGACTGCTCTACCGCGACGGCGGCGAGACCCTCCTCAACCTGACCTCGCTGCGCGCCGTCAGCCCGACCTGCGCGAACTGATCCGGCACGGGACGGACGGTAGTAGTGTCCGGCTTCAGTCGGACCACCCTCTCGGAGCAACGGCCGGCAGTCGCTTGCGTTGACACAGCGCGGCGGGCGGGGCGGCCCCACCCGGCGCCACGCGCTCGCGGCTGGCTGCGCTGTCAACGCACGCGCTAGCGCGGTTTCGACTTCTTCGTAGTGTCCGGCTTTAGCCGGACCACACACGGCGGTGCCGATCAACTTGGTCCGGCTAAAGCCGGACACTACGACGTTTCAGAAACCGCTCTAACACTACTTTGTCAGATTCATTGATTCGTACATCGTGATCCAAAACTTCGTACTGTACTTTCCGATCGACGTTTCTTACGCTGTGGTGCGTGGAGGTCCGCGGCGCGGGAGCGCTGCTCGATCGGCTC
>VFYY01000131.1 GCA_016871375.1 Acidimicrobiia bacterium
CGGCGGCGGAGGCTCGGCGACGGCTTCGTCGACGGGCGGGGGCGGGGCGGCCGTCGGCGACGTCGAGCGCACCGAGCACCCCGCCGCGATGGCGCCGACGAGCGCGACAGCCGCGATCGCGCCGCTCGACTGCAGGCGGCCCTTCACGCGCGTGATCGTACTCGCTTCCGCCAGTCCGGGATCCCCCGTCTGCACGGTTCTCGCACCGGTTCTCGGGCGCTCCGCCGCGACTACCGCACGGGCACGGCGGCGTATTCCGTCGGATCCGGCACGGCCGCCTCGTGAAACGCGTCGCGCCGCTCGCGGCACTTGCTGCACCGGCCGCAGTGTCGCCCGGCCTGCGGGTTCATGCACGACAGTGTCAGCGCCAGCGGCACGCCCAGCTGCACGCCGAGCCGGATCACGTCGCGCTTCTCCATCGCGGCAAACGGCGCATCGACCTGGATGAGATGCGCCAGGCCGATCGACAAGGCGCGCGCCATCGCATCGAAGAACTCGGCCGTTGCATCAGGGAACGGATTCCCCGCCAGCGGCCCGAGCGCCACGCGGTCGATCCCGTGGCGCGCGCAGTAGATGGCCGTCTTGCTGAGCAGCGCCACGTTGCGCCCGATCAGATACACGTCTTCGTCCGGTGTGTCGAATGCGGGCGGCTCCCCACAGAGCGCCCAGTGCGTCGCGGGGTAGAGGTCGCCCACGGCAAATGAGAGGCGCGCGAGGGGCGCCAGCGCCCCCGCCAGCGGCGCCGCCGCCAGCAGCCGGTCGAGCGCGGCCAGCTCGCCCGCCTCCCAGGCGAGTCCCGCGCTGACGTAGATCGGCTGCACGCGGCCCCGCCGCGCCTCCGACGCGGCCAGCACGACGCTGTCGAGACCGGCCGACAGCAGAACGGCGGTGATCTGACCCGAAGCCCGAGGCTCAGCACCCAAAGCCCGATAAGATTACAGGGCCATGTACTCGGTCACCAAGCGCATCGAGTTCTGCTACGGGCACCGACTCCTCGACTACGGCGGGATGTGCAAGCACCCGCACGGGCACAATGCCGTGGCCGAGATCGAGATTCAGGCCGAAGCGCTCGACGCCCGCAACATGGTGGCGGACTTCGGCGACATCAAGCGGATCGTGAAAGGCTGGGTCGATCGAGAGCTCGATCACCGGATGATCCTCCGGCACGACGATCCGCTCGTGCAGTCGCTCCAGACGCTGGGCGAGCCGGTGTACCTGCTCGACAGCAATCCAACCGTCGAGCGCATCGCGCAGCTCCTCTTCGACGTCTCCCGCGAGCAGGGGCTGCCCGTGGTGCGCGTCACCGTCTGGGAAACGCCGACATCGTGGGCGACCTACGCGGGCCGATAATCATTGACGGATTGACGGATTGACGAATTGCCTGAGATTCAGGACTTCGACGATACAAGACGTAGATCCGTAGATTCGTCAGTTCGCAGATGCCGCTCATCGTTTTCGACCTCGACGGCACGCTCATCGATTCCCGTCGCGATCTCGCCGATGCCGCCAACGCGCTCATCGCGGAGCGGGGCGGCACGCCGCTGTCCGAGGAGGCCGTCGGCCGGATGGTGGGCGACGGCGCCGCGATGCTCGTGCGCCGCGCGCTCACGGCGGCCGGGCTCACACCGGACGACGCGAGCCTCCCGCGGTTTCTCGCGCTCTACGACGAACGCCTGGTCCAGACCACGCGTCCGTATCCCGGCATGCGTGACGCTCTCATGGCCATTCAGTCGCTGGGCGTGCTCGCGGTGTTGACCAACAAGCCCCTCGATCCCTCCGAACGACTGCTCCGCGCGCTCCACCTGGCGCCGTTCTTTGCGACCGTCGTGGGCGGTGACGGCCCGTTTCCGCGGAAGCCGGATCCGCAGGGCCTGCGACACCTCATGACGACGCATGCGGTACCGCCGGACCGGACGATCCTCGTGGGCGACTCGTGGATCGACGCTGCGACGGCGACCAGCGCCGGGACGCGGTTCTGTCTGGCGCGGTACGGGTTCGGGGCCGACGAGGCGCCCTCGGCTGCCGACACGGCCGTCGAGACTCCCGCCGATCTGCCCGCCGCCCTCGCGCCGCTCCTTCGCTGAGACGCACGCCCGCTTCGGGCGGCCCGCTTGACCCGTCGAGCCGAAATTAGTATTTTGAGTGACCAAAATATGAAATCCTCTGATTGGAAACCCTGGTTTCGGGCGGCGATGATTGCCGCCCTGGCCGCGGGCATACCCGCGACGGCTACCCCGCAGGAGGCCGAGCAGGGGTATCCGACGACGGGCCCCGTGTCCGGTTACATGGACTTTCACTTCAACAAGCCGGACGGCGAAGACGCCGTGCTCGACTTTCACCGCTTCGTACTGCTGCTCAACCACGGGTTCTCGCCGCGGCTGCGCTTCGTCGGGGAGCTGGAGCTGGAGCACGCGTTCGTGGAGGGGCTCGAAGAAAGCGGCGAACTGGAACTGGAGCAGGCCTACGTCGACTTTCTGCTGTCGCGGCCGCTGAACCTCCGCGCGGGAATGCTGCTGATGCCGGTCGGCATCATCAACGAGCGGCACGAGCCGCCCGTCTACAACGGCGTGGAACGGCCGTTCGTCGACACGGTGATCGTGCCGAGCACGTGGTTCGACGTGGGCGCCGGCGTGCACGGCGAGCTCGGCCGCGGCTGGCGCTACCGGGCGTACGCCGTGGCCCCGCTCAACGCCCTCGAGTTCACCGCCGAGGAGGGGATCCGGGGCGGCCGGCAGAAGGGCTCGCAGGCCAACGTCCGGAACGTCGCCTACACGGCGCGCGTCGAGTACCGCGCCATTCGCGCGCTGACGCTGGGCGCGAGCGTCTGGGCTGGGGACAGCAGCTTCGCGGTGCCGCGGCTCGATACGGGCGTCACGGTCGGCGAGTTCGACGCGCGGTTCCGCCAGGACCGCCTCGAGCTCCGCTGGCAGTTCGCGCAGGTCGCGATCGACGACGCGGCGCGTCTCAACGACGTGCTGGAGCGCACGACGGGCGTCTCGCCGAACATCGCCAGGACGTTGCGCGGCTTCTACGGCGAGGCGGCGTACCGCGTCTGGAACGCGGGCGCGCCGCGCGACCTGGTGGCCTTCCTGCGGTACGAGAACTTCGACACGCAGCACCGGATGCCGGAGGGCTTCGTGCCGCTGAAGGAGTTCGACCGCGACGCCTGGGTGATGGGCGTCACCTACTATCCGGATCCCGACATCGCCGTGAAGGCCGACTACGTCCACCTGCGCAACCAGAGCGGACTGTTTCCGAGCCGCCACTTGGTCAACCTGGGGCTCGGCTGGTGGTTCTGAGCATGACGACGACCGCCCGCGCCGTGTGTGCCGCCGCGCTGCCGATCCTGCTGATCTCGACGCCGGGCGCGGCGCCGTCGCAGGGCGCGGCGGCGCGCGTCATCGAGGTGACCGCCGAACGGTTCGAGTTCTGGCCTTCCGAAATCGTCGTGGCGCAGGGCGAGCAGCTGGAGCTGCGGATCCGCAGCGACGACACCATGCACGGTTTCCGCATCGTCGGCGCCGGCACGAACGTGCTGATTCCGAAGCGAGGCAAGGGTGCCGCGGTCGTGCGGTTCACCGGCAGCACGCCGGGGCGGTACACCTTCGAGTGCAGCCGCATGTGCGGCGCGGGCCACAACTTCATGCGCGGCGTGCTGGTCGTCCGGCCCGCAGGGGGAGAGACGCGATGACACGCCCGCTCGCGGCCGCGCTTGGACTCTGGGTGCTGCTCGTGGGTGTGCACATCCACGGCCGCGCACAGGAGGCGCCCCGGCTCCCCGGCGCGCCGCTCGGCGGCATCACTCCCCTCGAGTTCGCGGAGTTCCGGCTCGGTCTCGACGACTTCACCGAGGTGGAAACGGCGGAAGAGGGCCTCGGCCCCGCGTTCAACGGGACGAGCTGCGCCGTCTGCCACAACGTGCCGACGATCGGCGGGGGCGGCGTCATTCTCGAGGTGCGCGCCGGCTATCGCGACAGCGGCGGCCGCACGCGTGGCCTCAACGAGGCCGGCGACACGCTGATTCACATGCTCTCGATCCCGTCGCACAGCTGTCAGCCGCTGATCCCCGACGACGTCACGGTCATCGCCCGACGCGCGCCGATCCCGCTGTTCGGCGCGGGGCTCGTCGAGGCCATTCCCGACGAGACGCTGCTCGCCCTCGCGGATCCGGACGACCGCGACCGCGACGGCGTGAGCGGGCGGGCGGCGATCGTCGTCGACGTCGCGACCGGGGCGCGGCGGGTCGGCCGGTTCGGCTGGAAGGCGCAGCACGCGACGCTGCTGGCGTTCGGCGCCGACGCCTACCGCAACGAGATGGGCATCACCAACGACCTGTTCCCGAGCGAGCTCGCCTTCGGCATTTCAGACGCGCAGATGCGCCACTGCGACCCGATTCCCGACCCGGAGGATCGACCGGACCCGGCGACCCGGCGCCGCGGCATCGACAACTTCGAGTCGTTCATGAAATTCCTGGCGCCGGCGGCGCGCGCGCGCGTCGATGCGGACGCGCTGGCGGGAGAGCGGACGTTTGCGGCCGTCGGCTGTGCGGCCTGCCACGTCCCGTCGCTGATGACCGGTTCAAGCCGGCACCCGCTGTTCGATCGCCGTCCGGTGCCGCTCTTCTCCGACCTGCTGCTGCACGACATCGGCACCGGCGACGGCATCGAGCAGGCGGCGGCCGCCGCCTCGGAGATTCGCACGCCGGCGCTCTGGGGGCTGCGCTTCAGGCGGCCCCTGCTGCACGACGGCAGCGCCGCCACGATTGCCGACGCGATCCTGCGGCACCGGGGAGAAGCCGAGACGGCGCGGCGCGGCTTCGAGCGGCTGTCCCCCGAGGATCGAGAAGCCCTTCTGGCGTTTCTGCGGTCGCTGTAGGCAGTAGGCAGTAGGCGGTAGGCAGTCGGCCGTCGGCAGCAGGCGGCAATGTTGCGCCGATCTTTTCTGCCTACTGCCCACTGCCCACTGCCTACTGCCTACTGCCTACTGCCTACTAGCTACTGGACCAGCAGCTTCGACGCCGCGCGCGTGCCGATCGTGACCCGTTGATCGTCCTTCCCGCGCACGCGGACGCTGTCGGACGCGGCGTCGCGCTCCTCGACCTCGATCGACTCCCCCGGCTTGAGGTGATGGCTCTCGATGAACCGCAGGAAACTCTTGTCCTGATCGATCACGCGCGTGATGGTCACGCGCGTGTTCAGCGGGCACGTCAGGAGGCTCTGCGCCTGCTGCGGCTTGACGACGCCGCGCGCGTCGGGAATGGGATCGCCGTGCGGATCGACTTCCGGCCGTCCCAGCATCTCGTCCATCCGATCGATCAGCCGATTCGAGACGACGTGCTCGAGCTGCTCGGCCTCGTCGTGCACCTCGTCCCACCCGTAGCCCATCACGCGGACGAGGAACAGCTCGATGACGCGGTGGCGGCGCACCACCATCGCCGCGAGCTTCTGCCCGGCGGCCGTGAGCGCCACCCCGGCGTACGGCTCGTACTTCACCAGCCCCGACTCGGCCAGCGTCTTGACCATCGTGGTGGCGGTGCCGGGGGCGACGCCGAGCGCCGACGCGAGCTGCCCCATGGGCAGGAGCCGCTGGGGCTGGGTCTGGGCGGCGCTGGAGCCCAGGTAGATCGCCTTGAGGTAGTTTTCGACCGTGCTGGACGGCAGCATCCCGATCTCGCGCGCGTCCAGTGTACCGCTGTTTGATCGGCCCAGAGTTTGACTTCTGCTCATCCAACGCGGTAATTTTGATTAGTCAAAATGTGGAATGTCAGCAGGCGCGCCTGGCTGCGCGCCACGGGTCTCGCGTCGCTGGCCGGCAGCCTCCTGGGCGGGGCGCGGCTGGCCGGGCAGGGCGCGTCGGACGCCTCCCATCCGCGCCACGACGCGCACGTCATGGGGACGGTCGGCCGCACCTCGCCCGATGGGTTCAGCCCGGCGGCCTACCTGCGGAGCTGGAACTTCTCCGAGCTGCCCCCGGAGGAGCGGTCGAAGGTCTATCGGGAAACGCCGCGCGCCGACGGCACGCGGCTGCGCGAGTACGAGCTGTACGCCGCCGATCGCGAGATCGAGGTCGCGCCGGGCCTCTTCTTCCCCGCCTGGACGTACAACGGCCAGGTGCCGGGTCCGACCATTCGCGCCACCGAGGGCGACCGCGTCCGCGTGACCTTGCGGAACCTCGGCACGCACCCGCACTCGATTCATTTTCACGGTTGGCATCCGCCGGAGATGGACGGCGCGCTGGCGGGACAGGAAGTTCACCCCGGCGAGACGTTCGTGTACGAGTTCGACGCCGACCCGTTCGGCCTGCACCTCTACCACTGTCACACGGTGCCGCTGAAGCGGCATATCCACAAGGGGCTCTACGGCGCCTTCATCATCGACCCGCGGCAGGGACGGCCGCCGGCCGACGAGTTCGTGATGGTGATGAACGCGTTCGACACCAACTTCGACGTCGAGAACGAGGTGTACGCGGTCAACACGGTCGCCAACGCCTACATGCACGAGCCGATTCGCGTGCAGGTCGGACGGCTCGTGCGCGTGTACCTCGTCAACATCACCGAGTTCGACCCGGTCAACAGCTTCCACCTGCACGGCATGTTCTTCGACGTCTATCGCACCGGCACGGCGCTCGCGCCGGCGGAGACGACCGACACGCTGATGCTCTGCCAGGGCGAGCGCGCCATCCTCGAGACGACGTTCCGGTATCCCGGCGATTTCATGTTCCACGCGCACCAGAGCGAGTTCGCGGAGCTCGGCTGGATGGGATTGTTTCGCGCCGAGGAGGGGCGGACGACGTGACGCGCCGCCTGCTGCTGGCGCTGCTGCCGCTCCTGCTGCTCGGCGGGCTCCTGGCGGTCATCGTCCGCTCGGGGCCGGCCGACGCGCTGCGCGGCGACAACGTACCGCCCCTCGAGCGGCTCACGTTCCAGCGCGTCGCGCTGGAGCCGGGGGCGATCGTGGCGAGCGTGATGAACGACGGCCCCGACGACCTGACGATCGCGCAGGTGCAGGTGGACGACGCCTTCTGGACGTTCACGGCCGACCGCGGCGTCGCGCTGCGGCATCTGGGCCGGACGACCCTCCGGATTCCCTACCCGTGGGTCGCCGGCGAGGCGCACGTCGTCCGCGTGCTGACGTCGACCGGGACGGCCTTCGACCGCGAGATTCCCGTCGCCGTCGAGACGCCGACGCCGAGCCTGCGGTTCTTCGGCATCTTCACGCTCATCGGGCTCTACGTCGGGGTGATTCCGGTCGTCATCGGGCTGCTCTGGTTTCCCTTCATGACGCGGGTCTCGGCGCGCGGCATGGACTTCCTGCTCGCGCTCACGGTCGGCCTCCTCGTGTTCCTCCTCGTGGACGGCGCGAGCGAAGGGTTCGAGGCGGCTGGCGTGCTGCCGGAGTCGTTCCAGGGGGCGGTGCTCTTTGCGCTGGCAGCGGCGGGCGCCTACCTCCTGCTCGAAGGCATCGGCGCCTGGCTCAAACGCCGGGGCCGTGCCGCCGAGACAGGCGTCGGCTGGGTGCTCGCGGTGCTCATCGCCGTGGGCATCGGGCTGCACAATTTCGGCGAGGGGCTCGCGATCGGGTCGGCCTTCTCGCTCGGCGAGGCCGCGCTCGGCACGCTGCTCATAGTCGGCTTCACGCTCCACAACACGACCGAGGGGCTCGCGATCGTCGCACCGCTGGCGCGGGAGCGTCGGCGCGTGGCGCTCGGCCGCCTGGCGGCGCTGGGCGCGATTGGCGGCGTGCCGACGATTGCGGGCGCGTGGCTCGGCGGCTTCGTCTACTCGCCGGTCTGGTCGGTGATGTTTCTCGCGATCGGCGTGGGGGCGATTGCCCAGGTGGTGGGACAGATCATGCGGCAGATGACACGCGAGGCGTCCGTGGCGCGCGCCCTGGCAACCGGGCCGGTGCTCGCCGGGCTGTTCGCGGGCTTTGCCGTGATGTACGTCACAGGAATGCTGGTCGGATGAGCATCTTCGGTCGAACGGTGTCGGGACGGGCGGTCGCCGCGCTGGCGCTGCTCATGGTGGTCGTCGCGCTGCTGCCGGCGCTGAGCAGCGCACCGCCGCGCGAGGTGACGCTCGTCGTGCGCGGGATGGCGTTCTACCTGAAGGACGACCCGCTGACGCCGAACCCGACGCTCGATCTCCGGGCGGGCGAGCGCGTCCGCATCGTGCTCGAGAACCGCGACCGCGGCATGACGCACGACTTCGCGGTGCCGGCGCTCGACGCCGCGCTCGAGCCCCTCTCCTGGAGCGAGATCGACGCGGTGGTGTTCGACGTTCCCGACGCGCCGGGGACGTACGAGTACGTCTGCCGTCCGCACCGGCTGATGATGCGCGGTACCATCCGCGTGTTCTAGCGTCGTGGCTTCCGGCTTCAGCCGGAAGGGCGAGGTCTTGTAGCTTCCGGCACAAGGGGAAGTCCGCCGGGGGAAGCCACCAAGCGATTGTCTGGCACGCTTCGTTCAACCATCTCCACGCCGGAGGGCAAGCGCCGCTACGTCCGGCGGCTCTTTGCCACGATCGCGGACCGCTACGACCTCATCACGGTCGTCCTGTCCTACGGACTCGACCGCCGGTGGAAGCGGCGGCTGATCGCGCTGGCGGATCTCGGCCCGCGCGATTGCGTGCTCGACCTCGCCTGCGGGACGGGCGACCTGCTGTCTGCGGCGGCCGGGCGAGCGCACCGTGCCGTGGGCGTCGACATCACGCATCGGATGCTGCAGCTGGCGACGAAGCGCGCTCCGCATGCGGCACTGGTGGCGGCCGACATGCTGGCCCTGCCGTTCGCCGACGCGCGGTTCGACGTGGTGACGACCGGCTACGGCCTGCGCAACGTGCCCGATCTCCGCGCGGCGCTCGCCGAGGCGCGCCGCGTGCTGGCGCCCGGCGGACGCCTGCTCTCGCTCGACTTCAACCGGCCCGAGCGCGCGTTCGTGCGCGCCGCCTATCTCGCGTACCTGACCGTCGTCGGGTCGGCCCTGGGGCTGCTGCTGCACCGCGATCCCGACACGTACCGCTACATCCCCGAATCGATTCGCCTGTATCCGGGCGCGGTCGGCGTTGCGCGGCTCATGGAAGAGGCGGGGTTTGCCGGTGTCCGCGTCGTGCCGCTCCTGGGCGGCCTGATGGCGTTGCACCTGGCGCGGAAGCGGTAGGTGCGGCGCCGTGCCGGCGCATCGCGCGTCAGCGCTCCAGCCAGGGCTGAAGCGCGTCGAGCAGGAACGCCAGGACGTCCTCCTCCGACAGCGCGCCCGGTGCGGCGCCGTCCCTGATGGGGCGTTCGTCGGTCAGCGTGCGCGAGCCGCGCGTGAGGCGGACGCGCCCGACGACCTGCGGCGGATCCGCCTCGGTGTCGAGCACGAACTCGACGTAGTCGTCGCGGCCGCGGTCGGACGCGACACGCACGCCGTCGCCCGGCGTGAAGACCGTGAACAGATAGCCTTCGGTCTTGAGCGCGTTCGCGAGCTGCTTGGCGACGGGCGCCGCCACTGTCTGCAGGAAGGCCGCGTAGGCCGCTTCCGCCTCGGCGGTTTGCTCCCGCCGGCGCTTCGCGCGCTCGCGCGCCGCCGCGATGGCGCGCATCAGCTGCCGGCGAACGTCCGAGATTTCCACGGCGACATTGTGGCACGGCGGCCGCCGTCGCTCCGCGTCCGCGTGGCTCGCCGAAGCGCGACGGGCGGAGGCGGCAAACCTGAACAGCACCGCAGGCGTCACAATAGAGAGGTGCCTGCCTCAGAGCGGGATCCCCGCCGCGCGGAGTGCGCGCGTCTGGGGTGCCATGAAAGAGAGGACGATCGTGACACGACCGTACGTCTGCGCCGGTGTGATCGGCTTGCTGCTCACCTCGCCCGAGTCGGCGCTGGCCCGGCAGCCGGGGTCCCCTGCCGTGGTCGTGGTCACCGGCGAAGGGCTGGTCCAGGCGGCGCCCGATCGGGCGTGGATGACGATCACCGCGGAGTCGCGCGCCGGCAATCCGCGGGAGGCGCAGCGGCGCAACGCCGACGCGATGGCACCCGTGCAGGACAAGCTGCGCGCGGCGGGCGTGCCAGCGGATGCGATCCGCACGATCGCGTACGACCTCCAGCAGGAATGGGACTTCGTGAACAATCGCCGCGTCTCGCGCGGGTACGTCGCGCGCAACACCATCGAGGTCCGCGTCGACGCCATCGAGCGCGTGGGCGAGCTGCTCGAGATCGCCGTGGCCTCGGGGGCGACCGCCGTGGGCGGCATCCGGTTCGACGTGAAGGACCCCGGCCGGCTCGAGCGGGAGGCGCTCCGGCTGGCGATCGCCGACGCGCGCGCCAAGGCGGAGGCGAGCGCAGCCGCGGCCGGCGGCGCGATTGCCCGCATCGCGCGCATCGAAGAGCAGGGCGTCGTGTCGCGCCCGCCGGTACCGGTGCTGGCCGCACGCGAGGCGCTCCAGGCGTCGGATGCCCCGCCGATTGCCGCCGGGCAGCTCGAGTTTCGCGCGCAGGTGACACTGACAGCAGAGCTCAAATAGGCTTTGGGCCTTGGGCTATGGGCTGCCGGCGCGGCCACCAGAGCTCCAAGAGACCAGAGCGCGGAACCAAAGCCCGAAGCCGGAAGCCCATGTCGATCGATTACGTCAAGGCGCGGCGCCTGCTCGCGCGGCGCGATCCGGTGCTGCGCGACCTGATGCGCCGCTACGGCCGATGCGGCCTCGCCGACGCCCAGCACACCGATCCATTCCGCGCGCTCGTGCACGCGATCATCGCGCAGCAGCTGTCGACGCGGGCGTCGGCGACCATCGAAGGACGATTCGCGGCGCTCTTCGACGGCGCACCGACGCCGGCCGCCGTCGCCGCCACGTCCGACACACGGCTGCGCGCCGTCGGGCTCAGCGTGCAGAAGCTCCGCTACGTGCGCGACCTGAGCTGCCGTGTCGCAGACGGGTCGCTGCCGCTTGCCTCGCTCGATCACCTGGGGGACGAGGAGGTCATCGCCGCGCTGACGCAGGTCACGGGCATCGGGCGGTGGACCGCCGAGATGTTCCTCATGTTTCGCCTCCAGCGTCCCGACGTGCTGCCGGTGGGAGACCTCGGGATTGTCAAAGCCGTGCACCGGGCGTATCGTCTGCGCACGCCGCCCTCGTCCGCCCGGCTGCTGCGGATCGGCGAGTCCTGGCGCCCGTACCGGTCGGTTGCGTGCTGGTACCTCTGGGCCAGCCTCGAGAACCTACCGCTGAAGGAGTAAGTCGATGCGTATCCGCACGTTTGCCGGCCTTCTGATCGCGTTCATCCTCTCCGGTCCGGCTCAAGCCGGACACGACGTACCGAATGCCGGTCCGGCGGCAGCCGGACGCGCCGGACGCGCTCAGGCGCCGAGCCCGGCCTCGTCGCCGGCCGACATCCCGCGGCTCGACTTCGAGACCTACACGCTCCCGAACGGCCTGGACGTCATCCTCCGGCAGGATCGGCGGCTGCCGGTCGTGGCGGTGAACCTCTGGTACCACGTCGGACCCGCGAACGAGGAGCCCGGGCGTACCGGCTTCGCCCATCTGTTCGAGCACATGATGTTTCAGGGGTCGAAGCACGTGCCGCCCGACGGCCACTTCCAGCTCCTCGAGGCGGCCGGGGCGACGGGCCTGAACGGCACCACCGACTACGACCGCACCAACTACTTCGAGACCGTTCCCGCCAACCAGCTGGCGCTCGCGCTCTGGCTCGAGGCGGACCGGATGGGGTATCTCCTCGAGAAGGTCGACCAGGCCGCCCTCTCGAACCAGCAGGACGTGGTGCGCAACGAACGGCG
>VFYY01000132.1 GCA_016871375.1 Acidimicrobiia bacterium
ATCCATCGCGGCACGGACCCGGCTAGCGCGGTTTCTGAAACGTCGTAGTGTCCGGCGTTAGCCGGACCACGTTGATCGGCACCGCCGTATGTGGTCCGGCTAACGCCGGACACTACGAAGAAGTCGAAGCCGCGCTAGCGCGCGCGCCGGAAGAAGAAGTAGAGCGGGATACCCGCCAGGATGATGAGCGCGCCCGCGCCGGTCGGCCCGGGATCGCGGATCAGCCCGTTGACGAGCACGATCGCCGCCACCAGCGCGTACAGCCCCGGCACGACCGGATACCCCAGCGTCCTGTACGGCCGCTCCGCGTTCGGCTCCCGCCGCCGCAGGACGAACAGCGCCGCCACCGCGAGCCCCGAGAACAGCCAGATGGCGAATCCCGTGTAGTTGATGAGCGCGTCGGCCTGCGCCGAGAGGACGAGCAGCGACGCCCAGACCGTCTGCGCGAGAATCGACGCGGCCGGCGTGCGGTAGCGCGGGTGCACCGCGGCCGCGCGCGCGAAGAACATCCCGTCTCGCGCCATCGCGAAGTACACGCGCGGGCCGGCGAACGTCATCGCGTTCACGCTGGCCGCCAGGCTGATGATGCCGACGATCCCCATGATGTTGCCGGCCGTCGGACCGATCAGGCGGTCGGCGACGATGTCGAGCACGCTGCCCTCGAGCGCCGCCAGCTCGCCGACCGGCACGACGTAGAGATACAGCGCGTTCATCAGCAGGTAGATGGCGATCACCGCGCCCGTGCCGAGCGCGAACGCGCGCGGCGCATTGCGTCCCGGGTCCCTGATCTCCTCGGCGACGTACGCCGCCGCGTTCCAGCCCGAATACGTGAAGCCGACGGCGAGCAGCGCCAGGAACCATCCCGCGGCCGGCACCGGCGCCGCCGCCTCGGTGAGGCGCGCGCTGTCGCCGCTGCCGAGCGTGAAGCCCCAGGCGATGAAGAGGACGAACGCCGAGACCTTCAGCGTCGCGAGCAGGTTGCTGACGACGCGGCCTGGCCCGACGCCGCGGATGTGGACGAAGGCCAGCGCCCAGATGAGCGCGAGCGCGATGATCGTCTGCGGCGAGAAGGACAGCTGCAGCGTGCCGGGAATGATCGGGATGCTGAAGAACGGCGTCGTGTTCCCGGCGGCCGGCGCGAAGCGCGCGAGGTAGAACGGCGCGACCAGCGCCACGGCGGCGATGGCGCCCGAGAACCCGGCGACGAACGACGTCCATCCGGTGAGGAACGCGGCCACCGGCCCGAACGCGTCGCGCAGGTAGACGTACTCGCCGCCGGCCCGCGGCCGCAGCGCCGCGAGCTCCGCATACGCCATCGCGCCCGCGAAGGCGAGCAGTCCGCCGGCCAGCCACACCGACAGGTACAGCAGTCCGTTCGGCACGCCCATCGCGATGACGGGCGGCGTGAACAGGATGCCCGCGCCGATGACGTTGGAGACGATGATGGCGGCGCCGTCGAACGGACCGAGGCGGCGTTCGAGCGTCTGCTGGGATGCGGTCGTCGTGGTCACGCGGGGATTATAGAGACAAAACCCAAAACCCAAATCCCAAACCCCAAACCGCAAAGCCCAAAGCGTCGGAATTTGGAATTTGGGACTTGGGATTTGGGATTTGGGATTTGGGATTTGCTACGGCCGCTGAGGGATCAGATCCCCACGGTAGGTGATCTTCTGCCCCGGGATGATGCGGACGTCGAACTCGAGCGGCTCGTAGCCGGGCGCGACGAGCTCGATGTGATACGGGCCGTCTTCGAGGCTGAGCGCCTGCACGATGCCGTCGTAGTCGTCCACGACTCCTGCGTAGTAGCCGTCCACGAACACCTGCGCATGGCGCGGCGTCACGCGCAGCCTCAAATGGCCGACCGGGTAGCCGGGACGCGGATAGTAGCCGCCGCTGCCGTAGTAGCCGCCGCCGTAGTACCCCCCTCCGTAGTACCCGCCGTAGTACGGATAGCCCGAGCCCACGCCGAGATTCACCGACAGGCCCGGAGACCAGCGATACGGGTCGTAATAGAAGTAGCCGAGGCCGAACGCGCCGTAGCCGTACGGATACGAGCGGCGCGGGTAGTAGTAATAGTTGTTGTAGACCGTCGGCGTCCGGTAGTAGCCGCGGGTCACGACGCGCGGACCGCGATCGACGACGCGCGGGCCGCGATCAGCGGGCGGCCGCACGACGCCGGCGCGCGGCACGGCCGTGCCGACCGGCGGGTTGTCCTCACGCGGGCGGCTGCCGCGTGGAACCGCGCGGCGCTGCTGGTCGTCTGCAGCAACAGGGGCCTGCGCCACGGGCGCTTGCGCCTGTGGAGGCGTCATCGGTTCGACGCGCTGCACCGGACCCGCACGTTGAATCGGCACACGCTGTGGTTCAGCCTGGCGCGCCGGCGCCGGCGCGCGTTCGGGCGACCGCTGCGGCGCCTGCGACCGCGGCACCGCGTAGCGGACCGGCGGAGCGGCCGCTTCAGCGGGAGCCTGGGTCTGCGCCTGATCGTCCTGGGCGAATGCGGCCGGCGCGCTCACGAGCAGGGCCGCCGCGGCGAGCAGAGTGATTGGGAGCATGCAGACGACCTCAGCAACGATTCTGCCATGCGGGATCGCACGAAACGTTCGCGATTCCCGCCGAAAACGGGCGGCGACCGTGTCCCCGTCCTTGCGGACGGCCAGCAAACCGTCCTCTGATCAATACTGCAATCAGACCCGATGATTCACGCGACCACGATTCTCGCCGTCCGCCACCAGGACAGGACCTGCCTGGCCGGCGACGGCCAGGTCACCCTCGGCAACACCGTCCTCAAGCAGGGCGCGCGCAAGATCCGCCGGCTCTACAACGACTCGATCCTCGCCGGCTTCGCCGGCTCCGCCGCCGACTCCTTCGCGCTGTTCTCGCGCTTCGAGTCGAAGCTCGAACAGTACCGCGGCAATCTCGAGCGCGCGGCGGTGGAGCTGGCGCGCGACTGGCGCACCGATCGCCTGCTGCGCCGCCTCGAGGCGATGATGATCGTCGCGGACAGGAAGTCCACGTTCCTCCTCTCCGGCACCGGCGACCTCATCGAGCCCGACGACGGGATTGTGGCGGTGGGGTCGGGAGGCCCGTTCGCCATGGCGGCGGCGCGCGCGCTGGCGCGTCACAGCCAGCTGAACGCGCGCCAGATCGCGGAAGAGTCGATGCGCATCGCCGCCGACATCTGCATCTACACCAATCCCACCCTGACCATCGAAGAGTTGTGAGTGGCGATCTATCTTCCTGAACGCACCGTGACCGCCGTGGACTCGTTGACCCCGCGCGAGGTCGTCACCGAGCTGGACAAGTACGTGATCGGCCAGGCGAAGGCGAAGCGCGCGGTGGCGATCGCGCTCCGCAACCGCATCCGCCGGCAGCGGCTCTCCGCCGACATGGCGGAAGAGGTCACGCCGAAGAACATCCTGATGATCGGGCCGACCGGCGTCGGCAAGACGGAGATCGCCCGGCGCCTGGCACGGCTCGCGCAGTCGCCGTTCATCAAGGTCGAGGCGTCGAAGTTCACCGAGGTCGGCTACGTGGGCCGCGACGTCGAGTCGATGGTGCGCGACCTCGTCGAGCTCGCCGTGGACATGGTGCGCGCCGAGAAGGCCGAGGACGTGAAGGACAAGGCGCGCTCGGCCGGCGAGGAGCGCCTGCTCGACCTGTTGCTGCCGCCCCGGGCTGCGGTCGCGGGAGAGGACCCCGCGACCGCCCGCGAACAGGCCGCCCGCACGCGGGAGCGCCTGCGCGAGCAGCTCCGCGAGGGGCGCCTCGACGACCGCGTCGTCGAGATCGAGGTGCGCCAGGCCGCCATGCCGTCGTTCGAGGTCATCGCCGGCACCTCGATGGAGGAGATCAGCCAGAACCTCAAGGACATGATGGGCAACATGTTCCAGGGCGGGCAGAAGGCGCGGCGCCTGAAAGTGTCCGACGCGCTTCCGCACCTGATCGCGGAGGAGCAGGGCAAGCTGGTGGACATGGAGTCGGTCGGCCGCACCGCCGTGCAGCGGGTGGAGCAGGCCGGGATCATCTTCATCGACGAGATCGACAAGATCGCCAGCCGCGACAGCGCGGGCGGCATGGGCGGCCACGGTCCCGACGTGAGCCGCGAAGGCGTCCAGCGCGACATCCTGCCCATCGTCGAAGGCACGACCGTGAACACCAAGCACGGCATGGTGAAGACGGACCACATCCTCTTCATCGCGGCCGGCGCGTTCCACGTGTCGAAGCCGTCGGACCTGATCCCGGAGCTGCAGGGGCGGTTCCCGATCCGCGTGGAGCTGGAGCCGCTGACGCGCGACGACTTCGTCCGCATCCTCACCGAGCCGCGCAACGCGCTGGTGAAGCAGTACACGGCGCTGCTCGGGACCGAGAACGTGACGCTCTCCTTCACGCCGGGAGCGGTGAACCGGATCGCCGACTTCGCGGCGAGGGTGAACGACGCCACCGAGAACATCGGCGCGCGGCGGCTGCACACGGTGATGGAGCGGCTGCTCGACGAGCTGTCGTTCGAGGCGCCTGAGCTCGGCGAGCGCACGATCGCGATCGACGAGGGCTACGTCGATCGGATGCTCGCCGACATCGTGAAGAACGAAGACCTGACGCGCTACATCCTCTGACGCGGACTCCTCTGCTCGTCATCGGCGGCGGCATCGGCGGCCTTGCCGCCGCGCTGGCGATCGCGAGAGCCGGCCGCCCCGTGCACGTCATCGAGAAGTCGCCCGAGTTCGGCGAGATCGGCGCCGGCCTGCAGCTGGCGCCGAACGCGACGGGAGTCCTGCACCGGCTCGGCATCCTCGAGGATGTGCTCGCGCACGCCGTGCTGCCCGCGCGCCTCGTGATGCGCGACGCGCTCACCGGCGACTCCCTCATCTCCATGGACCTCGGCGCGCCGTTCCGCCAGCGCTTCGGCTTTCCGTATGTTGTCGCGCACCGCGCCGACCTGCTGAACGCCGAGCTGCGGGCATGCCGGCTCGATTCGCGCATCACCCTCGAGGCGGGTCTCGAGGCCGTGTCGATCGAGGATCTCGGCGACGCCGCGCGCGTCATCTGTGCCGACGGAACGACCTACGAGTGCGACAGCGTCGTCGGCGCCGACGGCCTGTGGTCCCGCACGCGCACGCTGATCCATGACGACGGCCCGCCCGTGTGCGCGCAGGCGGTCGCCTATCGAGCCACGGTGCCGTTCGACCAGCTGCCGGAGGATGTCGATGTCGAGGCGATGACGATCTTCGTCGGGCCCGGCGTGCACTTCGTGCAGTACGTCGTGCGTCCGGGCGAGCTGCTCAACCAGGTGGCCGTGTTCAGGAGCGACGCCTTCCGGCCCGGCGACGAGCACTCCGACGCCTGGGGCACGCCGGAGGAGCTCGACGAGCATTTCGGGCCGCTGTGCTCCCGCGTGCGAAGCGGCATTGCCCGCATCGACCGCGCACGACGCTGGACGATGTTCGATCGGCTGCCGATCCCGGCGTGGACGAAGAACCGCATCACGCTGCTGGGCGACGCCGCGCATCCGATGCTGCAGTTCGCGGCGCAGGGCGCGTGCCAGGCGCTCGAGGATGCGGTGACGCTCGGAGCCGTGATGGCGCGCGAGCCTGACGACCGGCGTGCGTTCCTGGAGTACGAGGCTCGCCGCCGCCCGCGCACCGCGCGCGTCCAGCAGACCGCGCGATGGCTCGGCGATCTCTTCCACGCCAGCGGCGGCGACGCGGCCCGCCGCGCCGACATGTTCGCGGGACGCTCGCCGCAGGATTACAGCTACGTAGACTGGCTGTATTCTGCAGGTGGCAGGTGGTAGGTCGGACACCGAGACGACGCATGCACGGCCCTCCGCAAGATTCACGCCTGATGATGTTCCTTCGGGATCCTGTAGAATGCGAGTCCGACCTGGGCAAATTTCAGACATTTTTGTTCGCCCAGATCTCTGTAAATACAAGAAGGTAGCGTCACGATGGCCGCCGCCAAGACCGGACCGGAAAACACCGCCACCCGCGACGCGCGCCGGCTCTCGACGCTGCTCGAGATCAGCCAGGCGCTCTCGGGCACGCTCAATCTGAAGGCGGCGATGCAGCGGGTGCTGGTCATCCTCATGCGCCATCACGGCGTCGTGCGCGGGATGGTGACGCTGCTGCGCGAGGGCGAGCTGCTCGTCGAGGCCGCCGAGGGGTTCGACGACCGCGCCCGCACGGTGCGCTACAAGGCGGGTGAGGGGATCACCGGCAAGGTCGTCGCCAGCGGCAAGCCGATCGTGGTGCCGCGCGTCAGCAAGGAGCCCGAGTTCCTCAACCGCGCCGGCCGCCGCGGCGACGGCTCGCGCCAGGAGACGAGCTTCGTCTGCATCCCCATCGTGCTCAACCGCGCCGCCGTCGGCGCGCTCGGCATCGACCTCACGTTCAAGCCCGAGCGCGACTTCGACAGCAGCCTCAAGTTCTTCGGCGTCGTCAGCTCGATGATGGCGCAGGCGCTCAACGTGCAGCGCATGGTCGAGGACGAGCGGCGCCGCCTGCTCGACGAGAACACGCACCTCCGGCAGGAGCTGCGCGAGCGCTACGACTTCTCGAACATCATCGGCACCAGCGGCCCGACGCGCGAGATGTACGAGCAGGTGGCGCAGGTCGCGCAGACCAACACCACCGTGCTCATCCGCGGCGAGTCGGGCACGGGCAAGGAGCTCATCGCCCACGCCATCCACTACAACTCGCTGCGCGCGAAGAAGCCGTTCGTGAAGGTGAGCTGCGCGGCGCTTCCCGAGACGCTGATCGAGTCGGAGCTCTTCGGCTACGAGAAGGGCGCCTTCACCGGCGCGAATGCCCGCAAGAAGGGGCGCTTCGAGATGGCCGAGGGCGGCACGCTCTTCCTGGACGAGATCGGCGACATCAACCTGAGCACGCAGGTGAAGCTGCTGCGCGTGCTGCAGGAGCGCGAGTTCGAGCGTCTCGGCGGCACGGAGACCGTCAAGGTCAACGTGCGCCTCATCGCCGCCACGAACAAGGACATGGAGAAGGCGATCGCGGGCGGCACCTTCCGCGAGGACCTCTACTACCGGCTCAACGTGTTCACGATCTTCGTGCCGTCGCTCCGCGAGCGGAAGGCCGACCTGCTGCTGCTGGCCGACCACTTCCTCGAGAAGTTCTCGCGCGAGCACGGCAAGGTCATCAAGCGCATCTCCACGCCGGCCATCGACATGCTCACGGCGTATCACTGGCCGGGCAACGTGCGCGAGCTCGAGAACGCGCTCGAGCGCGCCGTGCTCGTCTGCGACGGCGCCGTCATCCACGGCCACCACCTGCCGCCCACGCTGCAGACCGCCGACGCCTCCGGCACCGTCACCCGCGTATCATTGAAGGACGCGGTGGCGGCGTACGAGCGCGACCTCATCCTGGACGCGCTGAAGACGACGCGGGGCAATCGCGCGAAGGCCGCGCGGCTGCTCGATACCACCGAACGGATTCTCAACTACAAGGTGCGAGGCCACGCGATCGATCCCCGCAGGTTCCGCTCGTCTGATGTCGCCAAACGTGCCGTCGCCGACCGCGATCCGCTCCGCGACGAGCCTGCGTTCGCGGACTGACGTCCGGCGCGCCGCCGCCGCGCTGTGCTGCGTCGCGCTCGCCGCGGGCGCCTGCGGCAAGCGCGGCTCGCCGCTCGCGCCCATCGTCCGCATCCCGGCCGCCATCACGCAGATCACGGCCGCGCGGATGGGCGGCGACGTCTACGTCACCGTCACCGTCCCCAGCCAGAACATCGACGCGTCCCTTCCGGCCACCATCACGCGCATCGACGTCTACGGCTACACGGGCCGCGTCGCCCCTCGCGTCCTGCGCTTTGCGGACGTCGCCAGGGTCGTGGCCAGCGTTCCGGTGGCGCCGCCGCCCGACCCGGCACTGCCGGTGCCGAAGCCCCCCTTCGGCTTCATCGATCGGGCAGGGGCCTGGCAGGGCACGATGGTGACGGTGCGCGATACGCTGACCGCCGAGGAGTTCGTGCAGGGACCAGAAGTCCCTCTCGAGCCGCGCCAGGTCCGGGCCGCGGCGACACGGCCGGTGGTTGCGGTACCCCTGGGCCCATTGAAGCGGTTTTACGTGGCCATTCCCATCGATGGCCGCGGGCGGCCGGGCCCTCCGGGCTCCATCGTTGAATTCGTGCTGACAGCGCTGCCGGATCCCCCCACAGGGCTCCAGGCCACGTACACGGACAGTGGTGTTCCGCTCACATGGGAGCCGTCGGGAGGCTTGCTCGGGTTCCTCCTCGACCGGACGCTCGGGCCTGAACTGGCGCCGTTCGATGCCGCCGCCTTCACCATTGCGGTTGCCGCCCCTCTGCCGGTTGCGGACGAGAGCGTGCCGCCGGGCCCCACGACCTACAACGTCTACCGCGAGCTCGCGCCCGACCCGCTGGCGGCTCCAGCGGTGGGGCCGCCCGCAGAGTGGATTGCGCCCGTGCCGGTGCCAATCAACGCGACGCCGCTCGCTGCCCTTGCAACGGTCGACACGGTGGAGTTCGATCGTCCTCGCTGCTACACGGTGCGCGCGATGCGCGGCACGCCGCCGGCGATCGTGACGAGCGAGCCGTCCACGCCGCTGTGCATCACGCCGGTGGACGTCTTCGCGCCGGCGCCGCCGACGGGCCTGGCCGCCGTCCCGTCGGAGGGCGGCATCAGTCTGATCTGGGAACCGAACCTGGAGCTCGACCTCGGCGGCTATCTGGTCTTGCGCAGGGAAGGCAGCGATGCCACACTGCGTCAGCTCACCGGGTCGCCGATTGCCGACGCGCGCTTCCGGGACACCGACGTGAAGCCGGGCGCGCGCTATACCTACTCGGTGGTCGCGGTTGACGCCCAGCTCCCGCTGCCGAACGTGAGCGGCGAATCAGAACGCGTGGAAGAAGTCGCACGGTGAGACACCTATGAAACTCTTTGCTGATACCGGCAACCTGAAGGAGATCGAGCCGCTCGCCGCGATGGGCATCCTCGACGGCGTCACCACCAACCCGTCGCTGCTGGCGAAGGAGAGCGGCGACTACCGGCAGATCCTCAAGCAGATCTGCCAGACCGTGCAGGGCCCGGTCAGCGCGGAAGTCGTCACCACCTCCGCCGCCGACATGATCAACGAGGGCAAGAGCCTCGCGAAGATCGACGACCACATCGTCGTCAAGGTGCCGTTCACCAGGGACGGCGTGAAGGCGTGCCGGGCGCTGTCGTCGGACGGCATCCGCGTCAACGTGACGCTGATCTTCTCCGCGACGCAGGCGTGGCTGGCCGCCAAGGTCGGCGCGTCGTACGTGAGCCCCTTCGTCGGCCGGCTCGACGACATCGGCACGACGGGGATGAACCTGATCCGCGAGATCGTGGACATCTTCGACGCCGCCGAGTACCCGACCGAGGTGCTCGTGGCCAGCGTCCGCAGCCCGATTCACATCGTGGAGGCGGGCCGCATGGGCGCGGATGTCGTCACGTGCCCGCCGGCGGTGATCGAGCAGTGCTTCAAGCACCCGCTCACCGACATCGGGCTGGAGAAGTTCCTCGAGGACTGGGAGAAGGCGCAGGCGACAGCCGCGCGATGACCGCCCGGGAACGCATCGAGTTCCTGTTCGACCCCGGAACGTTCGAGGAAGTCGACGCGCACGTCACGCATCGCTGCCGCGATTTCGGCATGGAGAACCGGATCGTGCCGGGCGACGGCGTGGTGTGCGGCCACGGCCGCATCGACGGCCGCCTCGCCTACGCGTTCGCGCAGGACTTCACCGTGCTCGCCGGCTCCGTGTCGGAGACCAACGCCGCCAAGATCGTCAAGATCATGGACCTGGCGATGAAGATGGGCGCGCCGGTCATCGGGCTCAACGACTCGGGCGGCGCGCGCATCCAGGAAGGCGTGCTCTCGCTCGGCGGCTACGCGGACATCTTCCTGCGCAACACGCTGGCCTCGGGCGTGGTGCCGCAGATCTCCGCCATCATGGGACCGTGCGCGGGCGGCGCGGTCTACTCGCCGGCCATCACCGACTTCACCATCATGGTGAAGAACACCAGCTACATGTTCGTGACCGGACCCGACGTGATCCGGACCGTGACGCACGAGCAGGTGACGAAGGAGGAGCTCGGCGGCGCGCAGACGCACAACGAGAAGAGCGGCGTCGCGCACTTCGCGGTGGAGAACGACGAGGAGTGCCTGCTCCTCATCCGCGAGCTGCTGTCGTTCATGCCGTCCAACAACGTGGACGACCCGCCGCGCGTGGAGAGCCCGGATCCGGCGGACCGCGCGGACGAGGCGCTCGACGCCATCGTGCCCGCGGCGCCCAACCAGCCGTACGACATGCTCGACGTCATCCACGCCGTCGTCGATGAGGGGTATTTCCTCGAGGTGCACCACCACTTCGCGAAGAACATCCTCGTCGGGTTCGCGCGCCTCGGCGGGCGCCCGGTCGGCATCGTCGCGAACCAGCCGGCGTACCTGGCCGGCACGCTCGACATCGACGCCTCGGTGAAGGGCGCGCGGTTCGTGCGGTTCTGCGACGCGTTCAACATCCCGCTGGTGACGTTCGAGGACGTGCCGGGCTTCCTGCCGGGGACGGTGCAGGAGTACGGCGGCATCATCCGCCACGGCGCCAAGCTGCTGTTCGCGTTCGCGGAGGCGACGGTGCCGAAGCTGACCGTCATCACGCGCAAGGCGTACGGCGGCGCCTACTGCGTGATGTCGAGCAAGCACATCCGCACGGACGTGAACTACGCGTGGCCGACGGCGGAGATCGCGGTGATGGGCGCCGAGGGCGCCGTGAACATCCTGTACAGGCGCGAGCTGGACGCCGCCGGCGACGTGGCGGCGGCGCGCGCGGCGCGCGTGAGCGAGTACCGCGAGAAGTTCGCCAACCCGCAGGTGGCCGCCGCGCGGGGATTCGTCGACGCCATCATCCAGCCGCGCGAGACGCGCGCCCGGCTCATCGCCGCGCTCGCCACGCTCGAGACCAAGCGCGACAGGAACCCGCCGAAGAAGCACGGGAACATTCCGCTGTAACCATTTGTGATTTGCGATTTGTGATTTGCGATTAGCTCTCCAGGGCGCGGGCCTGTTGTTCATCGCGATCGCCGTGCTTGTCGCGGCGACCGGCGGCTTTCAGACGTCGTTCCTGTCGCTGACATCCCCGAGCCGGCTCTTCTTTGAAGGCGCCGCGCGCCTGCTGATCGGCTCCCTCGCATCACCCCGGCTGTCTCTGATCGTGCTGTTCCTGATTGCCGCCGCCGCCGCCGATTCGGAGCCGCGGCGCGTGGGCGACGGCTTCGAGTACGTGGCCATGGCGCGCAACCTGGCCCGCGGCCTGCCGCCGGCGGTCTCGGCGGAGGAGGCGAGCGCGTTGACCGCGGACATGGCCGCGCGCGGCGACGGCACCTGGGACGGCGCGCTCATTGCCACCCTGCGCGGCGCCGACCGGCGCTACGACTTCCCGCATTTCTGGATGCCCCCCCTGCTCGCGGCGCCGCTGGTCGCCGTCACGGATGCGGCAGGCGTCCATCCCGTGCGCGCGTTCACGCTGCTGAACCTGCTCTTGACGGCTGGCGTGTGCGCGCTGCTCGTCACGCGCACCGGTGGCGGGCCCGTCGCGGTCCTCTTCGCGGCGCCGATGCTCTGGTGGATCGACAAGGCGCACGCCGAGATCTTCTTTTCGGCGCTCGTGGCCGGC
>VFYY01000133.1 GCA_016871375.1 Acidimicrobiia bacterium
CCACAGCGTAAGAAACGTCGATCGGAAAGTACAGTACGAAGTTTTGGATCACGATGTACGAATCAATGAATCTGACAAAGTAGTGCTAAAGCCGGACACTACGAAGAAGTCAAAACCGCGCTAGCGTCGGCTGCTGCAATTATGCGCTTCCGAAACGCCGACGAAGTGGTCTCCGCGCGAGACCCACCCGAGCCTGACGCCAGCAGGAATACAGTGAGGCCTGCGTGCAGTTCGTTGCATCCTCGATGGCGTGAGATGGAATGCGGACTGGGTCACGCGTGTCGCATCAGCCAGGTTGCGGAAATCGTTCCAGACAGCCCGCCACTTTCGTTGGCGGTCCGCTTTGGTTCAGCACTCCCGTAGCGTCGCGGAGACGAGTCAGGGTCGGGATTGGAACTTGGGATTTGGGATTTGGGATTTGGGATTTGGGCTTTCCTGGAGCGGTTTCTGAAACGTCGTAGTGTCCGGCTTTAGCCCAAGTTGATCGGCACCGCCGTGTGTGGTCCGGCTAAAGCCGGACACTACGAAGAGGTCGAAACCGCGCTAACGCCCGTACCGCGTAGCCCACTCCTTCAACTGCGTGGCGACGGCCATCGCCTGCGGCTCGGTCGTCAGCCGGTCGGCGGGCCACGGCAGCCGCCACGTCCAGTTCGCGTCCGACACCGTGGCGGGCTGGTTGATCCGGTCGCGCCAGCCGAACAGATCCTGCACCGGCAGGATCAGCAGATCCGATCCCGAGGCGAACAACGTCTCGACCAGCGCGTCGTAGACGCGGCCGTCGGCGCCGAGCCGTTCCCGCACGGAGGGAATCGCGCGCACGGCGTTCTTCTCCTCCTCCGGGGCGCTCTCCCACCAGATCGCTATCGGCTCCGTGTCGTGCGTGCCGGAAGTGGCCACCGATGCGGCCGGGTAGTCCACGGGATCCTTGAAGGGCTGCCCTGGATCGTGCCACCGGCGCTCCCACCGGAAGACCTTGTAGCCGGGCACGCCAAGCCGCGCGAGCGACTCGCGGACGAAGTCGGGGACGATGCCGAGGTCCTCCGCGATGATTTCGGTGCCGGGCTCACGGAACACGGTCAGCACGCGCTCGCCGAGCCGCACCTGCTCGTGCTCCTCGGTGGGCGTGAACGCCGCGGCGCTGCCGTCGTGCGGGCGGAAGTAGGTGCGGTAGAAGCCGACGAGGTGATCGACGCGGTAGCCGTCGAAGAGATCGGCGTTGCGCCGGGCGCGATCCCGCAGCCAGTCGAAGTCGCGCTGCGTGAACACGTCCCAGCGGTAGACCGGGAGGCCCCAGTCCTGTCCGGTGTCGCTGAAGGCGTCGGGCGGCACGCCGATCGAGGCGTCGAGGCGGAATTCGTCCTGCCGCGCCCAGACGTCCGCACTGTCGCCGCTCACCATGAAGGGGAGGTCGCCGAAGAGCGCCACGCGGCCGGCCTCGCGGCGCGCGCGCGTCCACTGCTCGCCGGCAACCCACTGCACGTACTGGCGGTAGAGGATGTCGTCGGCGAGCTCGCGCCGGGCGGTCGCCAGCGCATGCTCGTTGCGCGTCCGCAGCGGCTCGGGCCATTCCGTCCAGGGGCGTTCCTCGTGGCGCGCGTGCAGCGCGCGGAAGATCGCGTAGTCGTCGAGCCACCAGCGCTGCCCGTCGACGAACGCGCGGCACGCGGCGGCACGCGGCGTGTCGCGGTCCCACTCGTGCTCGCGGAAGCGCGCGAAGGCGCGCCGCAGCGCGCCGTGCTTGAGCGGACGCAGCCGCGCGTAGTCGATCGCCGGCGCGAGGCGGACGGCCTCGAGCGTGGCGCGCTGCGCGGCGTCGAGGCTGCCCTCGCCCCCGATCGCCTCCCAGTCCTCGAGCCCCTCGAGCGTGATGAATTGCGGGTCGATCGCCATCGCGCTGAGCGCCGAGTACGGCGACGTCTCGCCGGGCGGCATCTCGTTGATCGGCAGGAGCTGCAGCAGGCGCTGGCCGGCCGATGCCAGCCACCGCGACGCCGCGGCGATGTCGCCGATCTCCCCGATGCCCCAGCTGCGGGACGAGGGAATCGAAAAGAGGGGAACAAGAACTCCGGCGCGACGCGTCATCAGGCGGGCAACGTCTGGTCAACAAAAACGCAACAGCCGCGCCACGGCGTCAGAAAAGACATCCCTATCGGGGAGCAGACTGACGACGAGGAAGGCTTCGCGGGGGAAGTCGAAGAAGTAACCCGGGTGCACGAGGATGCGCTCGTGCGACAACAGGTCGAGCACCACTTGATCCTCGGTGCGCGTGGACGGCACACGGATGACCGCCGACCATCCGCCGTCCGTGTGGAGGACATCGCACGCCGGGTACCCGCGCGCGAGATCGCGGAGCACGTCGAGGTTGTGGCACGTTCGCGCCTGAATGGCGGCGCGCGCGGGCGCGCCGGTTCGCAGCAGCTCCGGCAGCGCGACCTGGACCGGCGTGCCGACGGACAGGAAGCTGTCGGCGATGAGCTCGAGCGCGCGCAGCGCCGCGTCCCGCTCCGCACGCGGCCCGCCCGCAATCATCCACCCCAGTTTGAGCTGTGGCAGCCCCACGGTCTTCGACAGGCCCGCCAGCGTGAAGGACAACACGCCGGCGCGTGACGCGATATCGGTCACCCCTCGACTCGCTGCGCTCGCTCGGGGCAAGGTTCCTGACTCGAACAGGTAATCCGCAAACACTTCGTCGGCAATGAGCGCCCACTCGCGGTCGCGGCACAGTGCGACCAGCCGGTCGAGCTCTGCCGCCGTCAGGCACGAACCGGTCGGGTTGTTCGGCGAGACGACGACCACCGCGCGCGCGTCCGACGGCGCGGCGGCCAGCGTCGAGACGTCGATCTCCCAGCGTCCGTGGTACTCGAGCGCGTAGGGCTCGGCACGCACGCCTTCGAGCTGCGTCAGGTGCTCGAACAGCGGGTAGCTGGGCCTCGGGACGAGCACGGCCTCCCCGGGATCGCACAGCAGCTTGAACAGCCACGAGTACGCCTCGCTCGTGCTGGCGGTCAGGACGACCTGCTCCGGATCGACGTTGGCGCCGCGGCGGTGCTGGTCGGCGGCCACGGCCGCGCGTGCCGACCCGAGGCCGAACGGCAGCGGCTCGTAGCGCAACGCGCGCGGATCGGCCAGCGGCGCCAGCAGGCCGGCGGGATACGGAATCCCCGCGCGCGTCGGGTTCGACTCGGTCAGGTCCGCGAACGGGGTCCCCGACGCCCGCAGCGCCTCGACCGCACCCGCCAGCGCGTTAGTCTGCGCGTGCCGCGGAATGCGACGGGAGAACATCGGTTTCTTCACGGGCGACCCATGGGTCGCCCCTACGCGCAAAGGCGGAGTATTCCAGCATCTGCGTTTCGAGATCGCCCGGGTAGGAGATCTCGACGTCGGCGATCCGCCCGTCGCCGTCGTAGCGTGCCTCGAGGCGCGGCATGACGAAGCCGGTGTAGGACGGCAAGCTCAGTGCGTCGGCCCGCGCCACGATCTCGTCGCGCAGCGCGGGATCGACGTGGACGGCGTAGGTGTCCAGCAGCCTGGTCGCGGCGGCGTAGTCGCCCTCGCCCTTGATGCGCTGCACCTCGGCGAGCAGGCGTCCGGCGCCCTCGCGAAACGCCCGCGCGTCCACCAGCACGAAGTACGTCTTGCCGTCGCGCCGGCGCCGCTCGAGCGCGTTGGTGTGGGCCATCAGCCAGCTGACGATCAGGTGCCGGTTGCGCATGTGGTCTTCTTCGAGCTGCGTGCCGTGGCGTACGCGCCGGAGCTGCAGCAGCGCGTTGCGCGCGTAGTACTCGTACTCCGTCCGCACCACCTCGTCATGATCGGCGGCGGTGACCAGGCCGAGCTCCACGAGCTTGGGATCCGCAAGGAAGTAGAGGGCGACGAGATCGGCGCGCGCTTCCTCGATTGCCGAGAAGCACTCCTTCAGATACTGCTGCGGCGCGCCCGCGACGCCGTCCGCCATGCGTCCCGAGCCGTGGCCGATCACCTCGTGCATCGCGGTGCTCAACTCCTGCGCGAACGCGCCCCAGCGGCGCGCCCGCTCGGCCTCGGCGTCGTCCCAGGAGAACTCGGTACGCATCGCCTCGGGCGTGGAGCGCTCGTGCGCCTCGGTGACGTTCGACAGCGAGATGGACTTGCTGCCGCAGGCCTCGCGGACCGCCTGGTCGTTGGGCAGGTTGACGCCGATCGCGGTCACCGGACCCGCGTCGCCGGTCTCGACGACGACGTCGATGGCCCTGGCCGTCACGCCGGCCGCATCGGCCTTGCGGAACCGCGGCTCCCACGGCATCGCCGCTTCGAACCAGCTGGCGTGCGCGGCCAGCGTCTGGATCGCGCGGGTCTTCTCGGCGTTGACGTAGTAGACGAGCGCTTCCCACGCGCCCTTCACGCCGCGCGGGTCGAGGTAGACCTCGACGAACCCGTTGACGGTGTCCACGGGCGAGTCCCGATCGCGCACCCAGGCCACGTCGTACGCCACGCGGTCCGCGTCCTCGCCGGACTGGTAGTAACGGATCAGGGCGCGCAGCGCGTCCGCCAGCGCCGGCGTGGCACACGGAATCGCGTCTTCCAGGTGCCCGATGATGCGGCGGATCTCGCGGTCGTACCGCCCGCCCACGCGATAGACCTCCTCGCTCAACGCGCCGTTGCGCTTGACGAGGCGCGAGTTCAGGCCGTGACGCTCACGGAAGCCGGCGAGGTCGGCGGAGGCGACGCCCGCGTAGAGGTTGTTGGAGCTCGCCTGGAGGATGTCCTGCCCGGGCCCGGGCGACTTGCTCGTGACGATCGGATCGACGTCAGCGTCGAAGAACATCGGCGCCAGGCGATCGACGCGTTCCTCGGAGACGCCCGCGGCCGCCGCGGCCGCGGCGAGCTCGTCGCGCGTCACGTTCAGGACGAACTTCCGTGCGGTCAGGTTGTTGTACGGACCCGTGTTGATCCAGAACAGCTTCGTGTAGCGCCGGATCTCGGCGAGGACGCGCGCATCGACTCCCCGGCCGCGGACGAGAATCGCCTCGAGCACGTCGCGCATCTCGAGGCCCTGGCGGTGACGCTGGTCGTAATAGATGTCGCGGCCGGCAAGCGCGGCGAGATAGAGGTGCCAGACGAGAATCCTGTCGCCCAGCGGCAGCGACGCGAACCCGTCGGCATACAGCTGGACGACGGCCACGTCGTCGATGCGTTCGAGGAGGAAGGGACGCGAGTCGTGCACCCGTCGATCTTTACACGGTGATCCGCTGCTGGTGCTCGGGCGTTTGCACGGTCCACCCGAGCCGGCTCTGCACGAGGCCCTTGAGCGCGTCCATCGGGCCCGGCTCGCCGTGGACCAGACAGAGTTGTCCGGGCGCCGCCGGGAGCGTGCCGAGCCAGCGCAGCATCTCGCCGCGGTCCGCGTGCGCCGACATGGAATCGATGCGGGCGATCCGCGCGGCGACCGGGACCAGCCGGCCGTGAATCTTCACGTCCCGGGCACCGTCCACGAGCTTGCGGCCGCGGGTGCCCGCCGCCTGGTAGCCGACGAACAGAATGGTGTTTCTCGCGTCCGGGAGCGCCGCCGCCATGTGGTGCAGGACGCGCCCGCCGGTGGCCATCCCGCTCGCGGAGATCACCACGGCGCTGCGGGGGTTCGCGGTCAGCGACTTCGACTGCTGCGCGGAGGCGATCGTCTGGAAGCGCGCGGTGGCGAACGTCGACACCTCTTTCTGCTGCGGCCGCATGTCCTCGTCGAGCTCGGCCACTCGCGCGGTGTAGAAGGCGAGCGCCTCGGTGGCCATCGGGCTGTCCACATACACGGGGAGCACGGGGATGCGGCGCTCGCGTTCCAGCCGGCGAATCCAGTAGAGCACTTCCTCGACGCGCCCGATGGCGAACGCGGGCACGATCAGCTTGCCGCCGCGGCGCGCGGTGTCCTTGATGACTTCCTCGATCGCGGCGCCGTCGTCGTCGGCCCCGTGATCGCGATCGCCGTACGTGGACTCGACGAGCGCGACGTCGGCCTGCACGCCGGGCGAGGGATCCGGCAGGATCGGCCGGCCGTAGCGGCCGAGATCGCCGCCGAAGAGAATCGTCTTGCCGCCGGTGCAGCGCGCGACGACGAAGGCCGACCCGAGGAGGTGACCGGCCGGGTGGAATTCGACGGTGACGCCGGGCGCGACCTCGATCGGCCGCTGGTAGCCGACCGGCTGCAGCAGCGACATCGCGCGCCACGCGTCGGTCTCCAGGTAGAGCGGCAGCGCAGGGTCGTGCTTCGAATAGCGGTGCTTGTTCGCCTGCCGCGCGTCCTCTTCCTGGATGCGCGCCGAGTCGGGCAGCACGAGCTTGCACAGGTCCGCGGTGCCGGGCGTGCAGAACACGCGGCCCTTGAATCCGCTCGCCACGAGGCGCGGCAGATACCCGACGTGATCGAGGTGCGCGTGCGTCAGCACGACGGTGTGAATCGAGCGGGGCGGCACGGGGAACGGCTCCCAGTTGCGCAGCCGCAGCTCCTTCAGGCCCTGGAACAGGCCGCAGTCGACCAGCACGCGCGTGCCGTTGTGGTCGAGCAGGTGCCTGGAACCGGTGACGGTGCGGGCCGCACCGAGGAAGGTGAGCTCGGTCAAGGGCGAATGGTGATCTGCTAATCTCTCCTCATGCTAGCCCGATTCATCTGCATCACGATGTCGCTGCTGCTGGCCGCGCCGGCGGCGGCGGCGGAGTTCCAGGACGACCTGAAGGCGCGCCGCGCCCGCGTGCTCGAGCGCCTCGGGCCCGAGTCGATGCTCATCCTGTGGAGCGCCCCGGTCAGGACGTACTCCAACGACGTGGAGTACGAGTTCCGGCAGGACAGCTACCTGTATTACCTCACCGGCATCGACCAGCCGGACACGATCCTCGTGCTGATGCCGGGCAACCGCCAGCACAAGGAGATCCTGTTCGTGCTGCCGCCGAACCCCGTGCGCGAGCACTGGGAGGGCCACATCCTGACGCCGCGCGAGGCGACGGAGACGAGCGGCATCGCCACCGTGGAGCGCACCGGCGACTTCGAGGCGTTCCTCGCGGGCGTGATGTCGCGCCGCGGGTCCGGCGCCATCAACGCGCAGGAAGCGCAGTCGTTCTTCGGCGCGCTGGAGAACAACCGCGCGAAGGTCGCGCTGCTGCTCGGGCCGGCGCCGCGCGTCGGGGCGGAGATCACCGAGCCGTACCGGTTCGTCAACCGCCTCAAGGAGCGGCACGACGGCTTCACCGCGCTCGACGCGACGCCCATCATCGACGGCCTGCGCCAGGTGAAGACGGCGTACGAGCTGACGGTCATGGAGGAGAGCGCGCGCATCTCGAGCGACGCGCACATGGCCGGCATGCGCGCCGCGAAGCCGGGCGCGTGGGAGTACGAGGTCGAGGCCGCGATCGAGTTCACCTACAAGCGCAACGGCGCCTTCGACTGGGGGTATCCGTCGATCGTCGGCAGCGGTCCCAACGCCACCGTGCTGCACTACAACGCCTCGTCCCGGCAAATGCGCGACGGAGACCTGCTGCTCGTGGACGCGGCGGCCAACTACAAGTACATCACCGTCGACATCACGCGGACGTATCCGATCAACGGACGCTTCACGCCGGCGCAGCGCGACATCTACACCCTCGTCTACCAGGCGCACGAGGAGTCGCGCAAGATGGCAAAGCCCGGCATGGTCGTCGGCGACGTGCACCAGAAGAGCGTGGACGTCATCAAGCAGGGGCTGCTGAAGCTCGGTCTCATCACCGACACGTCGGGCGACCAGTACCGCATCTGGTACACGCACGGCTCGAACCACTGGATCGGCATGGACGTCCACGACGTGGGCGACTACCGCCGGCCGCTCGAGCCGGGGATGACGTTCGTCATCGAGCCGGGGCTCTACATCCGCGAGAGCGCGCTGGAGAACCTGCCGAAGACGGCCGAGAACGCCGCGTTCGTCGAGAAGGTGCGGCCGGCCGTGCAGAAGTACAGGGATATCGGCGCGCGGCTCGAGGACTCCTACGTCGTGACGGCGACCGGCCTGCGCAACCTGTCCGAGCGCGTCCCGAGGACGGTCGAGGAGATCGAAGCCTTCATGCGAACGAGCGCGCCGGCCTCGCGGTAGGCCGGTGTCGCTGCTCGCCTCGCTCCGGTCCACGCGAGCGGTGGTCGCCGCCGAGCTGCGGCCGCCCCGCGCGGAGCTCGGCTCGACCGAGGGGATGGACGCGTGGATCGACATGTACCACGGCGTCCGCACGCTCACCCGGCAGGACGTGGCCGTGTTCCTGACCGACAGCGCGGTCGGCACGCAGGAAGAAAACAACCTCCGCCATCTCGTCAACAATCTCGGGCGTGACATGCCACGCGACCGCGTGGTGCCCTTCCTCACCAGCAAGCACTCGCTCGACTTCTGCCTGAGCTACGCCGAGCAGGCCTGGCAGCACGGCTTCCCGGCGCTCGTCGTGCTCGGCGGCGACCGCGCCGTCGGCCGGCCGCGCTGTGTCGAGCACGCGTGGGAGCTGCGCCGCGAGATCCGGCAGCACGTGCCGAAGCTCACGCTGGGCGGATGGGCCAACCCGTACGCGGATGCGGCACGGCAGGTGGACTTCATCGCCGACGAGTCGTTCACCGCGGAGTTCTACCTGACGCAGATCGTCAGCCACCTGAACATCGCGCCGGTCGGGCGGTTTCTCGAGGAGGTGCGCCGGCGGGGCGTGGACAGCGCGCCGGCGATCTTCGGCGTCTTCTACTACCGCAGCGCGAACCCGAAGACGCTCGCCGCGCTCAACCAGTTCCTGCCGGTGCCGATCGAGGGGCTGACCGCCGAGTTCGCGTCGGGCGCAACACCGATCGACATCTGCGCGCGCACCGTGCGCGCGATGATCGAACTCGGAGCGCAGCACTTCTACATCAGCAACCTGCCGCTGCTCGGCGCGGCCTCCACGCTCAACGCCATCCTCGAGCGCGTCGGCGCCCACGCGTAGTGTGGTCCGGCTAAAGCCGGACACTACGTACGTAATGTCCGCCTTCAGGCAGCCTTCAGGCGGACGTCGTGCGCGGCCGGCTCGCATGAGAAGCCGAGCCTCGATTGAAATGGAACCGGTCCACGAACCGGTGAAACATGCGTGACTAGGACCCTATTTCAGATGGCGGCCGCCGTCGACGCGAATGGTTTCGCCGGTGATGAAGTCGCTCTCGACGAGTGCGGCGACCGCTTTCGCGATCTCGATCTCGCCGCCCCAGCGTCCCAGCGGCGTCGCGCGCTCCACTGACGCGAACTCGTCGTCGCTGAGGTTCTCGGGCGCGACGATGGGCCCGGGCGCGACGGCGTTGACCAGGATCTGATCCCCGGCCAGCTCCAGCGCCAGCGCCTCGGTCAGCGCGACGACGGCCGCCTTCGCGACGTAATACGGGAGATAGCCCTGGTACCGCGGCCGGCCGCTGCGCGCCACCCAGTCCGCGAAGTTGACGATGCGTCCGCCCCGCGCGCGCCGCATGTGGGGCACGGCCGCGCGGGCGCAGAGCCACGCGGACCGCACATCCACCGACAGCTGCGCGTCCCAGTCCGCGACGGTCACCTCGTCGAAGGCGCGCCGCTGATAGATCGACGCCATGTGGACGAGCACGTCGAGGCGTCCCAGCTCGCCGACAGTGTCGTCCACGATGCGGTCGCAGGCGTCCGGCGCCCGCAGGTCCGCCTGCAGGACGACCGCACGGCGGCCGAGCCCGCGCACGGCAGCCGCCGTTTCTTCCGCTTCGCGTCGTGACGACCGGTACACGAGCGCGATATCGGCGCCCCGGCGGGCGAGCTCGGTGGCCACCATCGCACCGATGCGCCTGCCGCCGGTGATGAGGACTACCCGGTCGGTGAGTTCCATCGGGCGTCAGTCTACTTGTTGAAAGTCATTTCGTGTCCCGTAAGCGCTTGCGTGTGTAAGTCGTTGATTCCGCGTGGGGCAAGACTGGTCTGTTTCGTGCTCCGCAGGCCGCGCCATATCCCAACCGGTGCGCCGGTGTTCGAAGGAGACGCGACATGAGCAGGACGTTCAGACTTTTCGTGATGGTGGCGGTGTTCGCCGCCCTGTCGGGCACGGCGTTCGCCCAGGACACGATGACGGTTCAGGGCAGCGGGTCGAGCGCGTTCGAGACGCCGGGGATCGCCACCGGCGGCGTGGCGTGGGCGAGCTGCACGCTGAATCGCGCGGCGCTGCAGATTGAGTGCACGGCCCGCGTGCACAACCTCGTCGATCTCACGGCGGGGCACATTCACGTGGGCGGCGCCGGCGTGGCCGGACCGGTGATGTTCAACATCCCCAGCCTGCCGTTGCGGATTTCCGATGACTTCGCCCTGTCCTGGACGTGGACCGAGCGCGACCTGACGCTGCGCCAGGCGCAGGGCATCACCAAGATGGCCGATGTCATCGAAGCCTGCTCGAGCGGCGCCTGCTACCTGAACTTCCACACGACGCAGAACCCGGGCGGCGAGGTCCGCATCCAGCTCTGCCCGACGCTCGACAGCCGCGCGGGGAACCCGTTCTTCGGCATCAACGTCTGCGCGCCGACCAAGCCGTAACGGCGCCCAGGAGGCGTGTGCGCTACGATCCCCTCCCGTGGCGCACACGCTGTTTCTGCTCGCCGCGATCGCGGCCTTCGATCCGTCACTCGATCCGCGGGACGTCTCGGACGCAGTCGCCATCGGCCAATCGCGGGCTGACGGCGACCGCGCGCGCTTCCACCTTCCCTACCGGCTGCTCGTCAACCGTTCCCCGATCGATGTCATCGACGTCGTCACCCCGTTCCGCCGCGTCGTGCTCGCGGCCGAGGCGCGGCGGCGCACGGGCGATCGTCCGCTGACGCAGCGCGACGGGCTCGCGCTCGTTGCCGCAATGGGTGGACGGCTGCAGCTCCACGTCGACATGACCTTTCACCCGCTGAACACGTTCGTCGGCGTGCCGCCGTACGTCGTCGCGCTCGTGCCCGTGGGATCGACCGGGCCGTCCATTCCCCCGATGGAGCTCGAACGCATTCCGCGCCTGGGCCCGCGCGTGGAGGGGCAGGCTCCGGGGGTGCCGTCTCCGAGCGCGCCGTCCGGCCGTCAGGGGCCGGTGCTCGGCGGCACCGTCGTCGCGTCGTTCGACGGCAGCGCGCTGAACCCGAACGGGATCTATGACGTGGTGGTCAGTGAGCCGGGACAGGAAGGCGTTCGCGCGAGGCTGGATCTGCGGACGGTGAGGTAAGGCGGGTGAGGCGGGTAAGGCGGGTGAGGCGGGTGAGGCGGGTCGGGTGGGTGGGTGCAGGGCGTGTGGGTTTCCCCACCCGCCCCACGAGCCCTACCCGCCCCACGAGCCCTTACGAAAGGACCTTGACGACGACGCGGCGGTTCTGGGCGCGGCCGGCGCGGGTGTTGTTCGGCGACACCGGCTTGTCCTCGCCGTAGCTGATCACGTTCATCTTGTGCAGCGGGATCTGGTGGGTCTCGTACAGATACCGCTTCACGGCCTCGGCGCGCTCCATGCCCAGGCGCTCGTTCAGCTCCGCGCCGCCCACGTTGTCCGTGTGCCCCTCGATCTCGAAGTACACGTTCTGCGGACTGGCCTTGAGCTGGTTGATCATGCCGTCGATCGCCGCTTTCGCCTCGTCCGGCAGCTCCGTGCCGCCGAAGCGGAAGTTGCCCTGGTCCTCGCTCAGCGTCACCGAGTAC
>VFYY01000134.1 GCA_016871375.1 Acidimicrobiia bacterium
CGCTGGATGTTTGGCATCGAGCAAGCCCGCGTCAAGCTGGGTCACGCGTACCCGGCTGTTGCCGGCAGGGAGGCCGCCGCGTGAATCAGTCAAAATCCCTGCGACGGGGTACTAGCAACCAATCGGCCATTCACCAGAAACGGAGTAAACTCATGAAGATCACCGTCATCAAGAAGGCAACGAGCACCCGGAAGCCCCAGAACTTCTGCCCGTGGGTCATCGAGGACTACGCGCCGGCCGACAAGAAGAATTAAGAAGCCCGGCCCGGGCTTCTGCCCGGCATTCGTTTGCCTTTCAACGCTGCACCGCCCTGCGGGCCTGGTGCAGCGTTTTCTTTTTGTGCGCGATTCCGCTTTCCATGGCGGCGTGCAATTCTTCGCCTGAGCGTGCCGCTCCGGCGTTGGAGAACACCCTCACCATCGGTATCCCTGAGAGCACCGGCGGGGGGCCCAACGTGGGCATGCGGGAACTCACGACGGGTTTCAGCCTCGAAGGTCTCACGCAGGTCGGAGTTGACGGTAAAGCAACGCCTCGCCTCGCGGAGAAATGGGTTTGGGAGAACGACTTTCGACGGCTCCGCCTGACGCTCCGAAGCGGAGTCATTCTGCACGACGGCAGTACACCTGACGCCACACGCGTTGCAGACGCCCTGCGCGCGCAAATCAGCCGGCCGGGTAACCGGGCGTTGTACCCGTCATTCAGCGCGATTACCGAGGTCAGGGCGGACACGGATCGCGATCTCATCATCGAACTGTCCGAACCATCGGCGTTTCTGCCGGAGGATCTCGATCTTTCGCTTGGAATCGGGCCGAACAACGTGGGGTCTGGACCATTTCGGCCTGTGAAGAGTGATTCCGGCGAGTTGATCTTCGAGCGGTTCGATCAGTATTACCTGGGCACACCGCAAGTGGAGCGCGTTGTCCTGAAACCATTCGAAACGCTACGGACTGCCTGGACCAGCCTGCTGCGCGACGAAGTGGATATGGTCACCGACGTTCCGCCGGACGCCGTCGAGTTCATCCGCAACGATCAGATTCAGGTGATCGGGTTTGGGCGCTGGTACCAGTACCTGATTGCGTTCAACTCGCGGAGGCCGCCGTTTGATTCCCCGGTGGTCCGCCGCGCGCTGAATCTTGCCGTCGATCGTCAGGGCCTGATCAGGAACGCACTGCAGGACCGCGGATCCCCGTCCACGGGGCCCCTGTGGCCGCAGTACTGGGCGTACGACGACTCGATCGCGCCTTACACGTATGACCCGGGCCTGGCACAGTCGCTCCTTGAAAGCGCTGGGTACCGCGAAGCGACCGCGCCCCGGGGCGGCGGACTTTCCCCCGCTCGACTCCGTTTCACCTGCCTGATTCCGCAGGGCTTCAGCGTCTGGGAGCGCCTCGCGCTGGAGATTCAGAAGGAACTCTACAACATCGGCGTGGACATGCAGTTTCAGGTCGTGCCGTTCCAGAAATTCGACGCGCTCTTTCGTGAAGGCACGTTCGACGCGGCGCTGATCGACATCATCAGCGGACCGACGCCGGCGCGGCCGTATATCTTTTGGCAGTCCACGCGCCGATACAAAGGTTTCAACGTGTTCGGCTACGAAAACCCCGAGGCGGAGCGTCTCTTCGAGGTTCTGCGCACGACCACGAACGAAGGCGCCGTTCGGTCCGCCACGCGGCGGCTGCAATCGGTCATGCTCGATGACCCGCCAGCCCTGTTCCTGGTCTGGAGCCGCCGGACGCCGGCCGTAAGACGCGAGTTCAACGTGGTACAGGCGCCCGATCGCGACCCGCTGCTCACGCTGTGGCGTTGGACGCATTCCAGCGAGCCGGTCACGTCCACTCAATGAAAAGGATCTCGACGCGATTCGCGCTGCTGATGGCCGCGGCGGCCGTACTGCCGCTGCTCGCGTACGGCGCCGTCTCAATCGTGTCTCTCCGAACGGGTGCCCGTCAGGCAGTGGTCCTCGGCAACCAGAACGTGGCGCGTCAGGTGACTGAGCAGATCGACCTGTACGTCACGGGCAGCGTCCGTATTCTGAAAGCGCTTGCCGCGGATCTTCAGCAAACCGGACTGGAACGGTGGCAGCAGGATCGCATCGTCAAGAACTTCGTGCTGGAGTTCGCGGAATTTCAGGAGCTCACGCTCATCGATGACGCCGGCACGCCGATTGTCTCGAGCAGGCTGGGCGTTCCGACGGTCACCGTCCCCGGGTCGGAAAGCGTGAACGTCGAAGGCGCGCTGATGTCGCGCTTCTCGTTGGACGATGACCTGCTCCCGACGTCAATCGTGGCCGTTCGACTCGCGGAAGGCGGATGGCTCGTCGGCCGCCTCAATCTCGAAGCCATGTGGCGGATGGTCGACCGCATCCGCGTCGGCGAGCAGGGATACGCGCTGGTGGTCACCGGGGAGGGACAGCTCCTCGCCCATGGCAATCCCGATGCGAAGTCTCGCGTCGCCCGGGGGGACACCTTCGGCGAGCATCCCCTCATAACGCAGCTGAGTTCGGCGCCTGATCGCGCGCAGATCGCTTCCGCCGAGTACGAAGACGAGCGCGGCCCCGTCCTCGGAGTTGCGGCGCGGTTGCCGACACTCGGGTGGACGGTTGTGGTCGAACAGCCGGTCACTGAGGCCTTTGCGATTCCGATCCGGATGCAGACCCAGCTTGGCATCGCCATCAGCGTCGCGCTGCTCGCGATGCTCGTCGCGGGCTACGTCTGGGGCCATCAGTTCATCGACCCGATTCTCGCGCTCACGCGCGGGACGCGCGCGCTCGCCGAAGGACGCCTGGACGAGCGCGTCAGGGTCGACTCGACCGACGAGATCGGCGAGCTCGGCAACGCCTTCAACAACATGGCGGACCGCCTCGTCGAGCTGCAGGAGGACGTGCGGAAGAAGGAGCGGCAGGCGATGTTCGGGCGCATCGCCATCAGCCTCGTGCACGACCTGTCGCACCCGATTCAGAACATCGGCAACAGCTGCAAGCTGATCGTGAAGATGTTCGACGACGTCGAGTACCGCGAGAGCTTCAAGCGGACGGTGGAACGCGAGCTCGCCCAGGTGAAGCGCGTGCTCGACGACCTTCGCAACGTCGCGCGGCCGCTGCCGCTGGAGCGGTTCCCGCTCGACATCAACAAGGCCATTCTCGAGCTGCTCGAGTCGATGCAGACCACCGCGGAAAGCGCCGGTCTCACGATCGAGGCGGAGCCGGTGTTCGGCCCGCTCTACATCGAAGGCGACCTGTTCGCGCTCAATCGCGTGTATCGCAACCTGCTCATGAACGCCATGCAGGCCACCCCGCCGCACGGCCGCGTGGTGATCCGCACGCTGCGCCAGAACGAGCAGGCCATCATCGAGGTGGCCGACACCGGCTGCGGCATCCCGGCCGAACGCCTGGAGACGATCTTCGACGACTTCGTCACCACCAAGCGCCGCGGTCTCGGCCTCGGCCTCGCCATCTCCAAGAAAGTCGTCGAGCAGCTCGGCGGCACGATCTCGGTGGCCAGCGAGGTCGGCCTCGGCAGTACGTTCACGCTGCGCTTCCCGCTGACGAAGGCCCGTCCCTCCACCAAGCTCGCCGCCGTCTAGAGCGGTTTCTGAAACGTCTTAGTGTCCGGCTTTAGCCCAAGTTGATCGGCACCGCCGTGTGTGGTCCGGCTAAAGCCGGACACTACGAAGAAGTCGAAACCGCGCTAGAAAGGGGCTGTGCCGCCCGCTGCCGGCTGTACAAAAAGAAACCCGGCGCAACGGGGCGTCGGGTTCCGAAGGCACGCCGCAAGGCGTTCCGGCAGACCAGGGGGGAGTGTGGTTCCGTCGCCTTATTTCTTCGGCAGAACCGCGTCCTTCAACTGCTTGGCGATGCGCGCCTTGACGACGGTCTTCGCCGGAATCTTGATCGCCTCGCCGGTCGCGGGGTTGCGACCCATGCGGGCCTTCCGCTTCTGCACCACCAGCTTCACCATACCGGGAAGCACGAACTCACCTGAGCGCTTGAGCTCCTTTTCCGACAGCGTCGTCAGCTCGTCGAAGAACTCGCGCGCCTGCGTGCGCTTCACGTCGAAGCGCTCCGCGAAGTGTGAGAACAACTCCGATTTGCCCATTCTCCGGGCCTCTGCCATCACGTCCCCCTAGTGCTGATGCGCGCCAACTGTCGGCCGCGTCGCAGTTGCGCGCGCTGAAACTGCGGCGGGAACTCGCGGCAAACGCCGCTAATGCTAGCGCGCACGTTGATGAGTGTCAACGAAGCGCGCCTGAAAATCCGCGATTTGCAGGCCAAAGTGCTAGAATTTCCGCGCGATGTCAAGCGCGGCGCCGCTCGAGACGTTTCCCAATCCGCGGCCCGAGCGCGACTTCGAGATCGCCATCAGCTGTCCGGAATTCACCTCCGTCTGCCCCAAGACCGGGCTCCCCGACTTCGGCGAGATCCGCATCACCTACATGCCCGGCGACCGCTGTATCGAGCTCAAGTCGTTGAAGTACTACATCATCGAGTTCCGCAACCGCGGCATCTTCTACGAACACGTCACCAATCAGATCCTCGACGACCTCGTCGCCGCCTGCCAGCCGCGCCGCATGACCGTCGTCGGCGACTTCTCGGTCCGCGGAGGGATTAAGACGGTGGTGACGGCCACGTACGTGGCCGATCGATAACTCCCAACTCCCAAGAAACCAACTCCCAAAAGAGCTTGGGCGTTGGGAGTTGGGCGTTGGGAGTTGAAATGGCCCATAGGGTCCCCATCAACGACTCGATCGACCTCCACGCGTTCGCCCCGCGCGACATCAAGTCCGTTGTCGAGGAATACGTCTCCGCCGCCCACGAGGCGGGACTGCGTGAAGTGCGCCTGATCCACGGCCGCGGCAAGGGCATCCAGCGCGGGATCGTCCAGCAGGCGCTCGAGCGCCACGAGCTCGTGGTGGAGTTCTGGGACGCGCCGGAGTCGCATCTCGGCGCCACGGTGGCGCGGCTGCGCGACTCGTCGTCCTGAACTGGCGGGCGCTGCTCGCCACCTCGCAAAGGTTGCAATAACTGCCACGTCGGCGGCGCCGGGAGGTTGCGGAAACTGCAACCTCCTGACCGCGAAGCCGCCAGATCCGGCCAGAAAACCGTCGGAACGCTCCATGCACCGTCAGGGGCCGGCATGCGACGACTCCAGGCGGGCGATCGGGTGCGCATTCGCGACGAGAAATGGCGGGTCGCCGGCGTTGCCGTGTACGGCGCCGCCCTCGTCGCCGACGTCCGCGGGTGCGACCGGTCGAACCGGGGGGCGCAAGCGCGCTTCCTGCTCCCGCACGAACCTGTCGACTGCCTGACGCGGTCGTCGAAGCCGCGCGTGGTTCGTCCCGCCAGATGGCGCCACGCCGCGCGCGTCGCGCTCGCGGGCGCCGCTCCCTCCTGGACGTCCATCCACGCGGTCGCGCGCGCGAGCCTCGACGTCCTTCCGTTCCAGCTCGAGCCCGTGCTCGCGCTCCTTCGCGGGGAAGGATGCCGGTGCCTGATCGCGGACGCGGTCGGCATGGGCAAGACGGTGCAGGCCGGGTTGCTGGCGGCCGAGACGCTCCTGCGCAACGCCGACGCGCGCGTGCTGATCGTCACGCCGGCGGGGCTGCGTGAACAGTGGCGCGACGAGCTGCGCGACCGCTTTCATCTCCAGGCGGCGATCCTCGACGCCGCCGGCCTGGCGCGAACGCGGGCCGGCGCGGCCGGCGGCACCAACCCGTGGGCGATCCATCGCCTGGCGATCACGTCGAGCGACTACGTGAAGCGCCCCGAGGTGATCCGCTGCCACGAAGCGCTGCTCTGGGACTTGATCGTCTTCGACGAGGCGCACGCGCTGTCCGGGCGTTCGGACCGGGCGGCCGCCGCCGACGCGCTCGCGCGGAGGGCGCGGACCGTCGTCCTGCTCACCGCCACGCCACATTCCGGCGACGAGGACGCGTTCCGCCGGATGTGCGGCATCGGGCGGCTGGGGAGCGACGGACCGTTGCTCGTGTTTCGACGCAGCCGAACCGACGCTGCCGTCAGCGGGTCCCGGCGAGCCGTCACCCTCCGCGTCGCTCTCACGCCAGCCGAACGCGCGATGCACGCGGCGCTTGCCGCCTACGTACGGCTCGTCTGCGATCAACCAGGCGCGGCCACCGACGGCGCGCGGCTCGCGATGTCCGTCTTGACGCGCCGCGCGTGCAGCAGCGCGGCCTCGCTCGCACGATCGATCGAGCGGCGCATCACGCTGCTGCGGGCCCCGGCGCCGGCGGCTTCGCTGCAGACGCCGCTTCCCTTCGGCGACGAGCGCGACGACGAGGAGCCGGACGAGGTACTGGGCGCGGCCGGGCTTGCGGACAGGGTGGACGAGTGCGCGCGGCTCGAGCGTGTGCTGACGCTGACGCGGCCGGCCGGCCGGGCAGAAAGCAAGCTCGCGGCTCTTCGCCGTCTGCTCGCGCGCGTCCGAGAGCCGGCGATCGTGTTCACGGAATACCGCGACACGCTGCGGCACCTGCGCGGCGGACTCCCCGGCGAGCCGATCGTCGAGCTGCACGGCGGGCTGACGCCTCGCGAGCGCGCGGACGCCCTGACGGACTTCGCGGCCGGCCGGGCGCGCCTGCTGCTGGCGACCGACGCCGCCAGCGAAGGCCTCAATCTGCATCAGCGCTGCCGGCTGGTGATCAACCTCGAGCTCCCGTGGACGCCGCTGCGCCTGGAGCAGCGCGTCGGCCGCGTGGACCGCATCGGGCAGCGGCGGCGCGTGCACGCGGTGAGCCTCGTCGCCGAGGGAACGAGCGAAGAGGCGATGCTCGCGCGGCTCGCCGATCGACGGTCCCGCGCGGAGCTGGCCGGCAACGACACCCGAGTCGTCGATCTGCGCGCTGAAGCAGAGACGGAGGCGGCCCGGATTGCAGCCGCGCGCCTGCTGATCGCCGGCGAGCAGGACGGCGACGCGGAGCGGCCTGCCCCGAGCAGCGTCGAGGGGCCGCAGCTCACGCGGATTCGCCCGCGGCGCCGCACAGGCGCCACGAGCTGCTATTGGCTGTTCCGTCTGCTGCTGGCGGCCTCCGATGGACGGATCGTCGCGACCGCATGCCTCCCGCTTGGCGCGGCTGCGGTCGCGCGACTGGACTTGTCCGCGGCGTGGACGCGCCGCCTGCTGGATCCGGCTCAGCCGCTCGTGGAACTGACCCGGGAAAGGGGCGTCGCCGAACTCGCCAGAGCCGCGGAACGGGCGAGCGAGCGGACGTTGCAGGTGCAGAACGACAGGGAACGCGCCCTCAGGGAGGAGCTGGTCCGGCAGCAGGCGCGCCTGTCGGCCGATCTGCTTCAACCTGGCCTCTTCGGCCGCCGCCGCGAGCGCGCGGCCTCCGCGCAGGCCGCGCTCCTGGACGACGCGCTCGCTGCGTCCTCTTTCCGGCTCGAGCAGCTTTCGGCCACCTCGACGCTGCACGTGGACTCGTGCGCGCTCGTGTTCGGCGTCGCCATCGACTGACATGGCGGCAGGCGTTCGCGGCAGGCTGATCAGCGAGACGTTCGCGCGGACGCGTCTTCCAGAGCTGGCGGGGTACGAAGCGCCGCCGCGGCCCGTCCTGCGCCGCCTCGCGCTGTGGGCGCAGCGACTCGACGCCGCCGCCGGACCGGCCACGAGCGTGCGCGGACTCACGGATGCGCTCATCGCGCCCCTGCTCAGGACACTGGGCTACGACGTGCGCGTCTCCGCGGTCGTCGAGGCGGTGGCTCCTCGTGGAATCGCCATCCCGGTGCTCGTGGTGCCCTGGGACGAGTCGCTGGATACCGCGTGGCGCTCCGCCGTCCTCCACGGTGTCCGTCTCGATGCGCGATGGTGCTTCTGCTGCAACGGCACGGCACTCCGCATCGTCGATTCCCAGCGGACGTGGGCGCGCCGGCATCTCGAATTCGATCTGAGGGTCCTCGGCGCGGACGAGGACGCGGCGGGGCTGCTCTGGGCGGTCGCGCGGGCGGACGCCATGAGTGGTTCGCCGCCGCTGCTCGACCGGGCGGTCGAACAGTCGGCGCAGCACGGAGTCATCGTGTGCCGCGCGCTCGGCACCGGCGTGCTGGACGCCGTGACGGGGCTCTTCGGCGCGATGTCGCAGCGTCGCGCGGCTGCGTCACCTCACGCGGTGTTCGAGGACTCGCTGACGGTGCTGCACCGCGTGCTCTTCCTGCTGTTCGCGGAGGCGCGCGGCCTCGTGCCGCTCTGGCACCCGATCTACCGCGACCGCTACAGCATCGACACCATCGTGACCACGCTGCTCTCAGGAGGACGGTATCGAGGCCTGTGGCAGGCGATTCGCGCCATCTCGCGGCTCGTGTCCGCAGGATGCGTGGCCGGCGAGCTGAAGGTCACCGCGTTCAACGGGCGCCTCTTCTCCGCGGAACGGGCGACGAGCTTCGATCGTGTCCGCGTGAGCGACGAGGTGCTGCGGCGCGCGCTGCTCTCCGTCGGCACGACGACCGAGCCGCGCACCAGCGGTGCCCGCGTGCGAATCGCCTATCGCGACCTGGACGTCGAGCAGCTCGGCGCCGTGTACGAACACGTCCTCGAGTACGAGCCGGCGCCGGGCAGCGCCGCAACCCTGAAGCGGACGCGCGATACCAGAAAGGCGACCGGGACCTTCTACACGCCGCGCGCGGTGACGGCGTCGCTGGTCCGGCGGACACTCGACCCGCTGGTGCAAGGCCGCTCGTCCGACGACATCCTCCGCCTTCGCGTCGTCGATCCCGCCATGGGCAGCGGCGCGTTTCTCGTGGCCGCCTGCCGGTATCTTGCCGCCGCCGCGGAAGAGGCGCTCATTCGGGAAGGCCGGTGGCACCACGGCGACGTTACTCCTGCAGACCGGGCGGGCCTCAGGCGCGAGATCGCGCAGCGGTGTCTCTTCGGCGTCGACCTCAATCCCACGGCCGTGCAGCTGGCGCGCCTGTCGCTGTGGCTGGCCACGCTCGCCGCCGACCTGCCGCTGACGTTTCTGGATCACCGCCTCGTCGTCGGCGACAGTCTCGTCGGGGCCACGCCGGACGACGTTCGGCGCCAGCCGACGCGCGGGCCGCGGGCCGGGCGACGGCCCGCGCCGCTGCCGTTGTTCGAGGGACACGCGATGGCCACCGCGATTGAGGACGCGGTGCGGACCCGCGTGACGCTCGCTCACGAGCCGGATGATTCCGCCGCGACTGTTCGCGGCAAGGAACGGACGCTCGCCGCGCTGCAGGCGGCGGGCTCACCGCTCCGGCGCTGGACGGACGTACTGGATCTCTGGTGCGCCGGATGGTTCTGGCGCGACGGTGCGCCGCCAGGCTCCCCTCTCTTCGCGGAGCTGTGCGACACGCTGCTGCACGCGCGCTCGGCGCTGCCGGCGCAGACGAGCAGACGTCTGCTCGACCATGCCGCCGCGCTCGCGGCCGGCCATCGCTTTCATCACTGGCCGCTGGCGTTCCCGGAAGTCTTCTGGCACGAGGATGGCGAACCGCGCGGCGACGGCGGCTTCGATGCCGTGCTCGGCAATCCGCCGTGGGACATGGTGCGCGGCGACAGCGGCGAGGGGGGCATCCGGTCCGGGCGGAGGGCCGACGCGCAGCGGTTCACCGACTTCGTTCGTGCGTCCGGCGTGTACCGCGTCGGGAGCCGCTCTCACGTGAACCGCTATCAGCTCTTCGTCGAACGCGCCCTGCAGCTGGTCCGTCCTGGCGGGCGCATCGGCCTCGTGCTGCCCTCCGGGATCGTCACGGACGCCGGCGCTGCTCCTCTCCGGCGACATCTCTTCGACCACGCGGAGGTGGACGGCCTCGCCGGGCTGGACAACCGGGGCGGCATCTTCCCGATTCATCGGGGAGTCCGGTTCGTCCTGCTGACAGGTACGGCCGGCCGCCCGACCCACTCGATCTCCTGCCGCTTCGGCATCACGGATCCGGACGATCTCGAGCGACCCTCGACCGCGCCGCTCGTCGTCACACGCCGGCTGCTGTCGCGGCTGTCCGGAGACGATGACCTTGCGGTTCCCGAGATGACGTCGGAGGCCGACCTGCGGATTCTCGAGAAGATCAGCGCGCAGATTCCGCTGCTCGGATCACCCGCAGGCTGGAACGTGCACTTCAGCCGCGAGCTCAACGCCAGCGACGACCGTCACGCCTTCGCACCGTTCGACGGCAGCGCGGAGGCGCGGCCGGTCATCGAGGGAAAGCACATCGAGCCGTTCCGGACGTCGCTGGAGGGCTGCCGCCACCAGCTGCGCGCGGACGCGGTCACGCGCCACGTGGCGCGGCGGCCGAGACTCGCCTATCGCGACGTCGCCAGCGCCACCAACCGCCTCACGCTCATCGCGGCCGTGGTTCCTGCGCGCGTCGTCACGACGCACACACTGTTCTGTCTGCGGAATGCGCTGCCGCTGCCGGCGCAGCACGTGCTCTGCGCGCTGCTCAACAGCTTCGTGGCCAACTACCTCGTGCGCGGCCGGGTGAACACCCACGTCACCGCATCGCTCATGTCACGATTGCCGGTGCCGGTCGCCGGTCCCGGCGACCCCACCTTCATGCGCCTCGCGCACTTGTCCCGCGCGCTCGCCGACGGACCCGAGCGCGCCGAGCTGATGCCGGCGTATGCGGAGCTGCAGGCGCTGGCGGCGCGCCTTTACGGCCTGAGCGAGCACGACTTCGCGCACGTGCTCGCGACGTTCCCGCTCGTGGCCGCGGAGACTCGCTCCGCGGCCCTTGCGGCGTTCAGCACACGGGGCTAGAGCGGTTTCTGAAACGTCGTAGTGTCCGGCTTTAGCCGGACCACACACGGCGGTGCCGATCAACTTGGTCCGGCTAAAGCCGGACACTACGAAGAAGTCGAAACCGCGCTAGCTCTAAGAGTCGGAGTCGAAGCCGCAGCGGCCATCCACGTAGATCTTGACCGACCGCGACGCCGTGCTGCTTTCCGTACCGTCCCGATCCTCGACCTTCAGGCGGAAGGTCGCATTGACGTAGCGGCCCTGGCTGTCGGTCTGCGAGCTCGCCCCTTCGATCCAGCCGCAGCCGGTGCTGATGTCCGGCGTCCATTCACCATTTTCGGTCTCGCGGACTTCCGTCAGCGTGTTCTTTGCCTCGAGCGTCCACGTCCACTTGCGGATTCGCCCGTCGGTCCCGCTCGTGTTCAGCACGCAGTCGAGGTCGCTGTTCGAGATCATCTTGCATGCGCCCGAACCCTTGGTCGGCGACGTCACCGTGAACGACGCCCGCGGCGTCGGCAGCGTGACCGTCAGCGTCGCGTTGCGCTGCAATCCGGCGTACTCGGCCGAGATCGTGACGTTCGTGCGCGTACCCACTGTGGAGGTGTCGATGGTGAACGTGCCACTCGTCTGCCCTTGCGCGATCGTCAGCGACGACGGGACGCGCGCGACGTCCGTATTCGAGCTCAACAGCCTGACGCTGGCGCCGCCAGAGGGCGCTGCCGCCGTGAGTGTCACCGTCCCCGTTGGCGACACCTGGCTTACCACGGTCGATGACGAAAGCGTCAGCGTCGAGAGCGCAGCCGGAGCAGGTGCGGGCGTCGGCGCCGGTGTCGGTGCAGGCGCCGGGGCGGGCGCGGGTGCCGGGGCGGGCGCGGGCGCAGGCGCGGGAGCGGGCGCGGGTGCCGGCG
>VFYY01000135.1 GCA_016871375.1 Acidimicrobiia bacterium
CAAGCGTCACGCAGAGACAGGAAAGCACGATCGCCGGCATGGTAGGGGCGGGGCATGCCCAGCCCGTAGACGACGCCTTACGGTCGACGCATGCGTCGACCCTACCGTTTGTTGAGCGGGACATAGTCTCGCTTCGACGCCCCGATGTAGATCTGCCTCGGGCGCGCGATCTTCTGCTCGGGGTCGAGCAGCATCTCCTCCCACTGCGCAATCCACCCCGCCGTGCGCGGAATCGCGAACAGCACCGGGAACATCGTCACCGGGAACCCCATCGCCTGGTAGATCAGGCCGGAGTAGAAGTCGACGTTCGGGTACAGCTTGCGCGAGACGAAGTACTCGTCCTGCAGCGCGATGCGCTCGAGCTCGAGCGCGATGTCGAGGAGCGGGTTCCTGCCGGTGACCTCGAACACCTCGTCGGCGGTCTTCTTGATGATCCGGGCGCGCGGGTCGTACGACTTGTAGATGCGGTGGCCGAACCCCATCAGCCGGCCTTCGCCCGCCTTGACGCGCTTGATGAACCCGGGGATCGCGTCCACGGTGCCGATCTCCTTGAGCATGCGCAGCACCGCTTCGTTGGCGCCGCCGTGCAGCGGCCCGTAGAGCGCCGCGGCCGCGCCCGCCATCGCCGAGTACGGATCCACGTGCGAGCTGCCGATGCCGCGCATGGCGCTCGTGCTGCAGTTCTGCTCGTGGTCGGCGTGGAGGATGAACAGCACGTCGAGCGCGCGCTCCAGCACCGGGTTCGAGTGGTATTTCAGCTCCGTCATCCTGAACAGCATGTTCAGGAAGTTGCCGGTGAAGCTCAGCTCGTTGTCGGGCTGGTTGTACGGCCGGCCGATGCTGTGGCGGTAGGCGTAGGCGGCAATCGTCGGCACCTTCGCGATGAGCCGGTGAATCTGCTTCTTGCGCGACTGCTCGTCGAAGATCTGCTTGGCGTCGGGATAGAAGGTCGAGAACGCGCCCACCGTGCTGAGAAAGACGCCCATCGGGTGCGCGTCGTACTGGAACCCCTCCATCAGCTTCTTGATGTTCTCGTGCAGCATGGTGTGGAGGGTGATCTCCCGCGTCCACTCCTCGAGCTGCGCGTCTGTCGGAAGCTCGCCGAAGATGATCAGGTACGCCGTCTCGAGGTAGGTGGCTTTCTCGGCGAGCTGCTCGATGGGATAGCCGCGGTACTCGAGGATGCCCTTGTCGCCGTCGATGTAGGTGATGCGGCTGCGACACGCGGCAGTGTTCATGAACGCCGGGTCGTAGGTCATGAGGCCCGCGTCGTCGGGCGCCGCCTTGATCTGCCGGAGGTCGGTCGCGCGGATGACCCCGTCCTTGATCGGCAGCTCGTACTGCTTGTCGGTGCGGTTGTCGGTAACGGTCAGCGTGTCGGCCATAGGACCTTGGGAGTGCGAATCAGTTATCGGGCCCGGCGTCGTCGTCGGGCACCGGCGCCGGGCCGGCCGGCACGCGGTAGCGTCCCTCGGCCCAGCGCGCCAGGTCCTCGTTCCGGCAGCGCTCGCTGCAGAACGGTGTCCAGCGCCCGTCCGCGGGACGCGCGCGGCACAGCACGCAGAGCCGCGCCTCGCCCATCCGATCTATTCTATTCAGAAATCGGCGCCGGAGGGTGGTGCCGCACGTCCAGCGCCGACACCATGAAGATCACGTCCTCGGCAATGTTGGTGGCGTGGTCGCCGATCCGCTCCAGTTGGCGGGAAATCAGGATCAGGTCCAGGGCAGGCTCCACAGTTGTCGGGTCGTGGAGCATGTAGGTCAGGAGCTCGCGGAAGACCTGCGTTTTCAGCCCGTCCAGCCGGTCGTCCTCGTTGAGCACCTGCTGCGCCAGCCGCGTGTCCCGCCGCACGAACGAGTCCAGCGCGTCGCGCAGCATCGTCTGGGCGATGTCGCCCATCTGCGGGATGTCGATCAGCTTCTTGACCGGCGCGTGCGTGACGTAGCGCCGCGCCGCCTCGGCGATGTTCACCGCCAGGTCGCCCACGCGCTCCAGGTCGGTGTTGATCTTCACGGCGGCGACAATGGCGCGGAGGTCCGTGGCCATCGGCTGGTAGAGCGCCAGCAGCGTGAAGCAGCGGCTGTCGACCTCGATGTGCAGCTCGTTGAGCGGCTCGTCGCCCCGCATCACCCGCTCGATCAGGGCCGGTTCGCGCTGCACGAGGCCCTGGATGGCCACGCGGACGCGCTCCTCGGCCAGGCCGCCCATCTCGAGCAGCCGCGCCTGCAGCGCGTCGAGCTCCTCCTGGAAGTGCCGTACCCGCTGCTCCATCCCTAGCCAAACCTCCCGGTGACGTAGTCCTCCGTCAGCTTCTCGCTCGGGTTCGTGAAGATCTTGTCGGTCCGATCGTACTCAACGAGGCGTCCCAGCCAGAAGAAGGCGGTGTAGTCCGACACGCGCGCGGCCTGCTGCATGTTGTGGGTGACGATGACGATGGTGTACGCCTTCTTCAGGTCGTAAACCAGCTCCTCGATGCGCTGGGTGGCGATGGGGTCGAGCGCCGACGCCGGCTCGTCCATCAGCAGGATGTCGGGGCGGACGGCGAGCGCCCGCGCAATGCACAGCCGCTGCTGCTGGCCGCCGGACATGGCCAGCGCGGAGTCGTCGAGCCGGTCCTTCACCTCGTCCCAGAGCGCCGCCTGCTTGAGGCTCTCCTCGACGCGGCCGGCCAGCTCTGAGCGGTTCGACGCCATCCCGTTGATGCGCAGCCCGTACGCCACGTTGTCGAAGACCGACTTCGGGAAGGGGTTCGACTTCTGGAAGACCATGCCGGCCTGGCGCCGCAGCGCCACCACGTCCACGCCGGGGCCGTAGATGTCGGTGTCGTCGATGAGGACCTTGCCCTCGACCCGCGTGCCCGGAATGATGTCGTTCATCCGGTTCAGCGTCCGCAGGAACGTGCTCTTGCCGCAGCCCGACGGTCCGATGAACGCGGTGACGATGTTGCGCCGGATGCGGACCGAGATGTCCTCGAGCGCACGCGTGTCGCCGTAGTAGAAGTTGAGGTGCTGCGCGTCGATCTTGACCGGCCGATCGGCGGCCGGCGTCTGCTGGCCGGCCCGCGCGGCGACGCCGGAGAGCGAGGGCACGGTGGGACCGGCGGCCGTGCTCATGCCAGCTTCTTCTGATAGCGATCGCGCAGCCAGATCGCCGCCGCGTTCATCGTCAGCAGCAGCACGAGCAGCACGAGGATGCCCGCCGCGGCGTTGGTCCGGAACTCGACCTGCGGGCGCGACACCCAGTTGAAGATCTGAATCGGCAGCACGGTGAAGGGCGACCAGAGGCCGTCGGGCGCGAAGGCGACGAACGTCAGCGCGCCAATCGTGATGAGCGGAGCGGTCTCGCCGATGGCGCGCGACAGCGCGAGGATCATCCCGGTGAGGATACCCGGGAGCGCCACCGGGAGCACCTGATACCAGATCGTCTGCCACTTGGTCGCGCCGAGCGCGTACGAGCCTTCGCGGATGGACGAGGGCACCGCGCGGAGCGCTTCCCGGGTGGAGAGGATGATCACGGGGAGCACGAGCAGCGCGAGCGTGGACGCGCCCGCCAGCACGCTGCGGCCCATCGCCAGCGCGCGGACGAACAGGCCGAGGCCGAGCAGGCCGTAGATGATCGACGGCACCGCCGCCAGGTTCGTGATGTTGATCTCGATGAGGCGGGCCGCGACGCTGCGCGTGCCGTACTCCTCGAGGTAGATGGCCGCCGCGACGCCGATCGGCGCGGCCAGCGCCGCGGTGACGAGGATGACGAACACGCTGCCCGTGAGCGCGTGCCAGATGCCCGCCTCTTCCGGGCGCCGCGACGGGAAGCTGGTCAGGAACTGCCAGGACAGGCGGCCGGCGCCGTCCCGCCACACGTCGTAGATCAGCACCGCGAGCGACGCCAGCGCGAGGAACAGGACCACGAGCGCCAGCACACGGAAGACGACGTCGAGCGCGCGCCGCCACGCCGTCATGCGTACTCCTCGCGGTACCGCCCGCGCAGCCACGCGCTCACCAGGTTCAGGCCGAACGTGCCGAGGAAGAGCAGCATGCCCACCGCGAAGATCGTCCGGTACTCGAGCGTCCCCTGCGGCGTGTCGCCGAGGCTGACCTGCACGATGTAGGCGGTCATCGTCTCGATGGGCACGAGCGGGTTCCACGTGAGCCGCGGCTGCTGGCCGGCGGCGATGGCGACGATCATCGTCTCGCCAATCGCGCGCGACGCCGCGAGGATGAACGCGGCGGTGATGCCCGAGAAGGCCGCGGGCAGGACGACGCGCAGGCTCGTCTGCATCCTGGTCGCGCCGAGCGCGAAGGAGCCCTCGCGCAGCCCGCGCGGCACGCCCTGCATCGCGTCTTCAGACAGCGACGAGACGAGCGGGAGAATCATGATGCCCATCACGATGCCCGGCCCGAGCGCGTTGAAGCCGGCGAGCCCGGGGACGACGCGCTGCAGGACCGGCGTCACGAACAGCAGCGCGAAGTAGCCGTAGACCACGGTGGGGACGCCGGCCAGGATTTCCAGCACCGGTTTGATCACGCGCCGCACGCGCGGGTTCGCGTACTCGCTGAGATAGATCGCGCTGAGGAGCCCCGCCGGCAGCGCCACGACCATCGCGATCGCGGAGACGAGCACCGTCCCCATGACGAGCGGCAGCACGCCGAACCGCGGCGTGGCGAAGAGCGGCGTCCATTCGGTGCCGAACAGGAAATCCGTGATGGGCACTTCGCGCAGGAAGGCAAACGTCTCGACCGCCAGCACCACGAGGATGCCCGCCGTCGTGCCGATGGAGAGGAGGGCGCAGAGAAACAGCGCCCACTCGATCAGGAATTCAAAACGCCTTGCCCTGAGCCGCGCCGAAGGGCTTGCCCTGAGCCGCGTCGAAGGGCTTGCCCTGAGCGAAGTCGAAGGGCTCATCGCTCCTTCGCGAGGAGAGCTTCGAGCGTCATGCCGACCTGGGAACCGCCCTCGCCGAACGCGGTGCCGACCTTGCGGTCGGCGAAGTGCGTCTTGGCGAGCTCGTAGATCTGCGGGGTCAGCTCGATGTAGCCCACCTCGCGCGTGAGGTCGGCGCGCGTGAAGAACATGTCCACCAACTGCTGGACCTCGGGCCGGTCCGCCGCCTTGCGCGACACGTAGACGAACAGCGGACGCGACAGCGGCTGGTACGTCCCGTCCCGCACCGTCCCGGCCGACGGCGTGATCGGGCCCGCCCCGTTGTCCGCCTTCCCGTCGTCCACGGGCACGAGCGTCAGGCGCTCCCTGTTCTGCTCGACATACGCGAGCGGAAGGAAGCCCAGCGCCAGCTCGTCGCTGGCCACGCCCTGCACGATGACGTTGTCGTCCTCGCTCGAGGTGAAATCGCCGCGGCTCGCGCCTTCCGTGCCGACGGTCGCCTCGGTGAAGTAGTCGTAGGTGCCCGAGTCCACGCCCGCGCCGAACAGGCGAATCTCGCGGTCCGGCCACGACGCGCGCACCTGGTTCCAGCGCATCACCTTGCCCTGCGCCTCGGGCGCCCACAGCGTGCGCAGCTCGGCGACCGTGATGGTGCTCGCCCACGTGTTCTTCGGGTTCACGACGATGGCGAGGCCGTCGTAGGCGAGGGGGACCTCGATGTATTCGACGCCGGCCTTCTGGCAGGCCTCGATTTCCGCGGGCCGGATCGGGCGGGACGCGTTGCTGACGTCGGTCTCGCCGCGGCAGAACTTCTGGAAGCCGCCGCCGGTGCCGGAGATGCCGACCGTCGGCGTCCGCTGGTCGGGGTTCGCCTTGCCGAACTCCTCGGCCAACGCTTCGGCGATGGGGAAGACGGTGCTCGACCCGTCGATGGTGATGGGAGGCGGTTGCTGCCCGCCGCCGCAGCCGGCGGCCGACAGGATAAGGGCGAACAGGACGACCGTCGGTTTCATTCCCGTCCACGCTATCGGACGGGAATTTCGCAGTCGTTTCCACGGTGTTAAATCCGTGTTTCTAAGTTGAGGTGCCGGTGGGTGCCGTCTCGTACCGCTCTGTCGGGTTTCGTTAGGTTTCTTCGTCGTCGGCCCTTCCTTGGTGCCGCCTCGTACCGCCTCTTTTTACCCCGTGAGTTAGCAGGTGGTTAGCAGGTGGTTAGCAAGCGGCCCTTTAGCCCCCGAGCAGCGTTCCGAGCCGCGCCGCCGCGTCGCGCCCCATGCCGGGCAGCGCGTGGGCGTAGACCTCCAGCGTCATGCTGATCTGGGCGTGGCCGAGCCTCTCCGCGACGACCTGAACTGGCACGCCGGCCTGCAGGAGCAGCGTCGCGGCCGTGTGCCTGGTGCCGTGGACCTTGATCAGCTTCACGCCGGCCGCCTTCACGACGCGCCGGAAGTGCCGCCCGGCCAGCGCGAGGCACGGCTGCCCGAGGGCAGCAGTCGGCTTCGTGCAGTCCTCGGCCTCCTTCGCGAACACGAGCCCGTGGTCCTGATACGTCGTCCGGTTCGCCATCTTCAGGGCGGCCTGGTCGCGCTTGTGGGCCTTGAGCCTGGCGACGGTCTCGGCGTTCAGGTCTACCGTGCGGCGGCTCCGCTTCGTCTTCAGCGGCCCCCACTCCGGGCGCTCGCGGCGGCCGGGCTCCAGCTGCCGCTCGATGCGGACGGTGCCGGCGGCGAGGTCCACGCGGTCCCACGTCAGCCCGAGCGCCTCGCTCTTCCTGGCGCCCGTGTCGAGCAGCAGAGCGACGAACGCCGACGCCTGCGTGCCGGCCTTCTTGGCCGCCGTCATCACGCGGCGCGCCTCGTCGGCCGACCAGCAGTGCTCGATCGCGGTGCGGTGGTCGTCGTTCACCCTCGGCCGATCCTCCACCGCGGCCGCCGGGTTCGCCGCGAGCAGCTTGTCGCGGACGGCCATCTTGAGCGCGCGGCCGATCACGGCGTGCAGGACCGTGACGCTGCTCGGCGACAGCTTCACCGTCGCGTAGAGGTGCTCGAGGTCGCTGGTGCGGACCTTCTGAAGCGGCAGTGACGCGATCGACGATGGCGCGACGTGCTTGTCGATCATGCTCAGGTAGATCCGCGCCGTCTCCGGCCGTCGGTGGGGCACGACGCTCTTGGCGTGCCACGCGCGGAGGTGCTCGACCAGGGTCGTCTTGCTCGCGTCCACGTACGTGCCCTTGTCGACCTGGTGGAGCAGCTCGGCAAGCTTGGCCTCGGCCTGCTTCGTCGCCTCCCGCTGACTCACGTTGCGGGGGACCTCGAACCGCACCCACCGCTGCTTGCGCCGCTTCGTGGTGGGGTCGCGTCCTTGGTCGATCACCAGGGACCAGCTCCATCGACTTCGTTTCACGATGCTTCCCCTCATTGCCTCTTCCTCCTTGCCTTCTGCCGTTGCGTGAGTTCCCTGTTCCACTCGCGGCAGGCCGCGGAACAGAACCGCTGCGGCCGCCCTCGCTTCGCGGCCGCGGTGATGACGAAGTGTGGGCAGCCCTGTCGCTCGCATCGCTTCACGCTCACCATGTCCGGTGCCGTGAGCAGCTGCATGAGCAGGAACGGCACGAGCTCCAGCGTCGGTCCCTGCACCGTGAGCACGTAGGCGCCTGGCGCGCGGTAGGCGCGTTGCGTCGCCACGCCGCCGTCGATCACGCTGCCGCGCCTCGCAGGCGGCCGCCTGCCCGTGCCTCGCACCGCGAAGCGCAGCGAGGGGACCGCGACGGAGAGGTCCTTCAGCGTGGGATCGCCGAAGCCTTGCTCCAGCATGATCTGAAGCAGTACCTCAAGCTCGGACAGCTCCTCGTCCGTCGGCTGCCGCTCCGCGCGCTCCGACGCGATGAACGACCTTCTTTTCGGAACAGGAGCCGCGTCGGCGACGACCTCAAGATGCGCCGCGCCCGCCGTCCCATCGAACGACCGCACGAAGTCCGCGACCGCGCGCCTGACGGCTGCATAGTCGGTCCACACGGCCGTGGGCTCGGGGCCCCTGCCATCGAAGTGGTGCTCATCGAAGACGCCGTTGAGCCACTCCAGGATCAGGTTGAGCCGGGCAGGGCCGGTCATCGTGGGCTTGGCCACGTGTCCTCCTTGGGTTTACCAAAATTATAACTCTGGACAGACAAAATAAATAGCCTTATTTACAATAATTATTTGGAACTTTTGCCTGTTACTATGAGTGGCATGAAGACCGGCCACCGCACGCCGGCCGAAGAGGTGATCGCTGCCAAGGTGCCCGCGGCGATCGCCGAGCACATCAAACGCGCCGCACGCGAGGACGACCGCACCGTCTCGGCATGGCTGCGCCGTCACTTTGCGGACGTGTTCGGCGTGTCCCCGAAGCTCGCCCCGCGCGACGAGCGTGTCGAGGCAGGCCCCGATGCCTGAGCCCCCGCTGCCGCTCTCCGTCGAGGAACACGCGGAGGCTGCCGCGCCCGTGCCCGGCGTCACGCGGCAGACGCCGCTCGAAGACCTCCCCGAGCTGCTCAGGGTGGAGGAGGCGGCGCGGTGGCTCGGCATCGGCCGCGGGCTGGCCTACGAGCTTGCACGCCGAGGCGACCTGCCGAGCGTGCGCCTGGGGCGGCTGCTGCGGATCCGACGCGACGGGCTCGTGGGGCAGGAGGGGCGATGACCGCAGCCCCAAGCTGCGTGGCCATCCTAAAAGATCAGGGTAACGCCGTAAAAGCGCGCCCCCCAGATGCCGCGGCGCACGGAAATCACCTCCTTTCTTGAAGAGGGATGGTTTTTGTGCTTCTGCTCAAGTTTGAACGCATCAACCGCAGGCTCTCGCAACACCAGGTCGCGACGATCGCGCGCATTGCGCAGCCCGCGCTGTCGCAGATCGAGACTGGCCGCCTCGCGCCGACGCCCGCGCAGCTCCAGCGCCTTGCGGCACTCTTCCATGTCGCACCCTCTGAGCTGCTGAAGGACGTCGTCGTCCTGAGGCCGTCGCGATGACGCCGCCCCTCACTGAACTCGAACGACTCAAGCAGCAGAATGCGCTCCTGTTCAAACGCCTGCTGACGGTGTCGCGCGAGCGCGACGCGCTGGCGCGCGCTGACGCCCTCTGCCATCGCGTACTTCCGCGTGCGTTTGTGCCTGCCCGGATGGTTGTGGGAGGCCATCGCACGCGACGACCAACAGGAGCGCGGCGCATGACGGAGCGTGTGTATGCGCTCACAGTCTGCAGCGACGGACGCTGGCTGCTCTTGAATCGCCGCTACAAGCCCTTTGGCGTCGGCGCGTCTGCGTCCAGTTGGTATCCGTACGACTCCTGCATCGGCATCCGCGCATGGCTCCGCGAGCGTGATCTGAAGAAGCTCGACGGCGGCAGTACGCGCTATCGCCCCGGCGATTCGATGATCTGGTTGTTTAATGACGCAACCGATCCGCGGCTCGGCGGCGCGTACCTTCGTGCCTATCAGGAGCGCCTGTCGATACTCAGCTTCGAGGAGGAGGCGGCGTGACGGTGCTGGACATGCTGGCCATCGCCCGCAACCTCCGCGCGCGGGGCCTCAGCGTGATCCCGCTCGATCACCCGGACGAGACAACGCAAGCCGACAACCCAGAGGGCATTGGTAAGGTGCCCGTCGTGGCGTGGAAGGAGTTTCAGCGCACGCCACCGACCGACGCGCAACTCGTGCGGTGGTTCGGCAACGGACACAAGCGAAACATCGGCATCCCGACGGGGCCGGTATCCGGCGTCGTGGTGGTGGACGCCGACAGCGTCGAGGGGCTTGCTTGGATGCGGGCCAACCTGCCGCCGACCTCGATGCGCACCAGAACGGCGAAGGGAGAGCACTGGTATTACAAGCACCCGGGGATCCCGGTCAGCAACAAGGCGCGAATCCACACGGGAAACCCAGCCGTCAAGATCGACATTCGTGCCGACGGCGGGCAGGCTGTCGCGCCGGGCAGCAAGCACGCGAGCGGCGTCCTCTACGAGCCGATTGGCGAGTGGTGCGCGATTGACGCCCTGCCGATTTTCGATTCCGCCTGGTTGGAGGATGAAGCGCCGCCGTCAACACCGACGCGCCGCGAATCGGAATCGATCGATCGACAGGGCGTGCTGCGCCGCGCGCGTGCGCACATCGATGCCACGCCGCCGGCCGTGGAGGGCGAAGGCGGAGACGCGCATACCTTTCGACTCTGCTGCGCCCTGACGCGAGGGTTCGATCTGAGCGAGGACGACGCCTTTGAACTGCTGCGCGAATGGAACGCCAGATGCGAGCCAAAGTGGGACTCGCAGGATCTCCGAGTCAAAATCAAGAACGCGAGGGAATATGGCGAAGAGCCCATCGGCGGACGCATCGCAGGCTTTCCATGCACCGACTCGGGAGACGCGGAACACTTCGCCGCATTGTATGCAGGCCGCGTCTTATACGACGCACGCCGAAGCCGCTGGCTGCTGATCGAGGACGGCTCGGGCTTGTGGCTTCCCGATCCCGTCGAACGGCTGCGCGGTTACGCGGTCGTTGCGATGCGGGATCGTCAGCGAGAGGCGAACGCGATCAGCGACCTTGAAAAGCGCAAGCAGGCATGGACTTGGGCGTTCAAAGGCGAGTCAACCTCGCGCCTGACCAACATGCTTCGCGAGGCGCGAACGCAGCCCGCCATTCGCAACGACAGCCTGACGGATCCGTGGGACGCCGATCCATATCTGCTCAGCGTCCGTGGCGGCGTCGTGGACCTGCGGACAGGTCAACAGCGAAAGGCGCGTCCGGAAGAGCGCGTCACCATGCGAGCGCCGATCGACTACGACCCATCGGCGCGGTCCGAACTGTGGGAACGAACGCTGCTGGCGATCTCCGACGACGACACGGAGTGGGTGAACTACCTGCAGCGCGTCGGCGGCTATACGACCACGGGCGACGTCAGCCAGGACAAGTGGTTCATCAAACACGGCAAGAACGGGCGCGAAGGCAAGGGCACCGTAGACGGTGCGTGGGCGGGCGCGCTGGGCGACTACGTGCTCGAGTTGCCGTCGGCGGTCTTTGAGCTTCGCCCGAAGGGAAATCCAGACTTCGACCTCTCGTATCTCCCCAACAAACGGTTCGTGTTGTCGAGCGAGTCGGGCAATACGGTTCACCTCCACCATGACCGCATCAAGCAGATGACGGGCGGCGGCAGCATGCGCGTCGCGAATAAGCACGAGAAGTCGTTCGAGTTCGTGCCGCAGTGCAAGCTCTGGCTCGCGTGCAACGACCTGCCGACCGTGACCGACGACAGCGCCGCGTTTTGGGCGCGCGTGATCGTCATTCCATTTCGCCGCTCGTTTCTCGGCAAAGAAGATACGACGCTGCGTCCGGCACTCAGCAACGATCCGGCGCATCGCCGCGCGGTCCTCGCGTGGCTTGTCAATGGCGCAATCGACTATTGCCGCGAAGGCTTGGGCGACATGCCCAGAAGCGTAGCGGACGCGACGAGCGCATTTCGGGACGTGGCGTGGCCGCTGACTCCGCTTGTCAAGGAAGACTGCATCGTCGCGCCGGATGCACGCGTGTCGGTGGGCGACTTCAACCTTGCCTATCAACGCTTCTGCGAGAGGCAAGGCGTACCCAAGGAGAAGCG
>VFYY01000136.1 GCA_016871375.1 Acidimicrobiia bacterium
CAGCTGCCTGCTGCCAGCTGCCCGCTGACATGGATCCCACCATCAAGGACTTCGAGGCCGCCATCGCCGAGCTCGAGTCGATCGTCAAGAAGCTCGAGGAGGGCGACCTGACGCTCGAGACGTCGCTGCAGCTCTACGAGCGCGGCGTCCGCCTCTCCCGCTTCTGCCACTCGCAGCTCGAGGAGGCCGAGCGCCGCGTCGAGATCCTGAACGAGCGCGGCGAGCTGAAGCCGGCGCCGGCGTCGCTCGGCGAGGACGAACCCCTCGACCAGGCTCGGGGCAGGGCCGATGGATCTCCGCGCGTACCTCGAAGCCCGTCGCGCTGAGGTCGAGTCCGCGCTCGAGCGCGTCCTTCCGCAGCCGCCGGACAATCCCGCGGTGCTGGCGGACGCGATGCGCTACAGCCTCACGGCCGGCGGCAAGCGCCTGCGCCCGATCCTCTGCCTCGCCAGCGCGGAGGCCGTCGGCGGCGATCGCGCGATGGCGATGCCCGCCGCCTGCGCCATCGAGCTCATTCACACCTACTCGCTGATACACGACGACCTGCCGGCCATGGACGACGACACCATGCGGCGCGGACGGCCGACGCTGCACGTCGTCGCCGGCGAAGGCATGGCCATCCTGGCGGGCGACGGCCTCCTCACCGAGGCCTTCGCGCTCATGGCGCGCGAGCCGCGCACGTCCGACGCGGCCGTCGTCGCCCGCAAGCTGCGCGTGGTCGGCGTCGTGGCCACCGCCGCGGGCGCCATCGGCATGGTGGGCGGACAGGCGATCGATCTCAGCGCGCCGGCGACGCTCGACGCGGACGGCGTGCGGGTCATGCACGGCAAGAAGACCGGCGCGCTGATTCGCGCGTCGGCCGTCTCCGGCGCCGTCATGGGCGGCGGCGATGACGACGCGGTCGCCGCGATCGACGCGGCAGCCGCCGAGTTCGGCCTCGCGTTCCAGATCGTGGACGACGTGCTGGACGTCGAGGGCGCGTCGGCGGAGCTGGGGAAAACCGCGGGGAAGGACGCGGCCGCCGGCAAGCCGACGTATCCCGCGCTCTACGGCGTCGAGCGCTCGCGCGCGATGGCCGCCGAATGCCTGGACCGCGCGACCGCCGCGCTGGAACGCGCGAAGCTCGCCGATTCGCGCCTGCTCGACATCGGCCGCTGGATCATCACCCGCTCGAATTGACCGCCATCTGAGTGACCGCCATCTAAGTGACCGCCACCTAAGTGACCGCCACCTAAGTGACCAAGGTCCGGCTCGATCAGCTCGTCGTCTCGCGCGGCCTCGCGCCGTCGCGGGAGCGCGCGCGCGCGCTGATCCTTGCCGGCCAGATCAGCGTGGACGGCCAGGTCGCCGCGAAGGCGGGCACCTCCGTGCAGGACGATGCGGACGTGGCGCTCATCGCGCCGGATCATCCCTACGTCGGCCGCGGCGGACTGAAGCTCGCGCACGCGCTCGACACCTTCGGGATCGACGTGCGGGGGCGCGAGGGGCTGGACATCGGCGCGTCCACCGGCGGCTTCACCGACGTCCTGCTGCAGCGCGGCGCCGCGCGCGTGGTGGCGCTCGACGTCGGCCACGGCCAGATCGACTGGAAGCTGCGCACCGACCCGCGCGTGGTCGTCATCGAGCGCTTCAACGCGCGCCGCCTGACCCCCGCCGATCTGCCCGGCGCCGTGGACATCGTCACCATCGACGTCTCGTTCATCTCGCTCACGCAGATCCTGCCGGTCGTGCCGCCGCTGCTGCGCCCGGGCGCCGACGTCGTCGCGCTGGTCAAGCCGCAGTTCGAGGCGGGGCGCGCCGAAGTGCGCACCGGCGTCATCCGCGACGCCGGCGTGCAGGCGCGCGTGCTCGAGGAGATTGCCGGCGCGGCCGCTGCGGTAGGATTGTCGCGAGTGGCGTCGACGCCTTCGCCGATCACCGGCCAGAAGGGCAACGTCGAGTTCCTCCTGCATCTTCGCCAATGACCATCAAGCGTGTCGGCATCGTCACCAAGCAGGGGCTGGTCGGCGTGTCCGAGCACCTGTCGCAGCTCACGACGTGGCTGCGCGAGCGCGGCGTCCAGGCGATCGTCGATCTGCCGCGCGAGGAGCTGTCCCACCACGCGGACCTCGTCATCGTCATGGGCGGCGACGGGACGCTCCTGGCCATGGCGGCGCGCATCGCGCAGGCCGGGCGCGAGGTGCCCATCCTCGGCGTCAACTTCGGCAGCCTGGGCTTCCTCACCGAGATCCGCATCAACGAGCTCTACGACTCCCTGGAGCACGTGCTCGACGGCACGGCGGCCTTCGACGAGCGCACGATGCTCGAGGCGCACAGGTACCAGGGCGGCAAGCCGACGGACACGCGCGTGGTGCTGAACGACGTCGTGTTCACCAAGGCGGCGCTGTCGCGGATGATCGAGCTCTCGGTGTCGGTGAGCGGCGGGTTCGTCACGCACGTGAAGGCCGACGGCCTGATCATCGCGAGCGCGACGGGCTCGACGGCGTACAACCTCGCCGCCGGCGGGCCGATCGTCCATCCCGGCGTGGACGCGTTCGTGCTCACGCCGATCGCGCCGCACACGCTCACGAACCGGCCGGTCGTCATTCCCGGCGACGCGGTCGTGGAAGTGCGGCCGCATCAGAACGGGACGACCGACGATCTGTACGTCACCTACGACGGGCAGTCCGGCTACCCGCTGCACCGGGACGACGTCGTCAGCGTGCGCAAGGCGCCGCAGACGCTGCGGCTGGTGAAGGCGCCCGCGCGCAGCTACTTCGAGCTGCTGCGGGAAAAACTGAAATGGGGTGAACGATGAGGGTGACCGTGTTCGTCCTGGTCGCTGGGCTCGGGGCGATCCTCACGGCGCAGCAGCGCCCCGCGGCCGTGCCGTCGCCCCGGATCTACGTGTTCGAGAACGGCTACATCAAGGGGCTGAGCGTGAAGCTGTTCAACTTCGCGCCGGACGAGATCGCGCAGCCGAATCTCGTGAACATCTCCTACCTCGTCGTGCACCCGAAGGGCACGCTGCAGTTCGACGCCGGCGCCGTCGCCGACAGCCAGTTCACGGCGGGAGGCGGTCCGGTGGTCGCGGGCATCATGTCGGCCGACAGGCCCCTGCTGCCCCAGCTGGCCGCCGCGGGTTACCGACCGTCGGAGGTGACGTACTTCGCCATGTCGCATTACCACTCGGACCACACCGCCAACGCGAACGCGTTCGCCGGCGCGACGTGGATCGTGCAGAAGGCCGAGCGCGACTGGATGTTCGCCGACACGCCGCAGGGCATCGTGCAGCCGGCCTCGTACAGCGCGCTCCGGAACGCGAAGACGCGTGTGCTCGACAACGAGGACCTCGACGTCTTCGGCGACGGCACCGTGCGCGTCATCTCGACGCCCGGCCATACGCCGGGACACCAGGTCGTCTTCGTCCGGCTCGCGCGGCGTGGACCGGTGATTCTCGCCGGCGACCTGTATCACTATCCGGAAGAGATCACGACCGGCCGGATTCCAACGTTCGAATTCAGCGCCGATCAGTCACGCGCCTCGCGCGCGAAGGTCCTGGAGCTCATGAAGCAGACGCGCGCCGAGCTCTGGATCGAGCACGATATCGCGACCCACGAGCGGCTCCCGAAAGCGCCCGCGTTTGTCGAGTGATCAGCGCCGCCGGCGGAAGAACTCGACCTGGAATTCGCGGACGTTCCGGTTGTGCTCGGCCAGGGTGCGCGCGAAGACGTGCGACCCGTCGTTCCGGCTGACGAAATAGAGATACGGCACGGCCGCGGGCATCAGCGCCGCGTCGAGCGACGCCTTGCCGGGCGCGGCAATCGGACCGGGCGGCAGGCCCGGGTACCGGTAGGTGTTGTAGGGCGAATCCATCGACAGGTCGTCGCGCCGGAGGTTCCCGTTGTACGTGCCGGCGCGCATCATCGCGTAGACGACGGTCGGGTCCGCCTGCATCGGCATGCGGATGCGCAGCCGGTTGCGGTACACGGCCGCGATGACGGGCCGCTCATCGGGCTGGCCGGTTTCCTTCTCCACCAGCGACGCCAGCGTGACGACCTGCCGCGTCGTCAGATCCTGTTCCTCGGCGGCCGCGCGCGTCTCCTCCGTGTAGGTGGCCTTGAAGCGATCGACCATCAAAGCCACGAGCCGTGACGCCGGGGTGCCGCGCGGCAGCGCATACGTGTCCGGAAAGAGGTACCCCTCGAGGTCGCGCGCGTCCGGATCGAGGTCGGTGATCAGCGCCGCGTTCCGCGCCGCCTCGATGAACGCGCTCGCCTTCCCGAACTCGCGCATCTCGTAGAGACGCGCCATCTCCTGCATCGTCAGCCCCTCGGGAAAGGTGATGCTCCGCGCGTAGACATCGCCGCGCGCCAGCTTCTCCACCACCTCGATCGGCGTCATCGGCTGGTCGAAGCGATACTCCCCCGCCCGGAGATTCCGCGCCTCGCCGGTCCACCACAGCGCCGCGCGCAGGAGGGCCTCGTCGCGCACGACGCCGGCGGCGACGAAACGGCGGCGGATCTCCGGGATGCCGGTGCCCGGCGGAATGTCCACGAACTGCTCGGCGCCCTCATAGCCCTTGAAGGGCTCGTGCAGCCGTCCCCACACGGCCGTGCCGGCGACGTACGCGCCGATGCCGGCGAGACCGATCAGGAGCACCAGCGTGAGGAGGAGTCTGCGCATCACCGGGCGTCGAGATAGTCCTGCAGGATCACGGCCGCCGCCGCGGCGTCGAGCTTCTCTTTCCGCGCGCGCCAGTCCTTCTCGCGCAGTGCGAGGCGGCTCTCGGCTTCGCGGCTGCTCAGCCGCTCGTCCTGCAGGACGACCGTGAGCGCGGTCTCCTCGTGAAGACGCGCGGCAAACGCTTCGACGCGGGCAGTCATGTCGTTGGGCGATCCGTCGAGGCGCTTGGGCAGCCCGACGACCAGCGTGCCGACGCCGTCTTCCTCGGCGGCCAGGCGCGCGACCTCGGCGGCGGCCAGCGCCACGGCGTCGCGCTCGAGGCCGGCGGGCCGCAGCACGCCGAGGGGCCGTGCCAGCGTGCAGGTGGCGTCGCTGATGGCGACGCCGATGCGCCGCTCGCCCACGTCGAGGCCGACGATTCGCAATCCGACTCTATACTAGCTGTCACATGAGGCGGGTGGGGCGAGTGGGGCGGGTGGGGCGAGTCGGGTGGCTGGGATTGGTCCTGGCCATGATCGTCTTGCCCCATCCACCCAACCCGCCTTACTCGCCCTACCTGCCCGGCGCGCTTCTCGCGCAGCAGGAGCGCGCCGGGACCGAGGCGCAGTCGCGCCGCGTGAACGCCCGCATCATCGCGCTGCAGCGCGAGGCGGAGCGGCTGGCGGGCGAAGCACGGACGCTGGTCGGCGATCTCCGGACGCTCGAGGTCGAGCGCGACCTGCAGGTGGAGCGCGTGCGCGAGGCGCAGGCGGCGGTCGCTGCCGCGCAGCAGGAGATCCAGCGAACGTCCGAGCGGCTCATCACGCTCGAGCAGCAGCGCGTCGCGCAGCTCCCCGACCTGAAAGCGCAGCTCGTGGACGTCTACAAGCGCGGACGCACCGGCTACGCGCGCCTGCTCTTCGGCGCCGACGGCTTCCGGGAGTTCAGCCGCGCCACGCGCGCCGTCGCGGCGTTGATGCGGATCAACGAGCGCCGCATCGAGGAGCACCGCCGCACGGTCGAGGCCGTCCGCGCGGAACGCATGGCGCTCGAAGACAAGGCCATGGAGCTCCGCGCGCACGAGGCCGAGGCGCGGCGGGCTCGCGCCGCCGCCGACCGGCTCGTGAACGCGCGCACCGCGCTCGTCGCGCAGATCGACGCGCGCCGCGACCTCAACGCCCAGTTCGCGGGCGAGCTGCAGGTGGCCGCCGAGCGGCTCCAGCAGCAGATGGCCAACCTCGCGGCGGGCCGCGCGGTCGAGCCGGTCGCGGTGCCGCTGGCGCCGTTCCGCGGCGCGCTCGACTGGCCCGTCGTCGGCCGGGTGGCGGGGCGGTTCGGACAACCGGTCGGGCGCTTCGGCGCCACGACGACGCTCAACGGCATCGAGATCGCGGCGCCCGAGGGGACGCCGGTCCTCGCCGTCCATTCCGGGACGGTCTCCTACGCGGACACGTTCACCGGCTTCGGCAACCTGGTCATCGTCGACCACGGAGCCAACGCCTTCTCCCTCTACGGCTACCTGAGCTCGATCGGCGTCATGCCGGGGGCGCCGCTCGAAAACGGCGCCGAGCTCGGGCGCACGGGCAGCGCACCCGCCGGACCGCCGGCGCTCTACTTCGAGATGCGCGTCGACGGTCGATCCGTCGATCCCGTACAATGGCTCAGGGCCAGATGACCTCCAGAATCCGCGCGTACATCCTCGCCGTCTCGATCCCGGTCATCGTTTTTGCCGTGATCGGCGGCTACCTGGGCCAGGTCATGGCGCAGGGCGACGAGACGTTCCGCTACCTGCGCGTCTTCGAGGATGTGGTGTCGCTGGTCGTCAGCAACTACGTCGAGCCCGTGGACGTCCGCAAGGCGATGGGCGGCGCGATGAAGGGGCTGACGGACGGGCTGGACCCCGAGAGCGCCTATCTGACGCCGGACCTGGTGAAGGCGGTCGAGTCGAACGTCGCGGCGGGCCCCGCCGACGTCGGCCTCGACGTCACGCGACAGTACTACCTGCGCATCGTGTCGGCGCGCGACGGCTCGCCGGCGGCGAAGGCCGGGCTGCGTCCGGGCGACTTCCTCCGCGCGATCGACAACAAGCCCACGCGCGACATGTCGGCACTCGAGGGTGGACGGCTGCTGCAGGGCGCGGCGGGATCGAAGGTCTCGCTGCTCGTCATCCGCGGCAACGCGGCCGACCCGCACCCCATCGACCTCGTCCGTGAGCGTCCTGTCCCGGTCGACATCACGTCGCGCATGGCGGACGCAACGACGGGCTACATCCGCATCCCCGAGTTCACGGGCAACACGCCGGCGCGCCTGAAGCAGGCGGTGGACGCGGTGACGAAGACGGGCGCGCAGCGCCTGATCATCGACGTGCGCGGCACCTCGCGCGGCGACCTGGACGAGGGCGTCAACGCGGCGCGGCTGTTCGTGAAGGACCGGACGCTCGCCATCCGCATGACGCGCACGAACCAGCGCGACGTGATTGCCGGCCAGCCGGGCGACGGCGCGGTGACGCTGCCGATGGCGGTGCTGGTCGATCCCGGCACGTCGAGCGCCGCGGAAGTCTTCGCGGCGGCGCTCACCGACGCCGACCGCGCCGCTCTGGTGGGCACGAACACGCTCGGCCGCGCGGCGCGCCAGCGGCTCGTGAAGCTGCCCGACCAGAGCGGTCTCTGGCTCACCTACGTCCGCTATCTCACTCCCGACAACGACCCGATCCACGAGACCGGCCTCGAGCCGGATGTGGAAGTCGAGTACCCGGACATCGAGATCGGCGCCGCTGCGCCGACGCCCGATCCGTGGCTGCAGAAGGCGCTCGACCACCTCGCCGGCCGCAAACCTGCGTAAGTTTCCTGTTATACTGGGCGTTCGGGTTAAAGCCTGAATTTACAACAGATAGGCGCGTAGCTCAGCTGGTTAGAGCGCCTCCCTGACACGGAGGAGGTCAGTGGTTCGAGTCCACCCGCGCCTACCACTCGACTCAGTCGCTGCGCTCCTTCGCTCGTGGCAAGCCATCTCCTGCCTGCCCTGAGCGAGCGAAGCGAGTCGAAGGGAGCGAAGCGAGTCGAAGGACCTGCCAGATCTCTCATGAGCCAAGTGACGATCACGCTGCCAGACGGGTCGGTCAAGGCCCTGCCTGCGGGATCGCCCGTGCGCGACGTCGCCGCCGCCATCTCTCCGCGGCTGGCCGACGCGGCGCTGGCGGCAGCCGTGGACGACCGCCTGGTCGATCTCTCGTTCCCGCTCGAGCGTGACGCGCGCGTCCGTATCATCACGAACAAGAGCCCCGAGGCGCTGGAGCTCTATCGCCACAGCACGGCGCACCTGCTGGCGGCGGCGGTGACCAACCTCTATCCCGGCGTCCAGTGCGGCATCGGCCCGGCCACCGACGAAGGGTTCTTCTACGACTTCGTCGTGCCGCGCCCGTTCGTGCCCGAGGATCTCGAGGCGATCGAGCAGAAGATGCGCGAGCTCGCGAAGCAGGATCTGCCGTACGAGCGGCAGATGTGGCCGCGCGAGGACGCGACGGCGTTCTTCGGCACGCGCGGCGAGCTGCTGAAGGTGCAGCTCATCGAAGAGAAGACGGCCGGCCAGCGCGAGGTCTCCTGCTACACGATCCGGGACCGCGACCTCTTCGTCGACTTCTGCACGGGGCCGCACGTGCCCTCGACGGGCAGGCTGTCGGCGTTCAAGCTGCTCACGACGTCCAACGCCTACTGGAAGGGCGACGCGCGCAACCAGCCGATGCAGCGCGTCTACGGGACGGCGTTCCTGTCGGAGAAGGAGCTGCAGGAGCACCTGCGGCGCATCGAGGAAGCGAAGAAGCGCGACCACCGGAAGATCGGCAGGGAACAGCAGCTCTTCATGTTCCACCCGTGGGCGCCGGGCGCCGCCTTCTGGCTGCACAAGGGGACGACGCTGTACAACACGCTCGCCAACTACATGCGCGGCGTGCTGTTCCCCGCCGGCTACTCCGAGGTGAAGGCGCCCATCATCTTCAACAAGGCGCTCTGGGAGACGTCGGGCCACTGGTCGCACTACCGCCAGAACATGTTCACGCTCGAGTCGGGCGAAGGCGAGCAGATGGCCACGAAGGCGATGAACTGCCCGGGCCACATGCTGATCTTCGGCAGCGAGGTGCGCAGCTACCGCGACCTGCCGCTGCGCCTGCACGAGCAGACGCCGCTGCACCGGAACGAAGCGTCGGGCGTGCTGTCGGGGCTCACGCGCGTGCGGCAGTTCTCCCAGGACGATGCGCACTGCTTCGTGACGCAGGAGCAGATCGGCGAGGAGGTGGAACGGCTGCTCGGCCTCGTGCAGCGCGTCTACGGCGATTTCGGCCTCGACTACACGGCGAAGCTGTCCACGCGGCCGCCCGAGTTCCTCGGCGAGATCGAGACGTGGCACTCCGCGGAGGCGCAGCTCAAGGCCGCGCTCGAGCGCGCCGGGCAGGCCTACACGCTCAACGAGGGCGACGGCGCGTTCTACGGGCCGAAGATCGACTTCGACATCACGGACGCGATCGGCCGGAAGTGGCAGTGCGCGACGATTCAGCTCGACTACCAGCTGCCGGCCCGGTTCAACCTGAAGTACGTGGGGGCCGACAACGCCGAGCACATGCCGATCGTCATTCACCGCGCGATCTTCGGCAGCCTCGAGCGGTTTATTGCCCTCCTGATCGAGCATTTCGCCGGGGCGTGGCCGCTGTGGCTCGCCCCCGTGCAGGCCGTGGTGCTGCCCATTTCGGACCGGCACCTGGACTATGCGCGGCAGGTGCACGCCCGCCTCGCGGCCGCCGGGCTCCGCGTGGAGCTCGACGAGCGCCAGGAGAAGATTGGCTATAAGATCCGGGAGGCGCAGCTTCAGAAGGTCCCGTACATGCTCGTCACGGGCGATCGAGAGGCGGCGGAAGGCACCGTGTCGGTCCGCAGCCGGTCCGCGGGCGACCTCGGGGCGCGATCGGTGGACGCTTTCGTCGCCGACGCGCTGCATGAAGTACAGCGGAAGGATCTGGGCGCCACGGCGGCGCCGCAGCCCGCGTAGGAGGACGTTATCGCATTCGATCGCTCGCCCCGCCGTGACGACCGCGTTCGCATCAACGACCGCATCCGGGTACGCGAAATCCGCGTGATTGACGAGACCGGGCAGCAGCTCGGCATCATGCCGCCGCCGCAGGCGCTGGCCATCGCCCGGCAGAAGGGGCTCGACCTGGTCGAGATCTCGCCGACGGCCGTGCCGCCGGTCTGCCGCATCATGGACTTCGGGCAGTACCAGTACCAGGAGCAGAAGCGCGCGCGCGAGGCCAAGAAGCACCAGCGCGTGATCGAGGTCAAGGAGATCAAGTTCCGCCCCAAGGTCGACGTGCACGACTACGAGTTCAAGAAGAAGCACATCGAGCGCTTTCTGGGCGAAGGGAACAAGGTGAAGGCGACGATCTTCTTCCGCGGGCGCGAGATGGCGCACCCGGAGATCGGCCGCCGGATCCTCGAGCGGCTCATGGAGGAGCTCTCCGACATCGCGATGGCGGAAACGCTGCCGCGGCAGGAGGGCAACCAGATGCACGTGATCCTGAGCCAGAAGGCGGGCCGGAAGGCGGCCCCGAAGAAGGTAGAGACCGTTCATGCCGAAACTGAAGACGCATAGGGGCGCCGCGAAGCGGTTCAAGAAGACAGGCACCGGAAAGATCGTCCGGGCGTCCGCCTTCAAGCGCCACATCCTGACGGGCAAGACGACCAAGTCGAAGAGACACATGCGGGGCACCCGGGAGGTCGCGGAACAGGACGCGCCCAAGCTCCATCGCATGCTGCCGTATAAATAGAATTTGCGATTTGCGATTTGCGATTTGTGATTTCAAATCACCGATCACGATTCACAAATCACAAATACAGGATCAGAAATGCCGAGAGTCAAGAGAGGAACGGTCCGGCGCGCCAAGCGGAAGAAGCTGCTCGCACGTGCGAAAGGCTTCTACCAGACGAAGAGCAAGCTCTATCGCGCCGCGAAAGAGTCGGTCGACACGGCCGAGAAGTACGCCTACGTCGGGCGCAAGATCAAGAAGCGCGACTTCCGCCGCCTGTGGGTCGTCCGCATCAACGCCGCCGCGCGCGAGAACGGGCTCACCTACTCGCAGCTGATGCGCGGCCTGAAGGCGGCCGGCAGCACGCTCGACCGGAAGATGCTGGCCGACATGGCCGCCACCCAACCCGCTGCATTCGCCAAGGTGGCGGCGCAGGCCAAGGCCGCGCTTCCCGCCCGCGCGAATGCCTGAAGAAGAAGGGGTCGGGAGTCATTTTTCGAGGACACTCTGTAGAAATGGAGTGAGTGTCCTCGAAAAATGACTCCCGACCCCATTTCAATTTTCGCAATCGAGACGCTGCGCGCGGACTTCCGCGCGCGGCTCTCCGCCGCCGCGACGGCCGGCGACGTCAAGGCGCTCACCGACGCCTTCCTCAGCCGGAAATCCGGCGCGGTCACCGCGCTCCTCAAGAACCTCGGCACCATTCCCCCCGAGGCGCGCCGCGAGTTCGGTCAGCTCGTCAACGCGCTGAAGACCGAGATCGAGACCGCGCTGGAGGAACGCCGCGCCGCGCTCGAGGCGTCGCGGCCGCCGGCGGGCGCCGTGGACGTCACGCTGCCCGGGCGCGAGATCCCCATCGGCCGCGTCCACCCGCTGATGCGCGTGCGGCAGCAGGTCGAGGACATCTTCACGCGCATGGGCTACGAGATCCTCGAGGGGCCCGAGGTCGAGGACGACTACCACAACTTCGAAGCGCTCAACATGCCGCCGGAGCATCCCGCGCGCGACATGCAGGACACGCTCTACCTGGGCG
>VFYY01000137.1 GCA_016871375.1 Acidimicrobiia bacterium
CCGTCGCAGCCCGTGCGCACGCAGCAGCCCGGACAGGCCCGTCCGGGCATGCCGCCGCCGCGGCCGCCGTTCCCGCAGCGTCCGCCGATGGGCCAGCACCGGCCCGGACAGCGGCCCGTGCAGACCAAGCGCGAGCGCCCGAGCGCGCCGTCGATGCCGTCGGCGCCCGCGGCGCCGCCGCCGATCACGCGCACGATCACGCTCGCCGAGGGCATGACGGTCAAGGACCTGGCCGACAAGCTCGACGTGCGCGTGAAGGACGTGCTCGCCAAGCTGTTGATGAAGCGCATGATGATGACCATCAACAGCACGCTCGACATGGACACCGCGCGCGACATCGCGCGCGAGTTCGGCGCCGAGATCGAGATGCGCAGCTTCGAGCAGGAGCTCGTCTCCGCCGAGGTCGAGGACGCGCGTCCCGAGGACATCCAGGACCGCGCGCCGGTCGTCACGGTCATGGGCCACGTCGACCACGGCAAGACGTCGCTGCTCGACGCGATCCGCGAGACCCGCGTCGCCGAGCGCGAGGCCGGCGGCATCACGCAGCACATCGGCGCGTATCACGTCGAAGTCGGCGACGGCCGCAACGTCGTGTTCCTCGACACCCCCGGCCACGAGGCGTTCACGCTCATGCGCGCGCGCGGCGCCAAGGTCACCGACGTGGTCGTCCTGGTCGTCGCGGCCGACGACGGCGTCATGCCGCAGACGCGCGAGGCGATCGACCACGCCAAGGCGGCGAACGTGCCGATCGTGGTGGCGATCAACAAGATCGACAAGCCGGGCGCCAACCCCGACAACGTCAAGCGCGAGCTGGCGGAGCTGAACCTGGTGCCGGAGGACTGGGGCGGCCAGACGGTCATGGTGCCGGTGTCGGCCAAGAAGAAGCAGAACCTCGAGCAGCTGCTCGAGATGATCCTGCTCTCCACCGACATCCTCGAGCTGAAGGCCAATCCGAAGCGGCCGGCCTCGGGCACGGTGCTCGAAGCGAAGCTCGACAAGGGACGCGGGCCGGTGGCGACCGTGCTCGTGCAGGACGGCACGCTGAGCGTGGGCGACCACTTCATCGCGGGCCCGGTGGTGGGGCGCGTCCGCGCGCTCATCGACGACCGCGGCCGGCCGACGAAGTCCGCCGGACCGGCCACGCCGGTGGAAGTGCTCGGCCTCACCAGCCTGCCGCAGCCGGGCGACCCGTTCCAGACGGTGGCCGATCCGGCGAAGGCGCGGCAGATCGCGACCTTCCGCCAGGCGCAGGCGAAGGAGCGCGCGCTCGGCGCCAAGGGCGGCCGGCTGACGCTGGAATCGCTCAAGGAGCAGATCGCCGAAGGCGGCGTGAAGGAGCTCCCCATCATCGTCAAGGCGGACGTGCAGGGCTCGGCCGAGGTGCTCGCCGACACGCTGACGAAGCTGTCGGACGAGAAGGTGAAGATCCGCATCATCCGCTCGGGCGTCGGCGCGATCAACGAGTCGGACGTGCTGCTGGCGACGGCGTCGAACGCCATCATCATCGGCTTCAACGTGCGGCCCGATCGCAACGCCGCCGACGTCGCCGAGCGCGAGCAGGTGGACGTCCGCCTGCACTCGGTCATCTACAACGTGACCGACGAGATCAAGAAGGGCATGGAGGGCCTGCTCGAGCCGACGTTCAAGGAAGTGCGCATCGGCTCGGCGGCGGTCCGCGAGGTCTTCAAGGTGCCGAAGGTCGGCGCCATCGCCGGCTGCATGGTCACCGACGGCCGCATCACGCGCGCCGGCGAGACGCAGGCGCGCCTGCTGCGCGACAACGTCGTCGTCTTCGAGGGCAAGATCGCCTCGCTGCGCCGCTTCAAGGACGACGTGTCGGAGGTGAAGTCGGGCTTCGAGTGCGGCATCGGCCTGGAGCGCTTCAACGACGTGAAGGTCGGCGACGTGATCGAGGTCTTCACGATGGAGCGCGTCGCGGTAACTGCATAAACGCCCAACTTCCAACGCCCAATTCCCAGAGCGCCTTGGGAGTTGGGTTTTGAGAGTTGGGAGTTGAGATGGTGATAGCTCTGCTCTCCGTCGAGCTCTTTATTCCCCATGCGCAGTCCCTCAAGGACAAGCGCATGGTGCTGCGGCGCGTGAAGGACCGGCTGCAGAAGTTCAACGTCGCCGTGGCCGAGGTCGAGCACCACGACAAGTGGCAGCGCGCCGGGCTGGCCGTCGTCGCCGTCTCGACCGAGGCCGATCACGCCGAGCGCGAGCTGGCGGCGGCGGCCGACGAGATCGAGCGCGTGGAGCCGGGCCTCATTTCGCGCACAGAGATAGAATTCCTTACGTAGCAGGCAGCAGGCAGCGGGCTGCCGGCAGTAAAGCATTTCTGCCCGCCGCCAGCTGCCGGCTGCCGGCTGTTTCTTATGGCGCACGGCTACCGTCCCGACCGCGTCGGCGACCAGATCCGCCAGGAGCTGAGCGAGCTGCTCGCGCGCGGCGAGGTGCACGACCCCGGCATCGGCTTCATCACGCTCACCCGCGTCCAGGTCTCGCCCGACCTCCAGCAGGCGCGCGTCTTCTACACGAGGCTCGGCGACCCGCAGGCGCGGAAGGAGACCGAGAAGGCGCTGGCGCGCGCGACGCCGTTCCTGCGCCGGCAGATCGGCGGACGGCTGCGCCTGCGGCGCGTGCCCGAGCTCGAGTTCCGGTTCGACGAGTCGATCGCCCACCAGGACCGCATCGAGCAGATCCTGCGCGACCTGCACGAGGAAGAGCAGCAACGCGTCCCCCATGACGACGACGGCGATCAGTGAATCCGCGACGCGGGCGCAGGTGGCGGAGGCGATCCGCGGCCGGCAGCGGTTCGTGATCGCCTCGCACGTGCGCCCCGACGGCGACGCCATCGGCTCGCAGCTCGCCATGGCCTGCGCGCTGCGGGCGCTCGGCAAGGACGTGCGCGTCGTGAACCGCGACCGCGCGCCGGAGCCGCTCCTCCCCTTCCCCGGCGTGGCCGACATCGAGATCGCGGAGCGCGTGGACGATCCGGGCGACGCGGTGATCGTCATGGAGTCGGGCGCGCTCGCGCGCACCGGGGTCGAGGGCCTCGAGCGCGGGTTCGTGATCAACATCGACCACCACCTCGGCAACACGATGTACGGCGCGCTGAACTGGTTCGACCTCTCGGCCGCGGCGTGCGGCGAGATGGTGTTCGACCTGATCCAGGAGCTCGGCGTGCCGCTGACGCCGGAGATCGCGACCCACGTCTACGTCGCGATCCTCACCGACACGGGATCCTTCCACTACTCGAGCATCTCGCCGAGGACGTTCGAGATCTGCCGGCAGTGCATGGAGGCCGGCGTCGATCCGCCGGCGGTGGCGCGCGCGATCTACGACAGCGGCAACCTCGGGAAGCTGCGCATCCTGGGCGCCGTGCTCAACGGCATGGAGCTCGACGAGAGCGGCCGCCTGGCGACGCTGTGGATCGATCGGACGCTCGCCGCGGCGTGCGGCGGCACCTACGACGACACCGAAGGGCTCAACAACCTGCCGCTGACCGTGAAGGAGATCCAGGCGACCGTCTTCTTCAAGGAGCAGGCGCCCGGCGACTGGCGCGTCAGCCTGCGCTCCAAGGGCGACGTGGACGTCAACGCCGTCGCCACGCAGTACGGCGGCGGCGGGCACAAGAACGCCTCGGGCTGCAGCGCGTCGGGCGATCTGCAGGGGCTGAAGCACGAGTTCGCGGTCAAGGTCCTGGAACAGATCGAAATAGCCGGCAGCCGGCAGTAGGCAGCCGGCAGAAGAGACACGGAGTTTTCCTGCCCGCTGCCCGCTGCCAGCTGCCTGCCATGGATGGCGTTCTCATCATCGACAAGCCCGAAGGGCTGACCTCGCACGACGTGGTGGCCGCGGCCCGCCGCGCGCTGAAGGAGCCGCGCATCGGGCACACCGGGACGCTCGACCCGCTCGCCACCGGCGTGCTGCCGCTCGCCATCGGGCGCGCCACGCGCCTCGTGCGCTTCCTCACCTCGTCCGACAAGGACTACGACGCGACGATCCGCTTCGGCGTCGCCACCGACACCTACGACATCACGGGCGCGGAGGTGTCCCGCACCGATCGGGTGCCGTCGCGCGAGGAGGTGAGCCGGGCGGTCGAGTCGCTGCGCGGCGACTACCTGCAGGTGCCGCCCGCCTTCTCCGCGAAGAAGGTGGACGGACGCCGCGCGTACGAGCAGGCACGCCGCGCCGAGCCGGTCGCGCTCGCGCCGGCCCCGGTCCGCGTCTCGCGCGCCGACATCGCCGATGTCACGGGCGCGCAGGCGCGCATCTCGATCACCTGCTCGGCCGGCTTCTACGTGCGCTCGTTCGCGCACGCGCTCGGCGAGCTGCTGGGCACGGGCGCGTGCCTGGAGGCGCTCCGGCGGACGCGCAGCGGCGACTTCACCCTCGACGCCGCGCTCGCGCTGGACGCCATCCAGGATGCGGGTCGCGTCGAGGCCGCGCTCGTCACGATGGATCGGCTGCTCCCGCGCTTCCCTGCCGTGCAGGTCACGCCGCAGGGACGACGGTTCGTGCATCACGGGCGGGAGCTGCGGCCGGGAGATTTCGAACCGATCGGCGGGTCCGCTCCGCGGAACCCGCCCTACGTACGAATCCTGGACGACCGCGGCGTTCTGCTCGCGCTCGGCACGGCCGGGCACTCTCCAGGTTCGTTGCACCCTGCCGTCGTCCTGGTATAGAATGTAAGTCTTTTGGAGACCCATATTTAGGGCACATACGGCGGGTCGGTGCCAGAACGCGGAACTCGGAACCGGGAACGCGGAACTGGATGTCTGGCCCGTGCGTGGAGGATGGAACGTGGCGTTTACCAAAGACCGCAAGAGCGGCATCATCGGGACCTACCGTACCCACGACACAGACACCGGATCCCCGGAAGTTCAGGTGGCGCTCCTGAGCGAGCGCATCAACTACCTCACCGAGCATTTCAAGGTCCACGCGAAGGACCATCACTCGCGGCGCGGGCTGCTCAAGCTCGTCGGCCAGCGGCGCCGCCTGCTCGACTATCTCAAGAGCAAGGACTCGGAGCGCTACGCTGAGCTGATCCGCCGCCTTGGCATCCGCAAGTAGTACCGCGACTTTTCTATGCACAAAGTACATCTGCAGAGACGCGAGATCCGAATCGGGTCCCGCACGATCTCGCTCGAAACGGGCAAGCTCGCCAAGCAGGCGCACGGTTCCGTCATCGTCCGCAGCGGCGACACCATGGTGCTGGTCACCGCGTGTCACGCGGCGAGCCCGCGGGAAGGGATCGACTTCCTCCCGCTCACCGTCGACTACCGCGAGTACACCTACGCGTCGGGCCGCATCCCCGGCGGCTTCTTCAAGCGCGAGGGCAAGCCACCCGAAAAGGAAGTCCTCACCAGTCGTCTCATCGATCGCCCGGTCCGCCCGCTCTTCCCCGACGGGTGGCGCTTCGAGACGCAGATCATCGCGATGCTGCTCTCGGCGGACACGGAGAACGACGGCGACGTGCTGGCGATCACCGGCGCGTCGGCCGCGCTGGCGCTGTCGGACATCCCGTTCCAGAAGACGATTGCCGGCGTGCGCGTCGGTCTGGTGAACGGCAGCTACGTCATCAACCCGACGCACGAGGAGCGCAAGCAGAGCGCGCTCGACCTCATCGTCGCGGGCAGCAACGACGGCATCGTGATGGTGGAGGCCGGCGCGAAGGAAGTCACCGAGCCGGACGTCGTGGGCGCGCTCGAGGCCGGGCATGCCGCGATCAAGCAGATCGTGGCGGGCATCGACGAGCTCAAGGCCGCGGTCGGCAAGAAGGAGCTCACGGTGAGCGCCCGGCACATCGACGCGGACTTCCACAGCGACGCCGAGTCGAAGATGTTCGGCCCGCTGGCGGAAGCCATGCGGATCAAGGACAAGCTGGAGAGCTACGAGACGGTCGACGAAGTGCTCGAGGCCTACCTCGCCGCGCTGCCGGACGACGAGTCGCTGGCGGAGGCCAAGGCCAACGCCAAGCACGTCTTCCACGGGCTGAAGGAAAAGGTGCTCCGCGACGAGGTGCTCAACCGCGGCGTGCGCCTCGACGGCCGCAGGTTCGACGAGATCCGGCCGATCTGGAGCGAAGCCGGCGTGCTGCCCCGCGTGCACGGCTCGGTCGTCTTCACGCGCGGCGAGACGCAGGCGCTGGTCACCTGCACGCTCGGCACCGCGGACGACGAGCAGAAGGTCGAGCACGTGACCGGCGAGTACTACAAGCGGTTCATGCTCCACTACAACTTCCCGCCGTTCTCGGTCGGCGAGGTCGGTCGCTTCACCGGCCCGGGCCGCCGCGAGATCGGCCACGGCGCGCTGGCCGAGCGCGCCCTCGCACCCGTAGTGCCGGCCGACGACAAGTTCGCCTACACGATCCGCATCGTCTCCGACATCCTCGAGTCCAACGGCTCCTCGTCGATGGCGTCGGTGTGCGGCGGCTCGATGTCGATGATGGACGCGGGGGTGCCGATCAAGGCGCCGGTCGCGGGCATCGCGATGGGCCTCATCATGGACGAGAAGACCGGCAAGTACGCGGTCCTCTCGGACATCGCCGGCGCGGAAGACCACTACGGCGACATGGACTTCAAGGTCGCCGGCACGGCGAACGGCATCACCGCGCTGCAGATGGACATCAAGGTCTCCGGCATCACGTCGGAGGTCATGGCCAAGGCGCTGGACCAGGCGAAGGCCGGCCGCCTGCACATCCTCGGCGAGATGGCGAAGACCATCTCGGCGACGCGCGGCCAGATGTCGCAGTTCGCGCCGCGCATCATCACGATCAAGATCCCGGTCGACAAGATCCGCGACGTCATCGGCCCCGGCGGGAAGATGATCCGCAGCATCATCGAGCGGACGGGCGTGAAGATCGACGTCGAGGACAACGGCACCGTCAACGTGGCGTCGGCCGACGGCGAGTCGGCGGCGAAGGCGATCGGCATCATCCAGGAGCTGACCGCCACCCCCGAGCTGAACAAGACCTACATGGGCAAGGTGCAGCGCATCACCGACTTCGGCGCGTTCGTCGAGATCATGCCCGGCACCGACGGCCTGCTGCACGTCTCGGAGATCGCGAACCACCGCGTGAAGGACGTGCGCGACGAGCTCAAGGAAGGCCAGCAGGTGCTGGTGAAGGTCATCAACATCGACCCGACCGGCAAGATCCGCCTGAGCCGGAAGGCGCTGCTGCAGGAAGACGGCGCCAAAGCGGAGGCGGCCGCTCCGGCAGCCAAGCAATAGCGTGGCGCAAGGCACAAGTTCCAAGGCTCAAACGCCAAGGCACGATTTGTCGGTTGTCTTGGTTGTTTGGGCCGTGGCCCTTGGGTCTTGGGCGTTCGCAGCCCAGGACCAGGCGCCGAATCGTCCCGAGTTCACGATTACGGCCCGCGACTTCCAGTTCTCTCCCAATCGCCTCGAAGTGACGCAGGAGGACCTCGTGCGGTTGACGATCCGCAGCGAGGACATCGCCTACAGCTTCGCCATCGACGAATACCGCATCGTCCGCCGCGTGCCGGCGCGGGGTGAGACGAGGTTCGACTTCCGCGTGGACCGCGCCGGCACGTTCCGCTTCTACAGCAACCTGACCAGCGACCCCGCCCACAGCCGCATGCAGGGCGAGCTCGTCGTCCGCCCGAAGTAGCTTGCGTACGTAGTGTCCGGCTTCAGCCGGACCACGAGATGCGCTGGGACGGCCGCCATCGGCTGCAGCCGTGTTAGGCCTCAGTGGCAACGCCGTCGTAAGATCAGGCCGGAGGCACCAGAATGCCGAGCAACGTGGCCGTCATTCACAGCGATCCGGAGATCCTGGGCGGAACGCCCGTTTTCGTCGGGACACGTGTGCCTTTTCGGAACTTGATCGACTATCTTGAACGTGACCACAGTCTCGACGAATTCCTGGACGCGTTTCCGACGGTGTCGAGAGAGCAGGCTGTGGCCGCGCTCGAAGCAGCCCATGAAGCGGTAACGGCGCGTGCGTGTGCTGCTCGATGAGCAACTCCCTCGACAGCTTGCGCCGCTTCTGACCGGGCACGAGGTTCGAACCGTCCAGCAGCAAGCCTGGGCCGGGCTGAAGAACGGACAACTACTCGAGGTTGCCGAAGCCGCCGGCTTCACCGTCCTCGTGACGGGCGATCGAAATCTCCAGTTCCAGCAGAACCTGGCGAAACGACGACTTGGAGTCGTCGTGCTCTGCGCCGCCAGCAACGCCATCGAGGATCTCGTGCCGCTCGTCCCGGCCGCGATTGACGCGATTCAAGCCGTACAAACCGGCCAGGTGCTTCGAGTTGGGGCCATATCAACGTGAGGCATCAGCCGCAACGCGCTCACGATCGCGCGCGCTGTCGGCTGCATGCCGTGTTGGGCGGCCCGTCACGCCGGGATGGTCTCAAGGGCCACGCTCAGCGAATCCGACTGCGGGATCGAGAAATTCAGTTTCTCAAAACCGAGCACCCGGCCCGTGGCGTCCTTCATGAGGACGACCTCATCACCGGTCTCTTCACAGAGGTACTCGCGCGAACGCTCCGTGAACCAGACGGTGAGCGTCTTGCCCTCACGGTCGTAGAACACCTTTACTTCGGCCATATCTGTGTGCCTTCCTTGCCTCGGTGGACAGGGCAAAACCGGCCATTTGTCGACACTTCAAAACCGGCCATTTCCAGTGGGCGGGATCGAGGCCGAGTGAGTTCTACCGCACGCTGTCTCCCGACTGCAAATCCGTATGGACCTTCGTTCGCCAGCTCCGTGGCCCGCACTTCAGCACATGCGCATGATGCAGCAGGCGATCGAGTAGAGCCGTGACAGCGGCCGTATCGCCGAGGAGCTTGCCCCAATCATCCACGGGACGATTCGACGTCAGCAGCGTCGACGCCCGTTCGTAGCGGCGCATGATCAGCTCGAGGAGATCTTCGGCGGCCGTGTGCGCGAGCTTCCGCATGCCGAGGTCATCGACGATCAGGAGCGGCACGGTCGCCAGTTCCGCAAGATAGTCCTTGCGCGTGCCTGCCAGCGTGGCTTCCGCGAGTTCCTCGAGCAGCGTGTGCGCCTCGCGATAGACGACGCGATAGCCTTGCAGAATCGCCGCGCGACCGATGGCTTGTGCGAGGTGGCTTTTACCAGTGCCGGGCGGACCAAGAAAGAGGACGTCCTCGCGCTGGGCAATGAAGCGTGCCGTGGCGAGCTCGTAGACCAGCGCGCGATTCATCTTCTTATTGAAATCAAAATCAAAGGTGTCGAGCGAGCGCGCCGGGTCACGGAAGCGCGCGAGCTTGTGCCGGCGCTCGAGGAGGCGGTCCTGTCGCCGCCTGAGTTCGTCGGCCACGAGCGCCGACACGAGGTCGAGGGGCGCCATCTTCTCGGTTTGCGCCTGCCGGAGCCGCGTTTCCAAGACGGCGGCCATGCCCGAGAGCCGGAGTTGTCGGAGCGCCCGATCGAGTTCGACGAGATTCATGACGCGTCTCCTGTGCGATCGATCAGATCGCGATAGAGGGTGAGCTGCCGAATGAGGGGATCGACCTGCTTGAGCGTCAGCGGCACCGGCGGCCGGCGCTCGAGATAGCGGCGGAGGAAGCGATACGACGGCACACCGAGATCGAGGGCGGCCGTCGCGGCGTCTTCGACGACGGCCGGACCGTGTTTCTTCGCGAGCGCCAGCACGCCGAGGATGCGACGGACACCGGCTTCCCCGTCGTGCCGGTGGATGTGATCGCAGATGGTGCTGAGCGCTGGCCCGATCCGCATGGCCGCTTCGAGGAGTGCCACCGTCTTCGGCGGCGTGCGGCGCGGGCGATCCGCGTCGGCGATCCGGTGCCATCCGCGCGGCGCGCGCACATGCTCGCGCAGGAGCTGACCGGTCTGGGGATCGAGCAGGCGGACAAAGAGGTCGTTCCACTGCACGTCGACGCGCCGCCCGATCCAGCCTGGCGGCGTGCCGTAGTACGCCGCCTCGACCTCCACGCAGCCATCCAGGTGCACGGTGCGGACGCCGAAGCGGTAGTAGCGAAACGGCTCGAGGGGCAGCGGGCCGAGCGCGGGCCGCTCCTCGGTAAACATCGCGGCGACCTGGCGCTTCGTCGTGCCGTGGACGCGGGTGTCGGCCCAATGCGCCTCCCAGCGATCGAGGTACGCTTGCGCCTCGTCGAGCGATTCGAAACGCAGCCCGCGTAACGGCGTTTTCTTCGCGTGCCCGACGCCGGCTTCGACTTTGCCTTTGCGATCGGGATCGCCGACGCGGCACGGTAACGCGACGACGCCGTAGTGCGCGAGCACGTCACGGTAGAGCGGATTGAGCGCGGGATCGTAGATGTCCGGGGTGAGGACGCCTTCTTTGAGATTGTCGAGGACGATCACGCGGACGGTGCCGCCGAGCCGACGAAACGCGCGCTCGTGGAGCTCGGCCCAGACCTGCGTGCTCGATTGCCACACGAGCAGCCGGACCGCTTTGCGCGAGTAGCCGAGCGTCAGGACGAAGAGCCGGGCGCGCCGGTACTTGCCCGTGTCTGGGTGGCGGACCATCGGGCCATCGCCGTAATCGACCTGGCCCTCTTCGCCCGGTGCGGTCGTGATCACGACACGCGCCTCCGGCGAGGACGTCCCGCGGAGCGTCAGGACAAAGCGGCGCACGCTCGCATACCGAGCGCGGAAGCCATGATCGTCGACGAGGTCCTGCCAAATCGCCATGGCATTGCGGCCGCGCCGGAGCGCCTCGATGATCAGCTCTCGATACGGCTCGCACGCGCTCGCACTCGGCGCGCGACCCGGGTGCTGGACCGAAGGCGAGTCGGTGGACACCTCCGCCTTGGTGGCCGCTTTCGCCTGACCAGCGTCGGTCGACACCTCCTCGGAAATGGCCGGATTTGCTCGGCCAAAGTCGGTGGACACCGACGCCGTGGAAATGGCCGGTTTCGCTCGTGATGCGCGGGGGCGCCCGCGGCCCGGCACCACGATGCTCGCGGCTTTGAGATAGCCGCTGATCGTTTCGCGCCGGACGCCGGTGGTCCGCTCGATGCGCCGCAGCGACCATCCCAGTCGGCCCAGCGCCACAATCTGGTGGTGTTTGTCGTCAGCCAAGACGTTGCTCATGCCGCGTAGGAACGCTGCGTTCCTCGCCGGCGTCAACGCCTCGAGCCGCTACTCGAAATGGCCGGTTTTCAGCTGTCCATTAATGGCCGGTTTTGGGTGTCCACCGAGGATGC
>VFYY01000138.1 GCA_016871375.1 Acidimicrobiia bacterium
GGCGTGGCGGCGAGGTCGTCGATCGCCTTCGAGCGCTCGGCGGACGTCGATCTGGATCCGGCAGACGCCGGCGGCACGTCCTCGTTCGCGGGCGTGGCGTATCGGTGGAGGTCGCTGAGCCTGGCTGGGGAAGTGGAGAAGGGCGAGAACGTCACCTACGGCTTCCGCATCGGCACGAGGTTCTAGTCGCCCCGTTCCTCGAGGAGCGCCTCGAGCTCGGCGATGGCTTCCAGGTCCTTGGTGCGACCAGCGGCGCGTTTGACCGCGATGAGGCGCCGCAGATCGAGCACGCGCGTGGGACGCCCGAACAGCGACATTTCGACAGTGTGATTGCTCAAGTCGTCCCACGTGCCGCCGCCGACAATCTCACCGAGGAGATCGATCCACCCGAGAGACGTGGCGAACGTGAAGTTCAGTCCGCGGAGCAGTGTCGCCGCGTCGAAGGTGAACGGAAGCCCTGGCGGCGCGCCGCGCAGGTACGGCGCGTATGGGGCGAGTGCACGCACGAGTCGTTCGATGTTCTCAGGCGATCGATCGTAGAGGACGTCCAGGTCCTCCGTGAGCCGCGCGGAGCCGTGCGCGGTGGCCGCCGCTCCACCGATGACGATGAATCGAACGCCTGCATCGTGGAGCGCGCCAAGAAGACGCGGAAAATCCGTCACCTGCGGTTGCGGCGGGCCTCGGCACCGGCGCGCCGCAGTTCTTCGGCAAATCGCTGAACCGCCATCAGGGCCTGGAGGCGTTCGTCCGGCGTGCGTCGCAGGTTCTCGCGCAGGAGCGTGCGATCGATGTCCTTCTTGAACGCTTCGATAACCGGATCGGGTTCGAGCGCAATCTGGGCGTCCGCCATGTTCGGCTACCTCGATGTCGCCAGCTCGAAGGCGTCGGCCTGCTCGTGCGCGTGGTACGAACTGCGCACGAGCGGGCCGGACTCGACGTGCACGAACCCTTTCGACAGCGCCATCCGTTTGAGGTCCGCGAACTCGTCGGGGTGGTAGTAGCGGACCATCGGGGCGTGCGTCGGCGTGGGACGCAGGTACTGCCCGATCGTCAGGATTGAGACGCCCGCCGCGCGCAGGTCCTCGAACACGGAGACGACCTCGTCGATCTCCTCGCCCAGCCCGACCATGATGCCCGTTTTCGTGGCAATGGCCGGCGTGTAGTTCCTGGACCGGTCGAGCAGCTCCAGCGAACGCGGATACCGGCCGCCCGAGCGGGCCATGCGGTAGAGACGCGGGACGGTCTCGATGTTGTGATTGAGGACGTCCGGCCCCGCGTCGAGCACGGCGCGCAGCGACGACTCGATGCCCTGGAAGTCCGGAATCAGCACCTCGATGCGGCAGCCGGGCACGCGCGCGCGCGTCTGACGGATCGTTTCCGCGAAGATGAAGGCGCCGCCGTCGGGGAGATCGTCGCGATCGACGGACGTGATGACCGCGTGCTTCAGCGCCATCTTCCCGATGGCGTCCGCCACGCGCTCGGGCTCCGCGGCGTCCAGCTCGTGCGGCTTGCCGTGCGACACCGCGCAGTAGGCGCAGGCCCGCGTGCAGACGTCGCCGAGGATCATGAACGTCGCCGTGCCATGGTGCCAGCACTCGCCGATGTTGGGGCAGCGCGCCTCCTCGCAGACGGTGTGCAGGTGGAGGTCCTGCATGATGCCCTTGAGGCGCAGGTAGTTCTCCGACCCGGGCGCGCGGACCTTCAGCCACTCGGGCTTCGGTGCGCGGGGACGGACGAACTCGACGGGGCTGACGGTCATCTGCTCCTATTATCCTGTATCGGTGCAGGGACGGCTCCGGATTACCTGGTTCGGGCACTCCACGTTTCTCGTGCAGACGCCGCGCGGCGTGCGCCTGCTGTTCGATCCGTGGTTCACGGAGAACCCGTCGTGCCCGCCGTCGATGAAGAAGCCGCCCAAGGCGGACCTGATCCTCGTCTCCCACGGCCACAGCGATCACATTGGCGACCTGATCGGTGCGGCGCGCGAGAACGGAGCGCCCGTCGTCGCCGCCTTCGAGCTGTGCGACTGGCTCGGACGCAAGGGCCTGGCGAACCTCGCGCCGATGAACAAGGGCGGCTCGCAGACGGTTGCCGGACTGCGCATCACGATGACGGACGCCCGCCACAGCAGCAGCTGCGTCGACAACGGACAGGTCGTCTACCTGGGCGAGCCCGCCGGCTTCGTCGTCAGGCTCGAGGACGGCGTGACGCTCTACTACGCCGGCGATACGTCGCTCTTCGGCGACATGCGGCTCATCGGCGAGATGTACAAGCCCGACATCGCGTTTCTGCCGATCGGCGACCGGTTCACGATGGATGCGGCCGCGGCCGCGAGGGCGTGCGAGCTCCTGGGCGTCCGGCAGGTCGTGCCGATGCACTGGGGCACGTTTCCGATGCTGACCGGGACGCCGGCGCAGCTGAAGGCGCTGGTGGAACCGCGAGGTGTACAGGTCCTCGAGTTGAAACCCGGCGAAACGGCGGAATAGCGATAATGGAACAGAGCTTGCTGTTCAGGTGAAGAATGGAATCGGTCGCTGAGACCATTACCTTCGAGACGCACCCGTCGCAGTACCGCCACTGGAAGCGGTCTTTCGATGGGCCCGTGGCCACACTGTCGATGGACGTGCGCGAGGACGCCGGCCTTCGTCCCGACTATCGCCTCAAGCTCAACTCCTACGATCTCGGCGTGGACATCGAGCTTGCCGACGCCGTTCAACGTCTTCGTTTCGAACACCCCGAGGTCCACGCCGTCGTCATCACCAGCCTGAAGGAGCGCGTCTTCTGCGCGGGGGCAAACATCTTCATGCTGGGCGGCTCGAGCCACGGCTTCAAGGTGAACTTCTGCAAGTTCACGAACGAGACGCGGCTCGCCATCGAGGACGCCAGCACGAACTCGGGCATCCGGTTCCTGGCCGCGGTGAACGGGACGTGCGCGGGCGGCGGCTACGAGCTGGCGCTGGCCTGCGACGAGATCGCGCTCGTGGACGACGGGTCGAGCGCGGTGAGCCTGCCGGAGACGCCGCTGCTCGGCGTGCTGCCTGGAACGGGCGGGCTCACGCGCGTCGTGGACAAGCGCAAGGTGCGGCGCGACCTGGCTGACGTCTTCAGCACGGTGGCCGAAGGCGTGAAGGGGAAACGGGCGGTCGAATGGCGTCTCGTGGACGCCGTCTATCCGAAGAGCCGCTTCGAGCAGGACGTGCAGCGCCGCGCGCGGGAGCTCGCCGCGCAGTCGGATCGGCCGTCGAGCGGCCCCGGCATCGAGCTGCGCCCGCTCAATGCGAAACAGGCCGAGAGCAGGATCGAATACACCACGGTGACGCTCGCGATCGATCGCGTCCGGCGGACGGCGGAGCTGACGATCGCGGCACCGGAGGGTCCGCAGCCGGAGTCGCCTGACGCCATCCTTGCGGCCGGCGACCAGTTCTGGCCGCTGCGCGCGTTCCGCGAGCTCGACGATGCGATGCTTCGGCTGCGGCTGAACGAGCCGGAGATTGGCACGGTGCTCGTGAGGGCCGTGGGCGATCCCGAAGCCGTCCTCGCCGTCGATCGAACGCTCGCCGCGCACCGGAGCCACTGGCTCGTGCGCGAGATCCTGCACTTCGTCAAGCGCACGCTGAAGCGGCTGGACCTGACCTCGCGCAGCTTCTACGCGCTCATCGAGCCCGGCAACGCGTTCGCCGGGACGCTCGTCGAGCTCGCGCTGGCCGCCGATCGCGCCTACATGCTGGCCGACCCGGATCGGCCGAACACAATCGCGCTCTCGGCGATGAACGGCGGGGCGTATCCGATGAGCAACGGGCTGTCGCGTCTCGAGGTCCGTTTTCTGGGCGCGCCGGAGAAAGCGGCCGCGGCGCTCGCGTATGGACGCGCATTCGATCCGCAGGAAGCCCTCGACGCGGGCCTGGTGACGTCGGCGCCCGACGATCTCGACTGGAACGACGAGGTGCGGCTGGCGATCGAGGAGCGCGCGTCGCTGTCGCCGGACGCGCTGACCGGCATGGAGGCAAACCTCCGCTTCGCGGGCCCCGAGACACTCGAGACGAAGATCTTCGGCCGCCTCACGGCGTGGCAGAACTGGATCTTCCAGCGGCCCAACGCCGTCGGCGAGCGCGGCGCCCTGAAGGTGTACGGGCGCGAGGGCCGCCCCGAGTTCGACTGGAGGCGCTGTTGATTTCCGCGGAGCGGATTCCCAACAACGTCAACCTGTCCAGCGACAAGCGGCTGCAGCGCGCGCTCGAGCACTGGCAGCCGAAGTTCCTGCACTGGTGGCGCGAGATGGGGCCGCACGGCTTCCAGGACTACCACCAGGTCTATCTCCGCACCGCGATCAGCGTGGACCCGAGCGGCTGGGCGCACTTCGAGTACGTGAAGCTGCCGGAGTACCGGTGGGGGATCTTCCTCGCCGAACCGGTCGCGGACCGTCGCATCGGCTTCGGCCAGTTCAAGGGCCGGCCCGTGTGGCAGGAGGTGCCCGGCGAGTTCCGCAACCCGCTGCGCCGCCTCATCGTCACCCAGGGCGACACCGAGCCGGCGAGCGTGGAGCAGCAGCGCATGCTGGGACAGTGCTGCCCGAGCCTCTACGATCTCCGCAACCTGTTCCAGGTGAACGTCGAGGAGGGGCGCCACCTCTGGGCGATGGTCTACCTGCTGCACTCCTACTTCGGCCGCGACGGCCGCGACGAGGCGGAGGAGCTGCTCGCGCGCACCAGCGGCAACGCGGACAAGCCGCGCATGCTCGAAGCGTTCAACGCGCCGATCGAGACCTGGCTCGACTTCTTCGCGTTCGCGATGTTCACCGATCGCGACGGCAAGTCGCAGCTGCTGTCGCTCTCGGAGAGCTCGCTGGATCCGCTCTCGCGGACCACGCGCTTCATGCTCACCGAGGAATCCCATCACCTCTTCGTCGGCGACACCGGCCTGTCACGCATCGTCGACCGCACGTGCCAGCTGATGAAGCAGAGCGGCTTCTCCGAGGACGTGCGGACGCTGGGCGGCATCGACCTGCCGATGATCCAGCGGCACGTCAACTTCTGGTTCAGCCTGAGCCTCGACCTGCACGGGGGCGAGATCTCGAGCAACGCGGCCAACTACTTCATCAACGGGCTGAAGGGACGCGCCGAGGAGCAGAAGCACGCCGACGACCACGTGCTGGCCGAGGACGTGTACATGCTGGGATCGCAGGAGGTGCCGATGCGCAACGCCCTGAACGAGGTGCTGCGCGACTGGTACCAGCAGGACTGCCTGCACGGCGTGGAGCGCTGGAACAAGAAGATCGCGGGCCACGGCATCGACTTCCGCTTCGTGCTGCCGGACCGGAAGTTCCACCGGCACATCGGCGTGTACGCGGGCCAGCACTTCGACCCGTCGGGGCATGCGCTGTCGGCGGAGGAGTGGGAGCGGCGCCGCGACGAGTGGCTGCCGTCGGCCGCCGACACCGCCTACCTGAAGAGCCTGCAGGCGGCGCCGGTGTTCGAACCGGGCAGGTTCGCCAACTACATCGCCCCGCCGCTGCGCGGGATCAATCAGAAGCCGATAAACTTCGAATACGTCAGAACCGAAGCGTGAGGCGGGCCGCAAAGGCCCGCCCGACAGCGCGGTGATGACTCTCTCACTGGATCGTAATCGTTCCCTGCAGCGCCGTGTCGGACGGCCGGTTGTGATCGTGGAACCCGCACACGCGCCGCGTGTTGAGGTTGCCGGAGGTACGGCTCTGGCCGGGCGTGAGGAACCCGACCTGATTCAGTTCCGGACAGTCCGTATGTGACGGGTGTGGATCGGAGGCCATCTCACGGTTGCCGCTGGCGTTGTTCACGAACGTGACGCGCGATCCCTGTGCCACGGTCAACGAGCGCGGCGAGGCACCAGCGTCGGTGATGGTGATTGTCGTCCCGCCGCCGGGCGTCGGCGATGGCGCGGGCGCCGGTGCAGGTGACGGCGCCGGTGACGGGGCCGGCGAAGGCGACGTGGGGTTGCTCCCGCCGCCGCATGCGACGGCCAGCGTCAGCAGGAGCACCGCAGCACTCCCGAGAACAACGTTCGTCCGCATCAGAAGAACTTCCTCGAGATATTGAAGCCCAGATACCAGTCGTCGCTGTTCGTCCCGCCCCGGGCGAGCCCGCTCATCGTCGAGGCGAGACCGTTGGAGAAGTTGATCTGGAACGAATGCCCCCCGGCCCGTTTCTCGATCGCGAAGCTGCCGTGGGTGACGCCCGGGTCGAATCCGGCCACGCGGGGGACGACTTCGCCGACGAGGTAGACGGTTGGGCGAATCCGGATCCTGGTGCCGACGCCGACGACGACCGTGTCGTTGTCGTTCGCCAGCGCCGTCGGCAGAGGGTTCGTGTTGTCCACCCAGATCGGCTCCACGTACACCATTCCGGCACGGCCGAGTGTCCGCGAGATCGCGACACCGAGCGCGGGCGAATAGCTGTCGCGGAAGTTGTTGGTTCCATCGATCGAGGCGAGCACGCCGAGACCGATCGGCCGCGTATCGCTCTCCTGCATGACGTTGTACTGGCTGAAGAACTCGATGGTTTTTCCGTTGGTCCGGTGGATGCCCGCTTGAAGCCCGCGCATCACCCCGAACCGGTACTCGAGTCCGATCATGGCACCGGAGTCGAGCCCGAACGCATCCTCCAGCAGGTCGCCGAAGTCACCCGCGCCGAGCGGGCGGCCGAAGCGATGCGTCACCCGGAACGCGCTCTTGAAGCGAGGCAGCCGAAGGGTGGTCGGCAGGTTGACCAGCGTGAAATCGGGCTGCAGCGGGTTCAGATCGAGGTCGGGATCGTCCTGCGTCTGCTGGGCGGCGGCGGGCACGACCGGCGCCAGGAGTGCGAGTAACAGCGCCACGACGAGACGTTTCAGCGAGTGCATCAATCTGCTCCTAGTCATTGCGCGCACCCAGCTCGATCCAGCGTTTGATGACGAGGACCTGCCCCTGGGTGAGAAAAGGTCCGTTGCCGCGAGGCATGCGGACGCCGACGATGCCCGGCCGCCCCTCGATCTTGTGAATCAGATAGCTGTTTTCCGGGTCGCCCGGGACGACGTGGATCGCGCCGGGCTTGCCACGGCTCGCCACCCCGACGAGGCTGCGGTGCGCGACCTCGAGGCGCAGGTTGAGCCCGCCGGACGGGTTGCGGCCGCCGGCGTCGGTATGACACTGGGTGCACTGGATCCGGCCTGCCGCGTCGGTGGAGTTGAAGATGTCGCGCGTAATGCTGCTGAGGGTCGGCTGGAGGTTCGGCGTCGGCCCCGCCAGTTCGGACAGGCTCTCGTCGCAGGCCGCGAGAACCACGCAGAGCGCGAGCGGCACGGCGCTCGCCAGTAGGCGTCTATGCATCGAGTGCTCCTCTATGGCTGCGCCCCCGGGCGCGCCTTGACCACGAGCTCGCCTTTCATGTCTTCGTGACCGTTGCCGCAGAACTCGGTGCAGAGAATTGGAAACGTGCCCGCGGCGTCGGGCGTGAAGTCGATCGTCACCGTTTCCCCGCGCGCGACCTCCTTGGACACGTCGAATCGCTTGATGCCGAAGCCGTGGAGACCGTCGCCCGACTTCACCACCAGGCGGATGCGTTCTCCCTGGGTGACTTCGATGATGGCGGGGACGAACTCGAAGCGCTTGGCGACGATCTCGATCACTCGCGGCTCCGTCGCCTGCGCCAGAGCGGGGGAGGGAACATGGCTCGTGGTGGCGACGGCGGAGAGCGCGAGGCACGCGCGGACGATACGCGAGACGGTGTCGGACATGGGCGGAATTGTACCCGGGAGGCGGTACCGGAACCGAAGCGAGCAAGCGGAGTACCCGCGCGCAGGCGGCGACGGTGCGCGAAAACCGGTGGAAAGCCGCGTCAGGAGCGCCATGGGCTTACGCGACGAGTAATCACCGGCAAAACTTGTAACCTGCGTCGTACGCGCGTCGATATATCAGTCGATGCGGTACTTCGCCAGGTAGTAGCTGAGGGCGCGCTGGCTGATGCCCATCAACTCCGCGGCGTCCTTCTTGATCCCGCCCGACTGCTCCAGCGCGCGGCGAATGGTCTCCCGCTCCACCCATTCGAGGTTCTGGTGCAGCCCCAACGACGGCAGGCCCGGCGAGGGCGCCGACGTCGCGCCCAGGAGCGAGATCGACCCGGCCGTGATCTGCGGGCCCGTCGCCAGCACGACGGCGCGCTCGATCGTGTTCTCGAGCTCGCGCACGTTCCCCGGCCACTCGTAGCGCTGCAGCGACTGCACGACGTCCTCGGCCACGCCGTCGATGCGCTTGCCGGTGCGCTGCCGGTGCTTCTGCACGAAGTGCTCGATGAGCACCGGGATGTCGTCGCGGCGCTCGCGCAGCGGCGGGATGGCGACGGGGATGACGTTCAGCCGGTAGTAGAGGTCCTCCTGGAACCGGCCCTCGCTCACCATCTGCTTCAGGTCGCGGTTGGTGGCGGCGATGACGCGCACGTCCACGCGCTGCGTGCGCTCGGCGCCGAGCGGCTCGAACTCGCGCTCCTGCAGCACGCGCAGCAGCTTCGACTGGATGGCGACGCTGAGCGTGCCGATCTCGTCGAGGAAGATGGTGCCGCCGTCGGCGAGCGCGAACTTGCCGCGCTTGGTCATCGTGGCGCCGGTGAACGCGCCGCGCACGTGGCCGAACAGCTCCGACTCGAGCAGCGTGTCCGGGATGGCCGCGCAGTTCACCTTGATGAGCGGCATCTCGCGCTGCGCGCTGCGGTGGTGGATGAGCCGCGCCACCATCTCCTTGCCCGTGCCGGTCTCGCCGGTGATGAGCACCGTGCTCTTCGTCTCGGCGACGAGCGCCGACCGCTCGATCACCTCCTGCATCGCGCGGCTGCGGCCGACGATGCCGTAGTGGTTGAACTCGGCGTCGCGCTCGCTGATCAGGTACTGGCGCTCGGTCTGCAGGCGCAGGCTCTTGACCGCGCGCCGCGCCAGCGCCAGCAGCTCGTCGACCTCGAACGGCTTCTCGAGGAAGTCCTCGACGCCGAGCTTGAACGCCTCGCGGACGATCTGCGTCGAGCCGTGCGCGGTCATCATCACGATCTGCGGCCGCTCGCCGGGCGACGTCGTCTGCGCGAGCTCCCTGATCAGGTCCATGCCCGTCATGCCCGGCATGACGTTGTCCACGACCAGCAGGTCGAACGCGCGCTCGCCGAGGTGCCGCTGCGCCTCGCGGGCGGTCGTCGCCTCCACGACGTCGTGGCCCTCGTCGCGCAGGGCGCGCCCCAGCCGCTTCAGGATCTTTTCTTCGTCGTCGGCGAGGAGGATGGACCCGCGCACAGCGTTCATAGCGGCAGCTCGATGCGGATGTCGGTGCCTTCACCACGCCGGCTCGACACGGCAATCGTCCCGCCCAGGCCGTCGACGATGTTCTTGGCGATGGGCAGGCCGAGGCCGGTGCCCGCGCGCCGCGTGGTGAAGTAGGGATCGAAGATGTGGGGCATGTCCTCGGGCGCGATGCCGGCGCCGCGATCGCGGATGACGATCACCGCGCGGCCGTCGGCGTGGCTGGTCTGCACGAGCACGCCCGGCTCGTCGGCGACGGCGACCGCGGCGCGCCCCGGCGGCGCGCCGTCGGCGCGGCTGGCCGCGCCCACCGCGTGGCACGCATTGGTGAGGACGTTGACGAGCGCGGTCCGCAGCCGCTCGGCATCCGTGACGACGGCCGGCAGCGCGGGATCCAGGCGGAGCGCGACCTCCGTGCCGGGCTGCGCCGTGCCCACGGCGTCGGCGGACGTGCGGCAGATCTCGTTCACGTCGGCCTCGGCCAGCTCGAACCTGATCGGCCGCGCGAAGTCGAGCACCTCGGTCACGATGCGGTTCAGCCGCAGCGTCTCTTCGTCGATGTCCGCCACGGCCTCGCGCATCTCGGCGGCGCCGATGCGGTCGCGCCGCAGCGTCGAGAGCGACGCGCGGATGATCATCAGCGGGTTGCGGATCTCGTGGGCGATCACGGTCGACAGGCGCCCGAGCGACGAGAGCCGCTCGCGCTGCGCCATCTCGCGCTGGAACCGCGCGATCGACTCCGTCAGCGTGTTGAACGTGGACGCCAGCACGCGGGCGTCCTCGTCGTCCCAGGCGCGGCTCTTGAGCGAGACCTTGCGCGTCAGGTCGCCGGTGCGCGCGACGTCGCGCATGGCGGACGTGATGGCGGCCAGCGGCCGCGTCATGGTGAGCGCGACGCCGTAGCTCAGCAGCGTCGCCAGCAGCAGCGTGACGACGAGGACGCCCATCAGCCCCGTGCGAATCGTGCTCAGGAACTGCAGCCGCTCGGTGCGCGACCGCAGGATGAGCGACACCGGCGAATCGGATCCCGGCAGCAGCGGCCGCGACAGGGCGAGGAACTCTTCGTCGCCCAGCGTCACCGAGGCGATGTCCTGCGCGCGCATCACGCGCGCCAGCTCCGCGCGCGATGCCACGGGAAGCGTGGACGAAAGAATCCGGCCCCGGGCGCCGAAGGCGATCTCGCTGCCGGTCAGGTTCTTGAACTGGGTGGCGAGGCGGTCGTCCAGGAAGAAGCCGATCGTCAGCCGCCCCAGCATCTCGCTGGGCTCCACGCCCAGCAGCAGGATGGGCACGCTCACCATCTGCAGGACGCCGCGCTCGTGCGGCCAGAACGTGGAGGTCTCGTCCGGCGACTGGTTGCCCAGCACTTCCTGCGGCAGCGTGGACGCGTCGGCGCCCGCCGCGCCGAGCACGACGCCCATCCGGCCCGTCAGCACGAGCAGGTCCGCGTTGACCTCGCGCAGGTACTCGTCGGCGAGCGGCTGCACGGTGGGCGCGTCGCCGGTTTCCACCGCCGCCTTGAGCTTCGGCAGGTCCGCCACGACCCTCGCCATGCGGGTGAAGTTGTCGGTGACGGTCGCGCGCTGCTGATCGAGCAGCGTACCCGCCTCCTGCAGGCCGCGCCGCAGCTCGGCCTCCACCTCCGACGACGCGCGCGCGTTGACGAATTAGAACGCGAACCCGAGCGACAGCATCGCCAGCAGCGTGCACGCCAGGAAGACGCGGTTGGTGAGGGAGGTGGCCGACCGCATCACGGCACCACGAAGTCCTGTTCCACCAGCCCGCCCTGCGGCGGCAC
>VFYY01000139.1 GCA_016871375.1 Acidimicrobiia bacterium
CTGCCCCAGATCCGTTTCTGGGTTCGCGAGATCATGGCGATGCTCTACATCGCCAGCCGTCGCGACCTGTTGAATCTAGCCATCAGCTTCCAGCGGAATCCCCCGCTGAGAATCTGACAAAGTAGTGCTAAAGCCGGACACTACGAAGAAGTCGAAACCGCGCTAGGCCCTCCTGAGCGCGCGGAAGATGAGCAGGTGGCCTGCCAGCGCGGCGAGCACCATCACCGCGGGCAGCCAGACGAAAGGCGGGTAGGCGACGAAGAAGTTCGTCGCGCGCGGTCCCCAGAACATGAACCGCGGCGTGGACAGGATGGCGATGACCATGATGTTCACGAGCAGCGCGAGCCCCAGGATGTTCCACGCCAGCACGACGCGGCGTCCGGCGCGCCCCTTCCACACGAGCGCCGCCACGACCAGCGCCGTCGCGCCCGTCACGATGTCGAAGTTGCGCCCCGAATAGCTCATCTGCACCGGCATCACCCCGCGCTCGTACATCGCGTGCATGGCGATTTCGAGCGGCAGGCGGAAGCCCTGGATGCCGACGAGGATCCACAACGGCAGCCCGTGCGCGAGGCGCCGGCCGTACGACCCGGACGAGATGGCGACGGCGAGGAGCAGGATGCCGGCCACCAGGTACGCGAACGGCGGCGGCGTGAGCTCGGTCCACAGGCGCAGGGTACCGCGCATCGCGTTGATCCAGGTGGCCATCAGCCAGACCGCGGCGCCGCCGATCGTGACGATCAGCGCGAGGCGGCGATCGTCGCGCGATTCAGCGAGGCGGCGCGACGCGGCGTACACGCCGGCGATCAGCGTGAGCACCAGCAGCAGGGGGAGGACGAAGAACGTCAGGTCGACCGGGTCGGTCCAGTTGTAGTAGTCCACGCGTCACAGCAGGATCGTGATCGGCCCCGCCATCGCTCCGCCGGCCGGAGTATACCGCGCCGGGTCAGGCCGACGGCGTGCGTGAGATTCCGGCACCCTGCTATTTGATCGCGACCCCTATCAGGGCGAGCGGCTCACGGCCCGGGTTGGCCACCGCGTGCGGCGTGTCGCGCGGGATGAAGAACGCCTCGCCGGGCGCGTACTCCTTCGTCTCCGTCCTGCCCGCGAGCTGCAGCTCCATCCGGCTGCGCGTGATCGGGATGACGACGAAGTCGTAGGGATGCGTGTGCGTGACCTCGCGCGCGCCCGGCGCGAGCTCGACCCGGCGTGCCGCCGCGTCGGTCGCGTCGAGCACGTCCCGGGCGGTGATCCCCTCGGGTCTCGGCAGCGGCGGCGCGGTGCCGCCCTTCGCCCGGTCGGCCTTGACCGCGACGATGATCGCGTCGAGCGTCGTGGTGCCGACGTTGGCGCCCGCATGGACGACGCCGCGCTCCACGACGTCCACGTCGCCGATCTGGCGCGTCGTCTTCGTCGTCGCCGTGCCTGTCAGCATCTCGATGTCGCCGCTCGTCACCGGCACGATGAGCATCGAGTAGCCGTGCGTGTGCGGCATCTCGCGCGTGCCGGGCAGCAGCGTCAGCCGCGCCACGGCGACGCTGGCGTTCTCGAAGAGCGGCGTCACGGACATGCCCGCAGGCATCTGCGGCTGCTGGGCCGCCGCCATCACGGCGGCGAAGAGGATGGCAGCGAGGATGGCGACGCTTCGCATACGGCTTACCGTTCCGTCGCGCGCAGCATGCGCATCAGCTCGATGGGCAGCGGGAAGATGATCGTCGAGTTCTGCTCGGCGGCGATCTCGGTGAGCGTCTGCAGGTAGCGCAGCGTCATCGCCGCCGGTTCCTTGTCGATGATCCCCGCGGCCTGCGAGAGCTTCTCGGACGCGATCAGCTCGCCTTCGGCGTGGATGATCTTCGCGCGCTTCTCGCGCTCCGCTTCCGCCTGTCGCGCCATGGCGCGCTGCATGTCCTGCGGCAGGTCCACGTGCTTCACCTCGACGGCCGAGACCTTGATGCCCCACGGGTCGGTCTGCTGGTCGAGGATCTTCTGCAGCTCGTGGTTCAGCCGCTCGCGCTCGGCGAGCAGGTCGTCGAGCTCCGCCTGTCCGAGCACGCTCCGCAGCGTCGTCTGCGAGAGCTGTGAGGTCGCATACATGTAGTTCTCGACCTCCACGACCGCGCGGCGCGGGTCGATGACGCGGAAGTAGACGACCGCGTTCACCTTCACCGACACGTTGTCGCGCGTGATGATGTCCTGCGGCGGCACGTCCATGACCACGGTGCGCAGGCTGATCTTCACCAGGCGGTCGATCGGCCGGAAGACGAACACGATGCCCGGACCCTTCGGCCGCGGCAGCAGCTTGCCGAGGCGGAAGACCACGCCGCGCTCGTACTCGGCGAGGATCTGGATCGAGCTGAGGAGATACAGCACGAGGACGACGACGATGATCAGCAGCGGCGAGAGCGTCATGAGGTCAGTCCTTCCACGACGAGCGTGAGCCCGTCGATCGCGACGACGCGGATCGGCGCGCCGGCGGGGATCGCCTGCAGGCTGGTCACGCGCCACATTTCTCCGCGGATGTCGGCGTAGCCGGTGCCGTTCGGCTCGATCGGGTCGCGCGTGCGCCCCTCGAGGCCGACCATGCCCTCGGCGCCGGTCACCGGCGCGCCGCGCTGCGCCGTGAGCGCGAGGCGGCCGAGGAACAGGACGATGGCCGCGAGCGCCAGCACCATCGGAATCAGGAAGCCGAGGCCCACCTGGACGCCGGGCACGGCGTCGCGCGTCAGCATCACCGATCCCACGAGCAGGCTGATCGTACCGCCGACGCCGAGCGCGCCGAAGCTGGGTACCTTGAGCTCGAGGATGAGCAGCGCCAGCCCGAACACGATCAGCAGCAGGCCCGTCGTACTCACCGGCAGAATCTGGAACGCGAAGAACGCGAGCAGCAGGCACAGTCCGCCCGCCACGCCGGGCAGGATCGCCCCCGGGTTCCACAGCTCGATCGTCAGGCCGAGCATGCCGAGCGTCAGCAGCATGTAGGCGATCTGCGGGTGCGCGATCGCGCCGAGGAACTGCTGCCGTCGCGTCATCGCCACGCGGCGGATCTCCGCGTTCGCCACGCTCAGGATCGTCGTGCGTCCGTCGAAGCGGCGGATCGTGTCGCCGTCGAGCTGGCGGAGCAGATCGGTGAGGTCCGCGGCCGTGTACTCGATGAGCGGCGGCGCCGCCTGCGCGGCCTCGCGGTCGGTGAACGAGCGGCTCTCGAGCACGGCCTCGGAGGCGAGCATCACGTTCCGGCCGCGCGCCTCGACGAGCGAGCGGACGTACGCGGCGGCGTCGGACGCCGCCTTCTTCGCCATCGTGTCGTCGGTCTCCTGGCCGGTGCCGGAGACCGGATGGGCGGCGCCGACGTGCGTCCCCGGCGCCATGGCGGCGATATCGGCCGCCATCATGATGACGAAGCCGGCGGAAGCCGCCCGGCTGCCGGCCGGCGTGACGAAGACGGCCACCGGCGCCCGTGACGTGAGCATCCGCGACACGATTGTGCGCGTTGACTCGAGAAGGCCTCCGGGCGTCCGGAGGATGAAGACGACCAGGTCGGCGCTCGAGGTGTCGGCTTGCGTGACCACCTCGGTCAGGTATTCGGCGGAAATCGGGTGAATGATGCCGTCCAGCTCGGCGACGACGACGAGCGGCCGCTCGCCGGCGGGAGCCTGCGTCCGGCCCAGCGCGCCGCACTGCACGAGCAGTGCGAATGTAAGCAGCACAATCCGCGTGGAGCGCATGCCCGGATTCTACCGGGGTCTGACCCCGGAACGGATCGACTCAGGGGTCAGACCCCGGAACGGGGCGACTCAAGGTTGACCGAGTCAGACGCCGAGGGGAGTCCCGGTGCCCAGGGCCTTGCCGGTGTTCACGCTATTGCGAATTTCCGCGAGCTGCGGCTCGCTCACGTGCGCACCGCATAGCGTGCGCCAAGCGCGTTGCCGGACCTCTGGGGTGTCGCCGAGAGCGAGGTACAGCCAGTGAAACGTGACCAGCGGGTCCTCCTTCCCGAACGCATGCGCTCCGTAGCTGGACCACTGGTATGCCTCGGGAGCACCCACGAGACCTGCGCGAACCGGGTTCAGCTCGACGTACCGGGCGCAGTTGAACCAGTAGTCTTCGCTGCCGATCTCAAAGGACCGGTACCGGCCGTCAAACATGCCGCCGGTCCGCGCGTATCGATCATTGAAGTACGGCACGTAGCGCCGACCGATGGTCTGCATCGCGTTGCTGAGCGCTTCGGCGGATTCGGGCGTGACGGTTGCGTGAACGTGGTTGGTCATCAGGACGTACGAGTGAATCTGGATCCGATGCCGCAGCGTCGCCTCGCGGAGCGCGTGGAGAAAGACTTCGTAGTCCGTCTCGCAGCGGAAGATATCCATCCGGTTGTTGCCTCGCTGTATGACATGCTGCGTCGTGTCCTTACTGACGATGCGAAGAGGGCGCGCCATGGGACTGGTGCATGGCAATAAATGTGCTCAGTTGAGTGGCGGGCGCGTTTTGTTCGCATATCAATGGCCGCTAAGGAGATCTTGCTGGTACGCTACTGGGCCTACCGGGTTTAGTACGCAGTTTCTGCAGCATGAACCTTGAGTCGAGTTGTTCCGGGGTCTGACCCCTGAGTCGATCCGTTCCGGGGTCTGACCCCGGAATGGGGCGTCACCGGGGTCTGACCCCCGCTGATGGTGAAGTTATGAAGATTGCACGAGTAGCTTTCATGGTGGCGGCCTTTGCGCCCGTGGCCGCGTTTGCGCAGGAGCCGGCGGCCGGCGGGCACGTGCACTATGTCGCGCCCCCCGCCAACCAGGCGTCGCCGACGGGCGCGCTGGCGCCGCGGCTGCAGAACCTCGGGCCGCACACCTTCCCGGTCTCCACGCGCAACCGGCAGGCGCAGCTCTTCGTCAACCAGGGCCTCAACCTCGCCTACGCCTTCAACCACGCCGAGGCGCGCCGCGCCTTCCGCGAGGCTGCGCGCCTCGACCCGAACCTCGCCATGGCGTACTGGGGGCAGGCGCTGGTGCTCGGGCCGAACATCAACGCGGCGATGCAGCCCAACGAGGAGCCGCAGGCGCTCGAGCTGATCCAGAAGGCGCTCTCGCTGAAGGCGCGCGCCACGCCGCGCGAGCAGGCCTACATCGACGCGCTGGCGCAGCGCTATTCAGGCAAGGCCGACGACCGCGCCGCCCGCGACAAGATGTACGCGGACGCGATGCGCGCCGTGCACCGCCGCTTCCCGCAGGACCTCGACGCCGCGATGCTGTACGTGGAGTCGATGATGGACCTCCGCCCGTGGGGCTACTGGCAGGGCGACGGCGCGCCGCACGAGGGGACGGCGGAGATCGTCGCGCTCACCGAGCAGGTGATGGCGAAGAACGCCCGCCATCCGGGCGCGCTCCACATGTACATCCACCTGCTCGAGGCAACCGCGACGCCCGAGCGCGCCGAACGAGCCGCCGACACGCTGCTGACGCTGATGCCCGCCGCCGGCCACATGGTCCACATGCCGGGCCACATCTACCAGCGCGTCGGCCGCTACGCCGACGCAATCCGCAGCAACGAGCTCGCCATCGCCGCCGACGAGGACTACATCGTCCAGTGCCGCGCGCAGGGGCTGTACCCGATGGGGTACTACCCGCACAACATCCACTTCCTCTGGTTTGCGGCGAGCGCCGACGGCCAGGGCGCCAAGGCGATCGAGGCGGCGCGCACCCTGGCGGGGAAGATTGACGACGAGACGCTGAAGGGCGCGCCGTTCACGGCCGCGTTCCGCATGCCGGTCTATTTCGCGCTCACGCGCTTCGGACGCTGGGACGAGATGCTGAAGCAGCCCGAACCGCCGGCGTTCAGCGCGCCGCTGCGCGCCTCGTGGCACTACGCCCGCGGCCTCGCACTGGTCGCGCGCAACGAGCTGACGCCCGCCGACCAGGAGCTGGAGACGCTGAAGGCGCTGCTGGGCGATCCGGCGATGAAGGAGCCGCTCTTCTCGCCGAACCTCGCGGGCGCGGTCCTGGCCATCGCCCCTGAAGTGCTCGCGGGCGAGATCGCGGCCGCGCGCGGCGAGTTCGATCGCGCGGTCAGCCATCTCGACCGCGCGGTGCGGCTCGAGGACAGCCTCGTCTACACCGAGCCGGCCGAGTTCCATTACCCGCCGCGCCTCGCGCTCGGCGCGGTGCTGCTCGACGCGGGCCGGTCCGCGGAGGCCGAGACGGTGTACTGGGAAGACCTCCGCCGCAACCGCGAGAGCGGCTGGGCCCTCTTCGGGCTCCTGCAGGCGCTGCGCGCGCAGAACAAGACCGACGCCGCCGCGCTCGTCGAGGCGCGCTTCACGAAGGCGTGGGCGCGCTCCGACGTGACGCTGACCGCATCGCGCTTCGGCCGTGCGGCGCGAACGGGACAGGCGGCGGCGCGTTAGCCGGGTCTGCCACGCACGGCCCGGCCGACGTACTACCGCACCGTGTCACTCGGCGTGCCGGGCAGCGAAAAGAGCAGGCGGAAGGCGAGCTGCAGGCGCTGGTTCACCGGGATCGACGATGACGCGCAGGCCGAGCGCTTCGGCGTGGTTCATGAGGTTCACGAAGTCGCCGAGCGATCCGTGCTTGCCGTGCACGGCGTCGTAGTCGGAGATGTCGTCGCCGTTGTCGCGGTTCGGGGACTGGTAGAACGGTTGCAGCCACACGCACGTGGCGCCGAGGCCGGCAAGGTAGTCGAGCCGGCGCATCAGACCCTCGAAATCGCCGACGCCGTCGCCGTTGGCATCCTGGTCCTTCTCGACGTCGAGGCAATAGATGACGGCGTTCTCGTACCAGAGGTCGTCGATTGACACTGTCTGCATGTACCATCCCGTCCGTGGATGAGATTCCGGCGCTCGCACGGCTCCGCGCGATGCTGCTCGGGACGCTGGCCTTCGGCGTGATCGGCATGACCGTGGAGCTGCTGCTGCTGGGGCACGTGGACTCCACGTGGCAGTGGATTCCGGTCGTGCTGCTCGGTGCGTCGGTGCTGCTGCTGGCGTGGCACGCGGCCACGCCCAGCCGTGTCACGGTGCGGGCCCTTCAGGCTACGATGGTCCTGCTCATCATCACCGGCGGGATCGGCGTGGGCCTCCACTATGACGGGAACGTGGAGTTCGAGCTGGAGATGTATCCGGACGCGCGGGGGCTCGAGCTCGTCACCAAGACGCTGACCGGCGCGACACCGGTGCTGGCGCCCGGGACGATGGCGCTCCTGGGGCTGGTCGGTCTTGCGGTGGTCTACAGACACCCCGCGACGGAAGAGAGAAAGTCATGACTCGCATCGCCGCCGTTCTCGCGCTCGTCGTAGTCCTCGCTGCCGCTGCCGCCGGCGCGCAGACGGCGCCCGCCGCGTCGGGGCCGCTCGTCAACGCCAACACGGCGGGCGAGGCGGAGCTCGCGAACGTGCCGGGCCTGAACGCGGCGCTGGCGAAGGCGATGGTCAGCCGGCGTCCGTTTGCGTCGATGAGCGCGCTCGACGCGTTTCTCGGCGAGCAGAAGCTGACGCGCGAGCAGCGCACCACCCTCTACGGCCGGCTCTTCGTGCCGGTGAAGCTGAACTCCGCCAGCGACGAGGACATCCTCCTGATTCCCGGCATCGGCAAGCGGATGCTCGGCGAGTTCAAGGAGTACCGCCCCTACAAGGCGATCGAGCAGTTCCGCCGCGAGATCGGCAAGTACGTCAACAAGGAAGAGCTCGCGCGTCTCGAGCGCTACGTCGTGGTCGACTGAGATGAGCAGCGGTCCCGCCGTCGCCGCGGACCTCCGGGCCGCGATCGAGGAGGGCGTCGCGCTCTTCGCGGGGACGGGGGAGGACATCACCGCGCGCCGGCCGTCTCCGGGCAAGTGGTCGGCGCGCGAGGTGATCGGCCACCTGATTGACTCCGCCTGCAACAACCAGCGGCGGTTCATCATCAACCAGGGGAACGTCGACCGGCTGATCGTCGATCCGTACGAACAGAACGAGTGGGTCGAACGCAGCTGCTACGCGGACACGGCGGGCGCCGATCTGGTGGCCACGTGGACCGCCTACAACCGCCACATCGCGCGCGTGCTCGAGGCGATTCCGGACGCGGCGCTCAATCGTCCGCTCGGGCCGCTCGCCGATTACCGCTTCTCCTACATGGCGCCCCCGGCGACCGACTACGCGACGCTCGGCTACCTCGCGCAAGACTACGTCGCGCACATCCGCCATCACCTGAAGCAGATCCGCGCGCTCCTCGGTTGACGTCCTGCAGTGTGCACGCTGCTCCCTGTCACCGTCGGCACGTCGGCGCCGACAACAACCGCGAGTTCCTGACGAAGGCGATGGACGCGAGCACGGCCGAGGTGGAGCTCGGTCGTCTGGCGCAGCAGAAGGCCGCCAGCGCCGACGTGAAACGCGTCGCCAGACGATGGTGACCGACCACGGCAGGGCGCGCATGCAGGCCATGGTTGACGGCCACGAGGAGGTGGTCAACCTGCTGCAGACGCGCGCCACCACCTCGAAGCAAGGCGCTAGAGCGGTTTCTGAAACGTCGTAGTGTCCGGCTTTAGCCGGACCACGTTGATCGGCACCGCCGTGTGTGGTCCGGCTAAAGCCGGACACTACGAAGAAGTCGAAACCGCGCTAACCACCCATGCCTGGGCAATAGAGCGACTTCGCGGTGAGCTCGCGGTGATCGAGGCCGGCGGCCGTATCGAGCACGCGCACGAGGGGCGGCAGGGCGGCCGTAAACCGCCACTCGTCGGCGCGTCCGCCGGCCGCTTTCACGCGCTCCGCGGTCGCCTCCCACCACGGCGTCAGGCCGCGGGCGATCGGCTCGAGGATCAGGACGCGGGTGCCGCGCCTGGACGCGTCGATGAGGCGGTCTTCGAGGCCGCGCCGCACGGCATCGGGCATCTCGTTGAGCGCGTACGCGGCGATGACCGCACCGCCGGGCCGAAGTGGAGGCAGGCGCGCGGCGTCGCCCTGGCGCGCGTGGCCGCGGAGACCGAAATGGCGGTACGTGCACCGCGCTTCTTCAACCGCCCACGGGTGGCGATCGAGCCCCGTGACGGGCACGCCGCCGGCCGCCAGCGCCCAGGCAGCGCCGCCCGCGCCCGTGCCGCAGCCGATGTCGAGCACCGAGGCCGGCGGCGGCGCGTCCGCGCCGAGCGCGCGCACCACGTGCGTCGTCACCAGAAAATGGAGCGGTGCGTAGAAGAGCGCGAACGCCGCGCGCTTGCCCGCGCTGTCCAGCGCGCCGCCGCGCGCGACGACCGTCTTCCGACGCTCGACGTAGGCGGAGGACAATGCCCGCAGCGCGCGCGCGACCTCGGGCACGCGGAGCGCCGACAGATGCCGCGCTTCGAGCGCGGCGAGCCAGTCCTCAACGATGGAATGCGTCATCCTGATCGGGCTGCCGGGGGCGGGCAAGTCCAGCGTCTACCGCGAGCGCTTCGCCGGCACGCACGATCATGTCAGCAAGGACCTGATGCGGCCCGCGCGCCGTCCGCAGCGGCGCCAGGCGCAGCTCGTGGCGGCACCGCTCGCCGCCGGGCGCCCCGTGGTCATCGACAACACCAATCCTGCTGCGCGTGGGGGCGGCGGCGTTCGTCAACGCCGACGCCGGCTTCCTGTGGACGCACCGCACCGGCATGCGCGCCGAGCAGGATCGCTTCCGCAGCGATTATAGGTGGCAGGCGGTAGGCGGTAGGTGGTAGCAAAAGCACTCCGAACGTCGTGCTACCAGCTACCATCTACTACCTACTACCTACTACCTACTACCTGAGAGGGACCATGGAACGCCGAGACGTCGTTGGCGGGGGACTGCTGGGGCTCACCGCGCTGCTCGGCACGGCCGGACCCGCCGCGGCCGCGCAGCAGCGGGATGACCGCGAGACCGCCGCGGCCATCGACCGGCTGCGGCAGGCGATCGAGGAGCGCCTGGATTCGTTTCCGGAGCTCACCGAGATCCGGACCGCCCAGCGGACGTACCTGAAGGCGAACGCGCGGTACCCGGAGTTCATCGAGATCGGTCTGTCGGTCTGGGATCGCCTCTACGACTGGCACGTCCGCCACCAGGTCCAGCCGGCGATTACCCGGCAGGACGACGGGCGCTACACGATGGTGTTCATGTTCACCACGCTCGTGCTGCGGCCCGAGCTCATGGACAACTACGTGGGGTTTGGATTCGATGGACGAGGATGATCGTTCCATGTTCCAAGTTCCATGTTCCGTATTTCGAACGTGGAACCCGGAACGTGGAACCCGGAACCTCGAACCCGGAACCTGGAACCTGGAGCGATTAGCGCGCGTCTTCGCAGGGCGCGCCGCTGAGCACGGCGAGCAGGATCAGGGGACGCCGGCCGCTCCGCGTGAACGAGTGCACCGTGCCGCGCGGAACCGACGCGTAGGCGTTGGTCTGCATCTTCGATTCGCGGCCGGCGACCACGACGGTGCCCTCGCCGCCGATCACGTAGTACGCCGCATCCGCAGTGTCGTACAGCCGCTCCGGCAGCGGCCCGTTCAGCTGAACCATCATCGTCCGCGTGTTGCCGCTGCAGGAGAGCAGCGTCTCGCGGCGCGGTTGGCTGCCGACGAACTCCTTCTCGAGCAGTTCCGGCACGTCCAGCAGGCGCGGCTGCCCGAGCGGCCCGACGACGGGCGCCGGGGCGGGCGCTGGAGCCGGCGGTGGCGGCGGCGGGGGTGGCGGCGGCGGTGGCGGTGGCGCAAGGTTCAGCGTGACGTCCACTTCCGACGTCTGGCCGCCGCGAAGCACGATCTCCTTCTCGAACGTGATGACCTCGTCGCCGCTGAAGCGCGCGCGGTAGGTCCCCGCCGCGAGCCCCGTGAAGTCGAGTTGACCGCTGGCGTTCGTCTCCGCCGAGCGCGTCACCGGACCGACCAGTTCCACCTGGATGCCCGCCAGCGTCATGCCGCGGGGATTGGTCACCGTAATCGCCACCCCACCACGCGAGGGCGCGGGTGCCGGGCGGCGAACGGCGGGGGCCGCGGGTGCGGGTGTCGGCTGCGCGGGAGCGGCCGGCTTCGGCGCGGGCGCCGGCTGA
>VFYY01000140.1 GCA_016871375.1 Acidimicrobiia bacterium
CCCATGGCGATCGTCAAGACGAGCATCGCTGCGACCGGCAGCCAGACGGCCCAGTCGCGCGTGGGCGTGCCGCCGACCGCCGCGAGCACGCGGTCCCGGAGCCCGGCTGGCGGCGTCCGCTGCGCGACGCCCATTCCCAGCGCGGCGCTGACGCGCTGGAACGCGCGCACCTCGGACGCGCACTCCCCGCACGCCGACACGTGCGCCTCGAACGCGCGCCGCTCCTCGTCGTCGAGGCTGCCGAGCACGTAGGCGCCCGCCTGCCCCTTGATGTCGTCGTGCGCGCTCACGTTTCCTCTGCCAGTGATTCTCGCAGCTTCAGGAGCCCGAGCCGGATGCGTGTCTTGACCGTGCCCAGCGGCTCCTCGAGCCGCTCGGCGATCTCCCGCTGCGTGAGGCCCTCGTAGTACGCCAGCTCGATGGCGATGCGCTGCAGCAGCGGCAGCTCGCCGAGCGCCCGCTGCACCTGGCGCGCCTGCTCGGCGCCGACGAGGACGTCCGCCGCGTCGAAGCCCGCCGCCGGCAGCGTCTCGATCGCCCGCTCGTCCTCGGCGGGCTGCGGGCCCGAGCGCGCGCGCCGCGCGCGCAGCTTGTCGATGGCCCGCGTCCGCGCCATCACCAGGAGCCAGGCGGCCACCGGGCCGCGCGCCGGGTCGTAGCGTGACGCCTGCCGCCAGGCCTGGGTGAAGACGTCCTGCACGACATCCTCCGCATCCGCCTCATCGTCCACGATCCGCAGCACGAGCGAGTAGACGGCCCGGGCGTGGCGATCGTACAGGGGGGCCGCGGCCTCGCGGTCACCGGCAGCCAGCCTGCGGAGGCATTCGCGGTCGTCGGCCTGGGACTCGGCGGATTCGGGCCGGAACCCGGCCAGTGCCGCGAGCAGCCACATCACCATGTTCTACGGATGCGGAGCGCTCCCGGATGGATCGGGCGCGGCATGCCGCGCCCCTACCGCGCGTAGCGGTTCAGTGTGCTCAGCCACGCCGAGACCGGCCCGGGTGTCCCGGCCGCCTTCTCGAAGACGATCTGCTTGGTATCGAGCCGCTTGCCGTAGAAGCGCTCGTTGGCGTCGACGTCCTGCCGCACGGTGCTGCCGCTGATGGTGATGCCGGCAAACACCCCCCGGGCGCGCGAATAGCTGAGGATCTGGGCGCGCATCTGGATGTCGGTGGCCGCCTTGGCATCGCGGCCGACCGGACCGGCCGCGACCGCCGCATCCGCGCCGAGCGTGAACTGGTTGCGGACGAGGTTCTCCAGGCCGCGCCGGTCGTTGATGACCAGAATGATGTCGGCCGCCTGCCCGCCGATCTGCAGGCCGAAGCTCCCGCCGGTCATCGTCAGGAACGCGGGCGACGACCAGACGCCGCCGTCCTTCGAGCTGAGGATCCCGCGCCCGCGCATGCCGCCGACGATGAATCCGGCGCGGACCAGGCCGGGAAAGACGGCAATGCCGTCCGCGTTGCCGAGGATGGCGTCGGGGATCGCGCTGTCGGCGGCGCGCATGATCTCGTCGAAGACCATGGCCGCCTGGCGCACGCGTCTCGCTTCGTCGGATTCCTGTTGGGCGGAAACGGTCGAGAAGACGAGCAGGAGTGCCGCGGCGGCGGCGAGTACGCGTGTCATGGAACGCTCCGTAGGGCGGGTCTTTACGGCCCGCCTCTAGATGATAGCTGGAGCGCCTGCGAGGAAATTGCCTCCGAGAATGGCGGCCGAGTTGGCGCCGAGCCAGTTCTCGAGCACGCGGGCGTAGACGGCGCGGAAGTCGGTTTCGTGGCGCACGTCGGCGCCGTTGTTCTCCAGCGTGCCGTTCGACGACGCGGGATCGAGCGACGGCGCGGTGCCGTAGAGCCCGCCGCGGACCATGCCGCCCATCGCCATCATCACGCCGCCGGCGCCGTGATCGGTGCCCTGGCTGCCGTTTTCCGAGATGCGGCGGCCGAACTCCGAGAACTGCAGCACGAGCGTGTCGTTGAGCAGCCCCTGGTTGCGCAGGTCCTGGTAGAAGGCGAACATGCCGTCGCCGTAGGTGCCCATGAGGTTCGCGTAGGCGCCGCCGCCCGCGTTGCCCTGGGCGGAATGCGTGTCGAACCCGCCGGTCTGCACCCAGTAGACGCGCGTGCCGATGCCGCGCGCGATCGATCCGGCGACCGTGCGCAGCGCGAGCGCGAAGCCGTTGTTCGGATACACCAGCGACGGAGCGTAGGTGTTGACCGACGCCACGCGGTCGAGCGTGCTGAGCGCACCGATGAGCGAGCCGTTCACGAACGAGAGATGCGGCCGGTCGCCCGGCGCGTTCGACGCGATGCGCGTGGCGGCGTTGCGCTCGTTCAGCGCTTCCGCGGCGCCGTTGGGGCTCGCCAGGCTGTAGGTCCGGGCGTCGGGAATCGCCGGCACGGCGACGCGCTGCGCGATGAGCGCGCGCGGCGTCTCCCGCGTCGAGTTCCACCCCGCCAGCGCGTCAACCGGCGACGGCAGCGTGTCGAGATAACGCCCGAGCCATCCGAGCCCCGAGGTCGTTGCCGGATTCGCCGTGCCCCAGATGTCGGTGCCCTGGAAGTGCGAGCGGCTGGAGTTCGCGTAGCCGGTGCGCTGCACGATGGCGAGGCGGCCTTCGTTGAAGATCGTGCGCAGCCCCGCCAGGCGCGGGTGCAGGCCGAGCGCCTTGCCGCTGCTGTCGCTGCCGATCTGCAGCAGCTGTCCGGCGGGAATCGCGATCGCGGGCCGGCGGCTGTAATAGAACTGGTCCTGATACGGGACCACGGTGTTCAGCGCGTCGTTGCCGCCGCTCAGGTACACGACCACCAGGTTGCGCGAGCGGACGCCCTGGGCGAGCGCGAGGTCGTTGAGGAACGCAGGCGCGGCGAAGCTGACCGTGAAGGCCGCCACCCCGTCGCGAATGAATTCCCGTCGTGAAATCTTCATGGCTCGCTCCTTAGACGAACTGGTACTCGGACGAGCCCACCAGGAGCTTCGCCAGCCCCGCCGACTTGGCGGTCAGGTTCGCGTCGCTGAGCGGCCAGGTCACGCCGGTGCGCAGATAGCTCAGCAGCTCGTTGTAGGGAGCGCTGTCGTACGGAGCGGGCGACAGCCGGTTCATGAAGAAGCCCAGCAGGTCTTCCGGCGTCCGGCGCGCCACGGCCGCGTCGCGCGAGAGGTTGAACCGCTGGTTGGCGGCAAGCTGCGAGGCGAAGTTCATCCGCGCCAGCATCGCGCCCGTCGAGAACCACTCGGGACCGAGCGACCAGCCCGCCACGTCGGGCGGCTCGAAGAGCTGCTGCCCCATGTTCGTCAGCGGCGTGCGCGCGGTGTCGATCGAAAGCCCGTTCCACCCGATTTCGCGGATCGAGCGGACGACGAACTCCACCGGCCACGCATAGCGCGTATACCAGCGCGATCGGTCGTTGATCCACGGGGAGCGCAGGATGTAGCGGATGACGGGACGGATCTCGGTGTTGTTGAGCAGGTATTCGCGCGAGACCGCCTCGACGAAGGCCGGCTCCGGGGCGTGGATCTCGCTGACGAAGAAGCCCCACAGCTTCCGGGCCAGGCGCCGCGCCGTCTCGGGATGGCGCGCGAGCGCCACGATCAGGTCGATCCCGTCCTGCATCCCCTCCGACGCCGGCCGCGCGGGAATCGTGCCGCTGCCGTTCGGATAGATCGCGAACGTGAAGCCCTTCGAGTTGATGTCGTGCTGGTTCGGGTTGTAGAAGAACTCGTAGTAGGTGTTCGGGTCGTCGTTGCGCTGGCCTGGGGTGGCGAGCCGCAGGTTCCAGCCGGTGAAGACGCGCGCGGCCGTGTACACGTCGCTCTCGGTGTAGTTGCCGACACCGAACGTGAACAGCTCCATGATCTCGCGCGCGAAGTTCTCCTGCGGGCGCGCGCGGAAGTTCGTGCGGCCGTCCAGCCACACGATCATCGCGGGGTCGCGCGCCACCTCGAAGAGCAGCGTCTGGAAGCTGCCCATGCCGAACTGCCGGAACAGCTCGATCTGCCCCTGCGGGCCCGGCAGCTCGCCGCGCTTCAGCGCCAGCATTTTCGTCGCCTGCACGCCGCTGACGACGCCGGCCAGCTTGCTGTAGGCGGTGGCGAAGTGGTTGTGCCAGAAGAGCGCCATCTTCTCCTGGAGCGGGCGCTGCGAGTGCACCATCCGGAACAGCCAGCGCTGGCGGGCGTGCTCGATGTTCGTGTAGGGGGCGAACGGGCCGTTGCCGGTGGTGATGCCGACATACGCCGCCTGCCCGATCTTCGAATCCACGTCGTCGGGCTGCCGGTCGTACTCGACCAGATAGTCGACCGCGACCGACACCGAGGCGTCTTCAAAGCGGATCAGGTCGTCGGCGCTCGCGCCGAATCCCGCCCGCCGCAACAGATGCTCGACCGGCCAGTTGCCTCGTGCCATGAACGCTCCAGGAGTCCCCTGATTCTAGTAGCCGCCGCCCCGGTCCTGCATCAAATTACGTAGGGGGATTACAGTCCCGGGGGGATTTTCAGCGTTTTCCGGGGTACGCCCTCCCCGGTGCGAATTCCCTGCCAGTTGACGCGCGATCTACCGGAATATCGACGCAAGGAGGCCGGAGCGTGAAAACAGGCGGCGTGGGTCGCCCTCCTCCGCCATGAGGGCTTCGAGCTCGCACCTGGCAACGCGGCCCGCCTTCGCGCGCCAGGCCACGAGATTCAGCAGCCAGGCATGGGCGGACCACCGTTCGGCGACCGCGTACCCGCGATAGCGGGCGGCAAAACGGCCCCGGAATGCGGCCTCGTATCGCTCGTGGACGCCGTCGCCCGCTGCGCCAGTCGAGAGCGCGTCGGCGACGAGGTCCGCGGCGATCAGGCCGCTTTCCATCGCCTTCCCGATCCCCTCGCCGGTCGCGGGATACCTCATCGCGGCCGCCTCGCCGAGCACGAGCAGCCCCGGCCGGCCGAACCGCGCGCCCGAGAGCCCGGTGCGCAGCGGGGCGCCGCGGAACTCGGTGAGCCGCGTGGATTCGCGCACGATCGCCGCCGCCGGCTCGAAGGCCGTGGTGAAGCGCTCCCACAGCTCCCGCAGGCTGCGATGGGGACCGCGGTCGGCGTCGAAGTAGCCGCAACCCAGGTTGTAACGGTTCCCCGGGCCCGGAAAGATCCACCCGTAGCCAGGCAGGAGAGAGCGCTCGAACGCGATGCACAGGTGGTCGAACGTCCGGGCGAGAGCGGGCGGCACCTGGAAATAGGCGCGGCCAGCCACCGCGTTGGGCTTGAGCGGCGCGCCGAGCCCGAACGCCGGACATCGCGGTGGCGTTCGCGCCGGTGGCGAGCAGCGTGAACGCGGCGGAGATGGCGCGCGTGCCGTCCGGCGACCGAAACGTGCCTCCCTCGACACGCGCGCCGTGCACGAGGGACATGACCGCCTCGTGACGCTCGAAGAGCTCCGCGCCGGCGGCGCACGCGGCGGTGGCGGACCGCTTCGGCGTCCACGGCGCCGCGCAGCTCCATGGCGTCGAGGGCGCCGAGCGCGTCAGGGATCAGCGCATCGCCGCAGGGCCCGCCCCGATGACGAGCGCGTCGTACGTGGACGGACGTGTCATCCCTCACTATGCTACGCACGATGAAGCGCAGACGATCTCTCACGCGCCCCGCCAGACCGAAGAAACCGCGGAAGGACCCGGCGGCGGCGCCGGTGCGGCGGAGCCCCGACGGCAGCGGCCTCGCGCCCGGCATGCAGGCCGTCAACACGTATCTCGCCGTCGCCAACGTCGGCGCGTCGATGGAGTTCCTCGAGCGCGCGTTCGGCTTCGCACGCGGCGTCGTGCTCAGCGGCGCGGACGGGCAGGTCCGCTACGCCGAGATGCGCCATGGCTCCTCGGTCGTGATGCTGGTCACCAGGAACGACGCCACGTCGCCGACCAGCGGCGCCGCCGGCCTCTACACGTACGTGGGCGACGTGGACGATGCGCTGGCGCGCGCGCGGAAGGCGGGTGCGGGCGTGGATGACGCCGAGGACAAGGCGTGGGGAGACCGGGTCGGCGTCGTCACCGACCCGGATGGGTATCGCTGGGTGCTCGCCACGTTCAAGAAACTGGCGCCGTTTTCGTAAGACACGCCCGTGATCAGAAGGTGATCTTGAAGCCGAGCTGCAGCTGGCGCTGCTCGTAGCCGCCGCTCGGCTGAAAGATCGCGCCGCGCTCGACGACTCCCGGCTCGGGCAGCGGCAGCAGCGCGTTGCCCGCCGCGTCGGTGGCCACCACGCTCGTGGCGTTCGCCCACTGCAGCGTGTTGAACACGTTCTTCACCTCCGCCGAGAACTCAATCCGCGTCGCGCCCATCACCGGGAAGAGACGCGCGTACTTGAAGTCCACGTTGCGGCGCGAGGGCAGCCGGTAGGAGTTGCGGGTCACGCCGACCGGGCGCTCGGCGAGGATCGCGTCGTTGTTGCGCTCCTGCGTGCTGCGCAGCGTGATCGGAATGCCGCTGGCCATCTGGATGGCGACGCCGAACTGGTTGTTGTTCAGGATCACGCCCGCCGGGCCGTCGAGCTCGAACTGCGGCTGCGCCACGATGCTGCCGACGAAGGTGTGGCGCTGGTCGAGGATGTTCGGCCCATTGTCGGTGTCGAGGCTTGCGGGGTCGCTGCGCCCGCCGGTGTCCCCCTGGACCGACAGGACGTTGGTGATCGGCGCGTTGTCCTCGCCCTTGCCGAGCGTGTAGGCGAGGTCCCACTGCATACCGCGCGTGAAGCGGCGCGTGAGCTGCAGCGTCATCCCCGTGTAGGTGGACTCGCCGATCGACTGCGTGCCGAAGACCGCGTTGAAGCGCGGGTCCACGCGCGTGGCCGCGTTGATGGCCGTCGAGAAGATCGGCCGGCCGTCGGCGAGCCTGCCGATCGGGTTGATCAGGTTGATGTTGCTGACCACCGGCAGGTTGTAGCCGCGCGTGTACGAGACGCCGATCGCCGCCGAGTAGATGTCGCTCAGGCCGCGCTCGAGCTGCACGTTGTTCTGCCACATCCGCGCGATCTGGAAGTCGGGGTCCACGGTCCACGCCGTGTTGGACGCCGCCGCCGTGCCCGCGCTGAGCACCGCCGGGAACGCCGGGGCGCCGGGCTGCGTCGGCTGCAGCGTCGCGCTGCCGCGCGTGGTCGTCCCGTCGCTGACGATCGCCTGCTCGTAGATCGCGTTGATCGGCTGGTCGTACATCAGGCCCGTGTTGCCGCGGAGGACGGTGCGCTTGTCCTCGCCGAGCGTCCACACGAAGCCGGCCCGCGGCTGCCAGTTGGTGGTGTCGGTGGCGAAGTCACGGGAGGTGGCGACGAGCGACGCGGTGTTGCCGTCGGGCGGCGCGTAGACGTCGTAGCGCAGGCCGTAGAGCAGCTTGAAGTCCTGCGCCAGCCGCCAGTCGTCCTGCACGAAGAACGCGTACATCGCGGTCGAGTAGTCGTAGCTCGGCTGGCCGAAGAACTGCGTGAACGACGTGTAGCCGAAGCGGTTCGCGCCCGACTGGGCAGCCAGGTAGGCCGCGGCGCTCGGGAACGTGTAGAGCTGGAACTGCGTCTGCGTCCGCGCGTCGTCCACCCACTGCCCCGAGAAGCCGAACTTGTACGAGTGGTTGCCGCGGATGTGCGTGAAGTTGTCCACGATCTGGAAGATGCTCTGCGTGAAGCCGAAGCCGGCGTCGGACGCGCCGGCGATCGGGCCGCCGAAGTTGGCGACGCCGGTCACGTTGACCGCCGGGCCCGTGCCCGCCTGCGAGCCGGGGGCGCGCGACTGGCTGCGCGTGGCGTACTGCACGCGCAGCTCGTTCAGCATCGCGGTGCCGATCGTCGAGACGAGCTGCCCGGCCGTCGAGTGCTGGCGGTCGGTGAAGTCGGTGCCGCGCTGGACGGAGTTGAGGCCGCCGCCGACGTTGTTGCTGATGAAGTTGTCGAAAAAGATGTAGCGCACGTTCAGGCGGTTGGTCGGCGAGAGCTGGTGGTCGACCTTGCCGATGGCGAACTTCGTGTCGCCTGCCGCCGGCATGTAGGCCGGCTCGCGCAGGCCGAGCGCGGTCGCGTTCGCCGGCGTGATCGTGATGACGCGGCCGCCCGAGAAGTCGCGCCGCGCGTTCTCGAAGCCGGCAAAGTAGTGCGTGCGGTCGCGCACGAGCGGCCCGCCCACGTCGGCGGTGAAGACGTTCACGTCCGTCGGCGGCTTCGCGAGGTTGCGGTTGGCGAAGAACGGATACGCGGCCAACGGCCGGCGCTGGAAGCGGTAGCTGCCCTGCCCGCGCACCGTGTTGGTGCCCGACGGCGTGATCGCGTTGTAGACGAGCCCCATCGTCTGGCCGAACTCGGGCGCGTAGCCCGTCGTGACCACCTTCACCTCGCGGATCATCACCTCCGACATCGGCATCTGCCGCAGGCCGGCGCGGTCCTTCTGCGTGTTGTCGTTGCCGTCGATCTGGTAGTTGACGCGCAGCAGCGCGCCGTTGGCGGTGAGGCGCGGCACGCCGAACTCCTGCGTCTCGAAGCCGGTGACGCCCGGCTGGAGCAGCGCGAAGTTGTAGGGGTTGCGCGAGGTGAGCGGGAGGTTCTTGATCTCGCGCTCGTTGAGCGTCCGTCCCTGCTCGATCTTGCCGAGGTCCACGATCGGCACGTCGGCCGTGACCGACACGGTCTCGGTGACGGCGCCGACCGCGAGCGCCACGTCGATGACCGCCACCTGGCCCGCCGACAGCCGCAGCCCGCTCTGCTCGTAGCGCCGGAAGCCCTGCAGCTCCGCGGTGACGCGGTAGGAGCCGAGCGGCAGCAGCGGCGCGCGATAGACGCCGCTCTCATTCGTGACCACGACGCGCGTGTCGCCGGTGTCGGTATTGGCCACGGTGACGGTGACGCCCGGGAGCACGGCGCCGGAGTTGTCGGTGACCGTGCCTTCGATGGTGCCGTTGATCGCTTGGCCCTGCGCCAGCGCGCCGGAAGCGATCGACAGTGAGATCAGGAACGCTGCACACACGCGAAACATCTGAACCTCCGAACAAGAACCTGCCGAACTACCAACTACCTATTCCAGCCAAAGACGTCGTCGCCCTTCTCCGACGTGCGCTGAATCGCGCGCACGATGAGGCGCGCGGCCACGAAGGCGCCGGTCACGGTGTCGCGGCCGCCGCCGAGGGCGAAGTGGTGATGGGGAAAATTCCGATGCGGGCCGATGTACATGAGGCCGTCCGCCGTCTCCCCATAGGACGCCTCCCACCCGTACTGAGGGTGCAGCCCCGAAATGGCGGGATACATCGTCAGCAGCTCGTACATCAGCTGACCGGTCCGCTGCACGAGCACCGCCTCGCGCGTGCGCGCCGGCGTCTCGTCCTGGTCGCCGCCGGCGACGAGCAGGCGGCCATCGCGCGCCCAGCGCACGCGATGCGCCGGCACGCGCGTGTCGCGGAGCGTCATCCGGGAGTCGAAGAGCTGCTCGCGCATGGCAGCGCCGAGCGGCTCGGTCATCACCGCGTACAGCTCACGCCGCTTGAAGTGGCGCCGGAGCGACCGCCATTCGGGCGTCGCGGATCCCGTGGCGACCACGACCGCGGTCGTGCGAATCGTGCCGCCGTCCGTGATGACGTCGGCGTATTTCCGCGTGAAGCCCACCTTCTTCACGCGCGACTGCTCGAAGACCGCCGCCCCGCGCTCGACGGCGGCCGACGCGAGGCCCACGGCGGCGCGGTACGGGTCCACGGTGAAGCCGTCGCGCGTGCGCAGCGCGGCCGCCGCTGAGAGCTTCATCGCCCCCTGCAGCTGCTTCGCGTTCAGCCACGCGTCGTCCAGCCCGGCCTCGCTCCGCGCGTCGTACTCACGACGAAGCGCCTTCTCGTCTTCCCGTGGGGCCGCGAGCACCCCTGCGGCCGGCCCGAGATCGCACGTGATGTTCAGCCGGCGCAGCAGCGCGGCGCCGTCGAGCGCTCCACGCCGCCACGTCTCGAACACGCGGCGCGCGGCGCGAAGCCCGTGCGCGGCGGCGACGTCGCGGAAGAGCGGCCCCGGGCCCGTATTCAGCAGGCCGACGCTGCGGCCGGACGTCCCCGACCCGATGCGCTCCGCTTCCAGAACCACCGGCTCCATCCCCGCGGCCGCGCATGCGTACGCGATGGCGCTCCCCGTCAGCCCGGCGCCGACGATGACGACGGTGGCGGGGCGGTCGCTGCGGAAGCGGGGAAAAGCCGGTCGGCGTGAGGCGGGAAACTCGGATGTCCACGGCGAGGTGCCGTATCGTGTGCGCATCAACGCCTCGTTCGCAGCGTCACGCCCGTCAACTCCTCCACTTGGCGCCGCGCGATGTCGTCCACGGCGACCTCGAGCGTCGGCGCGAGCCGCCGCGCCGCGGACGCGTCGCGCGGCCGGTACATCACCCACGCGCCCGACGCCTTCCCCTTCGGGCTGAACGGCCGGCCGCGGCGCGCCGTGATCTCGCGCTTCGCGACGTCGGTCGGCAACCGGACGATCACGCCGTCCTCGATCAGGCAGGCGAAGAGGCGCCGTCCCGCATACCCCGCGGGAAGCCCGAACATCCTGCCCATCCGCAGGCCGCGATGCGTGGTGATGAACTCGCGCAGGAACGGCTCGAGGTCGGACCGGAAAGGAATAGGCACGGCTAAGATCCCAATTATGCGTCGGGTGTTGCGCGCCGTGCTCGCTGGCCTTGCCGTGCTCCTCGTGGCGGCGATGGCCGCCGCGTTCTGGGCGCGCGCGGAGCTGCGCGGCAGCCTGGCGGTGCTCGACGGCGAGCTGCAGCTGCCGGGCCTCTCGGCGCCCGTGGAGATCGAGCGGGACGCGCTGGGCATCCCGTCGGTTCGCGGGGCATCGCGCGGGGACGTCGCCCGGGCGACCGGCTTCCTGCACGCCCAGGATCGGTTCTTCCAGATGGATCTGGCGCGGCGCCGGGCCGCCGGCGAGCTCGCGGCACTGGCCGGACCGCGGGCGCTGGCGCTCGACCGCGAGATTCGTATCCACCGCTTCCGCGCGCAGGCGCAGCGCGCGGTCGCGGCGATGCA
>VFYY01000141.1 GCA_016871375.1 Acidimicrobiia bacterium
TCGTAGCCGTCCTCGAGCAGGTGCGTGGCGAACGAATGCCGCAGCGTGTGGCTCGTCGCCGCCTTCGCAATCCCCGCACGCCGGACGCCCTGCTTGAACACCCGCTGGATCACGGCCTCGTGCAGATGATGCCGCCGGCGCTGCCCGTTGCCGGCGTCGACGTACGTCCGCGTGGCCGGGAAGATCCACTGCCACCCCCATTCGCGGCCAGCATTCGGGTACTTCCGCGCCAGCGCGTCCGGCAGCGCCACCCATCCGCCTCCCGCCTCGAGGTCGCGCGCGTGCAGAGCGCGAACCTGCGCCAGGTGCCTGGCGATCGCATCAACCGCCGCCAGCGGCAGGACCGTGACCCGGTCCTTCCGGCCCTTCCCATCACGGACGCGGATCTCCCGCTGCTCGAGATCCACGTCCTTCACGCGCAGCTCGACACACTCCATCAGCCGAAGCCCGGCCCCATACATCAACAGCGCAGCCAGCCGGACGCTTCCCCGCAGCTCCGCCAGCACATGGCGAACCTCGTCTCGTGTCAGAACCACCGGCAGGCGATGCGGCTTGCGCGCCCTGACGACGCCGGCCAGACCGTCCATCGCAACCCCGAGCACCTCGCCGTACAGAAACAGCAGGGCGCTCAACGCCTGATTCTGCGTCGACGCACTCACCCGCCCCACCGTGGCCAGCGCCGACAGGAACGCCTCCACCTCCGCCGCGCCCATCTCTCTCGGATGCCGCTTGCGGTGGAACACGATGAACCGTCGAATCCACGAGACGTACGCCCGCTCAGTCCGCGGGCTGTAGTGACGGGCCCGAATCGCTTCGCGCACGCGGTCGAGCAGCTTTGGTTGACGCGGCTCCATGCGACGACGATGCCATCGTCGCCATGCGCTGGCAAGACGCTTGCGGGTGCGCCGGACAGCCGGCTGAAGCAGGCCCCCACGACAGTCGGGCCGACCTGCCTGCCCCGCGAAGCACAGCGGAGGCGGGGAAGGTCGGCCCCTACATCTGCATCAATCAGAGACAAGAGAAGCTACTCGACTGTCGGCTGCGGCGGCGGTGGCGGCGCGAGCAGCTCCGCGTACTCGTCAGGGGCGGACAGCAACAGCACGCGTGTCGGCCTTGATCCCCGGCTTCTTCGCGAGCGGCGTGCCCGAGTAGCCGGCGGCGGGCACGGACTCAGCGCCGCAGCAGGCCGTGCACCCACACCGCCGTGCGCAGGACCTGGGCGTCCTGGTTGCGAGCCGCCGTGAGCTGCAGGCCGAGCGGCAGGGCGCCGGTTGCGACCGGCATCGGAAGGGAGATCGCGGGTGTGCCGAGCGCCGTCCATGGCGCGTTCGCCTCGGCGTCACCCGTGCTCGAGAGGCCGCGAGGGGCCGGCCCCGTCGCAGCAGGCACGAGCATGACCGGCGTCGCGGCGTACAGCTTCGCGATCTCCCGGGCGCCGTCGGCAATCACGCGCCGGGCCTGCTCGTAGTCGGCCGCCGGAATCTGAAGACCCTTGCGCACCAGTTCGGCCATGTCGGCGAGCCGATCGCCGTGCTCCTTGTAGCGCTCCCGGTGAAACTGCGCGCCCTCATAGAACATGACGGTGTTTCCCGCGTCGGATACGCGTGCCAGGAGTCCGGCAATGTCGATCTTTCGCAGGGACGCGCCGGCACCGGCAAGACGCGCCACCGTCTGCTGAAATGCTGCCGCCATCGCCGGCTCGATGCCCCGCGGCATCGGCTCTGGCACGCCCAGCGTGACGCGCTCGCTCGCCGTCGTCTGATGGCCGAGCGCGCCCCACAGCGCGACCATGTCGGTGGGCGTGTGCGTGAAGAAACCCAGCGTGTCGAGCGACGCCGCGAACGGCAGCACGCCGTCCAGCGGCATGCGCCCGTACGTCATCTTGAAGCCGGTGACGCCGCAGTACGACGCCGGCCGCAGCACGGACCCGCGCGTCTGCGTGCCGAGCGCAAAGGGCGCCATGCCGGCGGCGACCGCGGCGGCCGATCCGCTCGAGCTGCCGCCCGGGGTGTGTTCGCGGTTTCGCGGGTTCCGCGTCGGGCCCGGCGTCCGGTAGGCAAACGAGGTCGTGTGCGTCTTGCCGAGCAGCACGGCGCCGCGGCGCTCGAGCTCGCTGACGATCGCGGCATCGGACGAGCCCTGCCGCCCCTTGTAGATCGGCGAGCCGTACTCGGTGGGCAGGCCGCGCGTCTCCATGATGTCCTTCGCGCCAAACGGAATCCCGGCGAGCGGGCCGCCGCCGGTCTGCCGCCGGGGGCTCACCTCCACCCAGGCGTGGATCGATCCGTCGAGCGCGCGAATCCGTTCGAGACAGGCGGCCACACCCCGCTCGCGCATGGCCGGTGAGGCATTGAGCCATTCGCTCAGCGTCACGGGCGCTGCGCCCTGCGCACCAGTGCGCGCCGCCGCCGCTGCCGCGGCGGCCAATGTCGTTCCGAGGAATGCGCGCCGATTCACGACCCTGCCTTCGACCGGACTGCCGCGATCACTTCAATTTCGACCATCAAATCGGGATGCGCCAGCGCGCTCACGCCAACGAGGGTGCTAGCGGGCAGCGTCTCGCCGAAGTAGCGGGCCCGCGCCGCGCGGATCACGGCCGCCTGCCCCATATCCGTCACGTACGTCGTCATTTTCACGACGTCCGCGAAGGTCGCGCCCGCGGCCGCGAGCGCGGCCTGCAGGTTCCTGAACACCTGCTCGGTCTGCGCGGCCATGTCGCCGACGCCCACCACCTGGCGGGCCTGATCGAAGGCGACCTGGCCGGCAATGTAGATCGTTCTCGCGCCGGCTGCCACGTCGACGACGTGCGTGTATCCGGCGGGCGCAGACAGAGATGAGGGGTTCGTGCGCGTCAGGGTCATCGGCGCATTATCTTCCGCCACCCGGGTGGCGGCGCGCCAGTTCGCGGCGGAGGCTCTCTTCGCCGCGCGCCATGGCCCAGCGGTGATTGGCGGCGAACACGGGCCGCAGCAGGAACGACAGATACCGCAGCAGCGGCTTGTTCGCCTCGATGGTCCAGTAATACGTGGCCTCCGTCTGCCCGCCGCGATCGGTCAGCTCCCACCGGCCGTCGCCCTCGAAATCGCCTTCGGCGCGAACGGCCAGGTGCCGCGGCCGATCGACCTCGGTCGTGGTCGCGGTCCAGCGGAGCCGGTACGACAGAAAGCCCTTCGACAGCACCCCCACGCGGCGGCCGACGCCGTGCTACCGGTTGCTCACGGCGACGACGTGTTACCGCTCGACCTGCACGCCGCGCCAGAACGCGACACGGCCGGCGAACTGCTTCGCGGCGTCCTTGGGAGTCGGGTAATACCAGGCGGCGTCCTTGTTCCGCTCGCCGTTGACCACGACGTCGTAGTAGCTGGCCGTTCCCTTCCATCCGCAGACCGTGTGCGTGTCGCTCGCCTGCAGGAACTCCTGCCGGACGGCGTCGATGGGAAAGTAGACATTCCCCTCGACCATTTCGATCGCGTCCGCCGGCGCGTCCGCCAGCACTGCGCCGTTCCACACTGCGCGAGGCATCACGAGACTCCTTGCTGTCAGGGCTGGCCCGGTCACCGGTCCCCGGGCCTCGCATTGTCACGGCCAGGCATCACGACCACCTGACCGGCCGCGTGCTCGTGCCGGGGGCACTCGCTGCCCCGCGTGACGATCGTGCCGACGACGCGACCGAGAAAATCGCGGCTCGTCTGCACCTCACACCCGCATGGAAGCGTCTTGCGATCGTTCTCCTGCATCCAGGCCAATCGTACAAGAAAGGGCCGACGTGCCCACCTTCGCGCCTGGCGCTACGGTGGAAAGGTCGGCCCCTGCACCTGTTGGTGTGGTCCGGCTGAAGCCGGACACTACGCACTGCCGGCTGCCTGCTGCCGGCTGCCTGCTTATTCTACGTCGCCGGCCGGAGGACGGCCGAGCATCGGCTCCTCCGTGTCGAACGCGTACTCGATCTCGCGATCCAGATCGAGATCGTCCTCGGTCGGCTGCGGCGGCGCCGGCGGCGGCGGCGGCTCGTCCGCCGGGATGCGCACGTGGCGATACCACTCGAAGCCCGTGCCCGCCGGGATCAGCCGGCCCATGGTCACGTTCTCCTTCAGCCCGCGCAGGTGGTCGATCTTCCCGGAGATCGACGCCTCGGTCAGCACGCGCGTCGTCTCCTGGAACGACGCCGCCGAGATGAACGAGTCGGTCGAGAGCGACGCCTTCGTGATGCCGAGCAGCAGCGGCTGCGCCGTCGCCGGCCGCGCGCCCGCGCCGATCACCCGCTCGTTCTCCTCGAGGAAGCGGAACTTGTCCACCTGCTCGTCGATGAGGAACTCGGTGTCGCCCACGTCCTCGATCTTCACCCAGCGCATCATCTGCCGCGCGATGACCTCGATGTGCTTGTCGTTGATGTTCACGCCCTGCAGCCGGTAGACCTCCTGGATCTCGTTCACCAGGTACTTCTGCAGCTCCTTCTCGCCCAGCACCCGCAGGATGTCGTGCGGGTTGCTCGGGCCGTCCATGAGCTGCTCGCCCGCGCGCACGCGCTCGCCCTCGTGCACGTTGACGTGCACGCCGCGCGGCAGCGCGTACTCCCGCTGCTCGGTCCCGTCGTCGGGGACGATGATGACCTTGCGCTGCCCCTTGACGACGCCGCCTTCCTTCACCACGCCGTCGATCTCGGAGATGACCGCCGGGTCGCGCGGCTTGCGCGCCTCGAAGAGCTCCACCACGCGCGGCAGGCCGCCCGTGATGTCCTTCGTCTTCGTCGTCTCGCGCGGGATCTTCGCCAGCACGTCGCCGGCCTCCACCGTCTCGCCGTCCTGCACCATCAGGTGCGCGTGCGACGGCATGTGGTACTTGCGCACGACCTTGCCCGTCTTGTCGCGGATCTCGATCGTCGGCTGCTTCTTCTCGTCGGGCGAGTCCACGATGATGAAGCGCGAGAGGCCGGTGACCTCGTCCACTTCCTCGTGCACGGTGACGCCCTCGAGGATGTCCTTGAACTTGATCGTCCCCGGCTCCTCCGTGAGGATCGAGAACGTGTAGGGATCCCACTCGACGAGCGTCTGGCCGACCTCCACCTTCTGGCCGTCCCTCACCTTGAGGCGCGCGCCGTAGACGATCGGATAGCGCTCGCGGTCGCGGCCCTTGTCGTCCTGGATGACGAGCGAGCCGTTGCGGTTCATGACGATCAGCTGGCCGCCTTCCTTGTGCGTCTCGACGACCTGCAGCCCCTGGTAGCGGACGACGCCCGCGTGCTTGGCGTCGAGCGTGTTCTGCTCGGACACGCGCGACGCCGTGCCGCCGATGTGGAAGGTGCGCATCGTCAGCTGCGTGCCGGGCTCGCCGATCGACTGGGCGGCGATGACGCCCACCGCCTGGCCGAGCTCCACGAGCCGGCCGGTGGCGAGGTCGCGGCCGTAGCAGCGCGCGCACACGCCGCGGCGCGCCGCGCACGTCAGCACCGAGCGGATCTTGACCTTCTCGATGCCGCCCTCCTGCACCGCCGACGCCTTGTCCTCGTCGATCTCCTCGTTGACCTCGACGATGGTGTCGGTGCTGAACGGGTCCACGATCTTCTCGAGCGTCACGCGGCCGACGATGCGGTCGCGCAGCGGCTCGATGATCTCGCCCGACTCGACAATCGCCCGCGCCTCGATGCCGTCGAGCGTGCCGCAGTCGATCTCCGAGATGATGACGTCCTGCGCCACGTCCACGAGGCGGCGCGTCAGGTAGCCCGAGTCGGCCGTCTTCAGCGCCGTGTCCGCGAGGCCCTTGCGCGCGCCGTGCGTGGAGATGAAGTACTGCAGCACGGTGAGGCCCTCACGGAAGTTCGACGTGATCGGCGTCTCGATGATTTCACCCGACGGCTTCGCCATCAGGCCGCGCATGCCGGCGAGCTGCCGGATCTGCTGCTTCGAGCCGCGGGCGCCCGAGTCGGCCATGATGTAGACCGGGTTGAAGGCGCGGCCGGTCTCGTTGAGCTCGGCCATCTCGCCGAACATCTCGTCGGCAATCTTCTCGGTGACCTCCGACCAGACGGCGATGATCTTGTTGTAGCGCTCGCCGTTGGTGATGGCGCCCTCGAGATACTGCTGCTCGACCTTGATCACCTCGTTGCGCGCGTTGTCCACGAGCTGGTGCTTGTTGCCCGGGATGATCAGGTCGTCGATGCCGATCGACAGGCCCGACCGCGTCGCGTAGGTGAAGCCGAGGTTCTTCAGCGCGTCGAGCATCTCCACGGTGCGCTCGAGGCCGAAGTCCAGGTAGCCCTTCTGGACGAGCTGCTGCAGCCCCTTCTTCTTGAGCAGGCCGTTGACGTACGGCATGGCGTCGGGCAGCTGCTCGTTGAGGATGACGCGGCCCACCGTCGTGTTGATGATCTTGGCGTCCACCTGCTGCACTTCCGTGTGCAGCACGTCCTGGTCGTCGCGCGCCGTCGTCAGGTCCATCAGCGCGCCCGTGTAGCGCAGGCGGACCGGCGACAGTGTCTCCAGCTCGCCGGCCTCGAGCGCCAGCAGCACGTCCTCCGTGTTGCCGAACGCGCGCCCCTCGCCCTTGGCGCCGGGCTTGGCCTTGGTCAGGTAGTAGCAGCCGAGGACGATGTCCTGCGACGGCACCGCGATCGGGGCGCCGTTGGCGGGGCTGAGGATGTTGTTGGACGACATCATCAGCACCGACGCCTCGATCTGCGCCTCCGGCGACAGCGGGATGTGCACCGCCATCTGGTCGCCGTCGAAGTCGGCGTTGAACGCCGTGCAGACGAGCGGGTGGATGCGGATCGCCTTGCCCTCGACCAGCACCGGCTCGAACGCCTGGATGCCCAGGCGGTGCAGCGTCGGCGCGCGGTTGAGCAGCACCGGGTGCTCGCGGATCACCTCCTCGAGGATGTCCCACACCTCCGGCCGCTGCTGCTCCACCATCTCCTTCGCCTCCTTGATGGTGGCGACGAGCTGCCGCTCCTCGAGCTTGTTGTAGATGAACGGCTTGAACAGCTCGAGCGCCATCTTCTTGGGCAGCCCGCACTGGTGCAGCTTGAGCTCCGGCCCGACGACGATGACCGAGCGGCCCGAGTAGTCGACGCGCTTGCCGAGCAGGTTCTGGCGGAAGCGCCCCTGCTTGCCCTTCAGCGTGTCCGACAGCGACTTGAGCGGACGGTTGTTCGCCCCGCGCAGCACGCGGCCGCGGCGCCCGTTGTCGAAGAGCGCATCGACGGCCTCCTGCAGCATGCGCTTTTCGTTTCTGATGATGACGTCCGGCGCCTTCAGCTCCATCAGCTTCTTCAACCGGTTGTTGCGGTTGATGACGCGCCGGTAGAGGTCGTTGAGGTCCGAGGTCGCGAAGCGGCCGCCGTCGAGCGGCACGAGCGGGCGCAGCTCCGGCGGGATGACCGGGATGACGTCGAGGATCATCCAGTTCGGCTGGTTGTTCGACTTGCGGAAGCTGTCGACCACCTTCAGCCGCTTGGCGAACTTCAGCTTCTTCTGCACCGAGTTCTCGGTGCGCATCTTGACGCGCAGCTCCTCGGCCAGCTTCTCGATGTTGACGCGCTTGAGCAGCTCCTTGATCGCCTCCGCGCCCATCTGCGCGCGGAACTTGCCGCCGTGGTCCTCGCGCGCCTTGCGGTACTGCTCCTCGTTGAGCAGCTGGTTCTGCTTCAGCTCCGTGTCGGCCGGGTCGATGACGACGTAGCCCTCGAAGTAGAGGATGCGCTCGAGATCGCGCAGCGAGATGTCGAGGAGGTGGCCGATGCGGCTCGGCAGCCCCTTGAAGAACCACACGTGGCTGACGGGCGTGGCGAGCGTGATGTGGCCGAGCCGCTCGCGGCGCACCTTGGCCTGCGTCACCTCGACGCCGCACTTGTCGCAGATCACGCCGCGGTGCTTCATGCGCTTGTACTTGCCGCAGAGGCACTCCCAGTCGGTGATCGGGCCGAAGATCTTCGCGCAGAACAGGCCGTCGCGCTCCGGCTTGAACGTGCGGTAGTTGATCGTCTCCGGCTTCGTCACCTCGCCGAAGGACCACGACAGGATCTTGTCGGGCGAGGCGAGCGAGATGCGGATCGCGTCGAAGTCGGCGCGCAGCGTCGTCTTGCTGTCGTGGAAACTAGGTCTCATCTATACCTGCTCCAGTACCGGCTCGCCGTCAGTGGCCGGCAGCGGCTCCGTCTTCTTCTTGGTGGAGATCAGCTCGACGTCCAGGCAGAGCGACTGCAGCTCGCGGATCAGGACGTTGAACGACTCCGGCAGGCCCGGCGTGAACGACGCGTCGCCCTTCACGATGGCCTCGTAGATCTTGGCGCGGCCGGTCACGTCGTCCGACTTCGCCGTGAGCAGCTCCTGGAGGATGTGCGCCGAGCCGTAGGCCTCGAGCGCCCACACTTCCATCTCGCCGAAGCGCTGGCCGCCGAACTGCGCCTTGCCGCCGAGCGGCTGCTGGGTGATCAGCGAGTACGGCCCGATCGACCGGGCGTGGATCTTGTCGTCGACCAGGTGCGACAGCTTGAGCATGTAGATGTAGCCCACCGTCACGTCCTGCTCGAAGTGCTGCCCGGTCATGCCGTCGTAGAGCGGCGTCTTGCCGCTCTTCGGCAGGCCCGCCTGCTCGAGCCAGTTCTTGATCTCGTTCTCCGTGGCGCCGTCGAACACCGGCGTCGCGAAGTAGAGGCCGAGGGCGTGCGCGGCCCAGCCGAGGTGGGTCTCGAGGATCTGGCCGACGTTCATGCGCGAGGGAACGCCGAGCGGGTTGAGGACGATCTCGACCGGCGTGCCGTCCGGCAGGTACGGCATGTCCTCCTCGGGGAGGATGCGCGCGATGACGCCCTTGTTGCCGTGGCGGCCGGCCATCTTGTCGCCGACCGACAGCTTGCGCTTCATCGCCACGTAGACCTTGACCAGCTTGATCACGCCCGGCGGCAGCTCGTCGCCGCGGCGGATCTTCTCCTTCTTCTCCTCGAACAGCTGGCGGATGACCTCGACCTGCCGCTCGGTGCGCTCCTCGAGCAGCCGCAGGTCGCCCTCGAGCCGCGGGTCGTCGCTCTGGATCTTCAGGCGGACCATCTGCTCGTAGGGGATGCCCTGCAGCACGTCGGGCGAGAGCACCGTGCCCTTGCGCAGCAGGCGCTCGCGGCCGTACTCGTCGAAGGCGTCGGCGCGCAGCGTCTGGTTGTTGAGCATCTGCATGACGCGCTTCTTCACCTCGTCGTGAAGAATGCGGATCTCGTCCTGCAGGTTCTTCTCCATCATCTCGAGCTCTTCGGCCTCGATGGCCTTGGCCCGATCGTCCTTCTCGATGCCCTTGCGCGAGAAGATCTTCACGCCGACGATGATCCCCTCGATGCCCGGCGGGCAGATGAGGGAGGCGTCGCGCACGTCGCCCGCCTTCTCGCCGAAGATGGCGCGCAGGAGCTTTTCTTCCGGCGTCAGCTGCGTCTCGCCCTTCGGCGTGACCTTGCCGACGAGGATGTCGCCCGGCTTGACGTAGGCGCCGATGCGGATGATGCCGCTGTCGTCGAGGTCGCGCAGGTACGTCTCGGACACGTTCGGGATGTCGCGCGTGATCTCCTCGGGGCCGAGCTTGGTGTCGCGCGCCTCGATCTCGAACTCCTCGATGTGGATGGAGGTGTAGTAGTCCTCCTTCACCATCTTCTCGGAGACGAGGATCGCGTCCTCGAAGTTGTAGCCGCGCCACGGCATGAACGCGACGAGCACGTTGCGGCCGAGCGCCAGCTCGCCGAGCTCCGTGCACGGGCCGTCCGCCAGGACCTGTCCCTTCTGCACGCGCTGGCCGACCCGCACGATCGGCTTCTGGTTGATGCAGGTGTTCTGGTTGGACCGCTTGAACTTGGTCATCGGATAGATGTCGGCGCCCATCTCCTTCGAGAGGTCGTCGGCGGTCTCCGACTGCACTTCCACGCGGACCACGATGCGCTGGCTGTCGACGTAGTCGACGGTGCCCGAGCGGCGCGCCACCACCACCGCGCCCGAGTCGCGGGCGGTGATGTACTCCATGCCGGTGCCGACGTACGGCGACCGCGCGCGCAGCAGCGGCACGGCCTGGCGCTGCATGTTCGACCCCATCAGCGCGCGGTTCGCGTCGTCGTTCTCGAGGAACGGCACGAGCGAGGCGGCGACGGAGACGAGCTGCTTCGGCGAGACGTCGATGAACTGCACCTCGTCGCGCGGGGCGAGGATGAAGTCGCCGGCGCGGCGCGAGTTCACGCGCTCCTGCGTGAAGCGGCCGTTGTCGTCGAGCGGCGCGTTGGCCTGCGCGATGATGTACTGGTCCTCCTCCCACGCGGAGAGGTAGTAGGAGTAGGGCTCGAACTCGACGCCCTTCTTCTTCGACCGGCCGTCGGCGCCGACGAGCTCGTCGGCCTCGACGATGTCGCCCACCTTGTACTTCGGGTTGCCGCCGGCGTTGGTGACGATCACGTAGTCCACCACGTGGCCGTCCTTCACCTTGCGGTAGGGCGACTCGATGAAGCCGAACTCGTTGATGCGCGCGTAGCAGCTCAGCGACGAGATGAGGCCGATGTTCGGGCCTTCCGGCGTCTCAATCGGGCAGATGCGCCCGTAGTGCGTCGGATGGACGTCGCGCACCTCGAACCCGGCGCGCTCGCGCGACAGGCCGCCCGGCCCGAGCGCCGAGAGACGCCGCTTGTGCGTGATCTCGGAGAGCGGGTTGGTCTGGTCCATGAACTGCGAGAGCTGCGACGACCCGAAGAACTCGCGAATGGCGGCCATCACCGGCTTCGCGTTGATCAGGTCGTGCGGCATCGCCGTCGCCATTTCCTGGTAGACCGACATCTTTTCCTTGATGGCGCGCTCCATGCGGACCAGGCCGATGCGGAACTGGTTCTCGAGGAGCTCGCCCACGGAGCGGACGCGGCGGTTGCCCAGGTGGTCGATGTCGTCCACGTTCTGCGGGTTGCGCCGCAGCTTGAGCAGGTACTTCAGCACCTCGTAGAAGTCCTGCGGGTGCAGGATCTTCTCGTCGAGCGGCGTC